>NZ_JBFUEA010000009.1:0-301707 GCF_056404435.1 Mucilaginibacter sp. P2_D11
TTTGTCAACCAGCTCTTCAAGGATAAAAGTAAAATCTATCAGTTCATTGATCTTGCGAAGAAGATTGTCTTTGGGTACGATCAAATCATACAATCCCGAAAACGCGCTAAATTGGATCTTTTGTTGTTGAGCTAACATCTGAAAGGCGTTCTAATACACCTTTAAAATACAAAAAAAGGAGCAGAAAGACAATCCTTCCTGCTCCTTTTTTACACCTCTTTTTCTAAAAGGACTTTTTCAGTGCCCTCCGGAAATGGGCGGCTTTTTTTGTTAATTTGGCAGGTAAACGCTACCCAAAGCCCGCGCCATATGAATCGCCTGATAAAAGCCCTCGCTCTTTGTTGCATGTTATTAGCAACCGGCAGCATCGCATCCGCACAAACTGTAAAATACATTAACGGAAACAACAGCTGGGACCCCGATTCATTAGGCAATCACCGCGCCGTGGTGAACGTGGCGGCAGCGGCACCTGCGAGCAAGGTATTTATCCCCTGGCGCCGGCACGATGACCCCACAAACAAGCAAATCATCGTGGTAGATGCTAAAACCAGTAAGCGCATCCTCAACATAAAGGCTGATGCTATCTCGCAAGAAAGCGGCACTATTTACTTCGAGCCAACCTCGGGCGCGGGGAAATACTATGTTTACTATATGCCTTACAAGGTAACCGCCCGCAGCAATTACCCCAAAGCAGTATATCTGCCCTTACAAAATACCGCCTCGGCTGCCTGGCTGGCCAAAACTGCTAAGGCTGCACCGGCCACCCTGCTTTACCTGGAAGCCGTAAACGCCATGAACAGCTTTTACCCCATGGAGGTGATAGCCACTAAGGCGGAAGTTATCGCGCTCAGCAAAACCAACAAGCCCTACCTCGTATTTACCGAAGACAGGGAGCACCCCATTAAAATGACGCACGATCTGCCCCAGCGATTTATACAAAAGGGCACCGTGCCAAAGTTTCGCGGCTCGGCAGCGAAGGGCGAGAATTATAGCTACCAGTTGGGTGTTTATGCGGTGGCTAAAGATTTGAAGAATGTACAGGTATTCTTTTACGACCTAAAGGATGCTAAGGGGCATACAATCGGCAGCGGAAATATGAGCTGCCTTAATACCAGGGGAACAGCTTATGACGGTAATTTTTTAGAAAAAAAAGTAGACATTGCCAAAGGCGATGTACAAGCAATGTGGTGCCTGGTGGATGTACCGGAAAAAACTATCGCAGGCACGTATACAGGCAAGGTTGAGGTTTATAGCAAGGGTGCCCCAACAACCACTATACCTATAAGCATAACCGTTAAAAATCAAACCGCCCTCAACGGCGGCGTAAATCACCCCGAACTGCAAACTCGGCTCACCTGGCTCAACTCTACCCTCGCGCAGCAAAACGATGTGATAAAGCCCTACATCCCGCTTAAGGTGGATGATAAAACCATCAGCCTGCTGGGCCGTAAGGTAATATTAAATAGTAACGGCTTCCCAGCGCAGATACAAACCTTCTTCACCCCGGAAATGACCGGCATGACCGATGTTGCCAAGAATATTTTAGGCGAGGGCATCCATTTCCATGTGGTTGATGCGAATACCCATAAAGATGTAACATTTAAAAATGCACCTATTATTATTGACCTTATCGACAAATACACCGGCGATATAACGGGTCAGAGGAGGTATGAAGATGGCTTTTATTTTTATGAGAAAGAGCCCGGCAATATTGCATGGAATGCTAAAATGGAGTCCAGCCAGCTAAATATGAATATCTATGGCAGCATCGAATTTGATGGCTACATGAATTACTCGGTTAAATTCACTGCCCTGCAAGATATCTCCCTCGACGATATCAAACTCCACATCCCCTTCGATACCGCCGCAGCCAAATACCTGATGGGCCTGAACCAAAAGGGCGGCCTGCGCCCCGATACCCTCAACTGGAAATGGGACGTAGCCAAAAAGAACCAGGACGGCGCCTGGATTGGCGAAGTAAACGCCGGCCTGCAATACTCCCTGCGCGATCAGCACTACGTGCGCCCCCTCAACACCAACTTCTACCTGCAAAAACCGCTGCTGCTGCCTACCAGCTGGGGTAACGACGGCAAGGGCGGCATCAGCATCAAACGCAAGGGAAAAAACATCCTGTCGGAAAATTACAGTGGGCCGCGTACCATGAAGAAGGGCGACGTGCTGTGCTACAACTTCACGCTGCTCATCACCCCCTTCCACCCCATCAATACCGATTTTCAGTGGAGCACGCGCTTTTACCACAAGTACAACAACCTCGATACCATTAAGGCCACCGGCGCTACGGTGGTGAACATACACCACGCTACGCCCATAAACCCTACCATCAATTACCCCTTCATCGCCCACAATGCCATGAAGCATTATATCGATTCGGCACATAAACTGGGCCTCAAGGTAAAGATCTACAACACCGTGCGCGAGCTGAGCAACAGCGCTTACGAAACCTTCCCCATGCGCAGCCTTGGCCACGAGATATACTCGCCCGGCAAGGGCGGCGGCTACTCCTGGCTGCAGGAACACCTGGGCGACGACTACATCGCCGCCTGGTACGTGCCCGAAATTAAGGATGCCGCCATCGTAAACAGCGGGATGAGTCGCTGGCATAATTATTATGTAGAGGGCATGAACTGGCTGGTGCAGAACGTTGGTATCGATGGTATTTACCTGGACGATGTGGCTTTTGACCGCATCACTATGAAACGCATTAAACGCGTGCTGACGCAGGATGGGCACCCCGGCATTATCGACCTGCACAGCGCCAACCAATACAACAAAAGCGACGGCTTTAACAACAGCGCCAACCTGTATATGGAGCACTTCCCCTATCTTAACCGCCTGTGGTTTGGCGAATACTTTGATTACGAGAAGAACTCCCCCGATTTCTTCCTCACCGAAGTATCGGGCATCCCCTTCGGCCTGATGGGCGAAATGCTGCAGGACGGCGGCAACCCATGGCGCGGCATGGTGTTCGGTATGACCAACCGCATGCCCTGGAGCGATAACGCCGACCCGCGCCCCATCTGGCAAGCCTGGGATCAATTTGGCATGCAGGGCAGTAAGATGATAGGCTACTGGGTGCCCAACAGCCCCGTAAAAACCAACAACCCCAAAGTATTGGCCACCGTGTATAAAAAGGCAAACAAAGCCCTCGTAGCCATAGCGAGCTGGGCCGATACCGATACCAGCATCAAACTAACCATCGACTGGAAAGCCCTCGGCGTCGACCCCACAAAAGCCAAAGTAACCGCACAATCCATCAAAAACTTCCAGCAAGCCAATATATTCCCGGCAGATGGCGAGATACCTGTGGCAAAGGGAAAGGGGCTATTGCTGGTGGTGGAGTAAGGTTGGGGATTTATATTCTGCAAGCTTACGGATCACTTATAGTTCTTTGCGGCTCTTTGCGGCTCATTCCTTCGCTTTTTTATATATTTGTATATGAGGTTCGTAGATGTACACACTTTAAGGATTTGTCTTGATTGGGAATTAATAGCACTCATTAGTGATATAGACCGTTTCGATGCAGAATGGCAATCAATAGAGCGACGAGAGGGACAAAGCTTGAAAGAGTTAAAATCGATTGCGACGGTGAGAAGTGTTGGCGCATCGACACGTATTGAAGGCTCGAAGTTGAGTAATGAAGAAGTAGATGTGCTTTTAAAGAATCTCGACATATCGAAGTTAGAAGAACGCGACAAGCAGGAGGTTGTAGGTTACTTTGAAGTACTGGACATTATTGGTGAGGCGTATCAAGATATACAAATCAGTGAAAATGGAATAAAAGGTTTACACAATCAGCTTATGCGTTATAGTACTAAAGACCAATGGCATAAAGGCGACTATAAACAGCAAAGCAATTCGGTAGAAGCTCAAATGCCGGATGGAACATCTCAAATTATATTCAAAACAACAAGCCCCGGTTTTGCAACAGAAGATGCAATGCGTGCCATGATATATTGGTATAATACAGATGCGAAAATCCACCCATTAGTAAAGTGTGCGTTATTCAGCTATGAATTTGTAAGCATTCATCCTTTTCAAGATGGTAATGGTAGGTTAAGTCGTCTCTTGGCAACATTGCTCTTACGTAAACATAATTATCACTGGATTCAGTACGTGAGCCTTGAGCATGAAATCGAGCATCAAAAAAATGAATATTATCGTATCCTTAGAAGCTGTCAGGCGAACCGCCCCAATGAAGATGTAACTGAATGGGTGCTGTTTTTTTTAAACTGCCTTAAAACCGTGCATGTTTCCCTTATGCAGAAATTGCAAACGCATGGTGCAGAACAACAATTAAGTAGACGGGAACGTGCAATCCTTTTATTAATTGGTAATCATCCGGGTATTCGGTCTGGAGAGATTAACTCAAAACTGGGTTTGAATATTTCCTCGACCAAACGCGCCTTAAATGATTTAGTTGAAAAGAAAATGATTGAGAAAGAAGGCGTTGGTAGAGGTACCAGCTATAATATATTATAGCAATTACGTATCAATATCGCACATTTACGGCTCTTTACGGCCCAGAATATCGACAGTTAGTTAGGTCAATTGGGAGTAGTTGGTGTGAAGCGGGGCGTAGTTGGCGGTTCTAAATGATTTCGCTACACCATGCCACAGGGAGGCATCTTTGTTAAGCCCTCGCTGCCGCAAGTGTCTCCGACTTGTGGCCCGTATGCAAAGTCGCCACCATGAAATTCGCAACTATGCATATCATTGATTGATTGCCCCCCGATAGACGTTGGGAATCCACCAGCCTTTTCGTACATTCCATCCTAAATCCGTGTTAAATGAGCTTTTCGTTTTTGCGTACGGTTTACAACAGGCTTAAAGTACTATCCGTCGCCGCAATTTTTTTATTGTTTCGTTAGTAATACTTAACTTGGTGTGGTAAAATTAGTTACCTAACACAAATCTCAATTAAGCAAAACTGATGGAAGCTCCCCAGAAATTCCCGGAGGCGGTTATGCGTACCCTTACCCGCACGCTTATTACCGCTACCATAATTGCCGCTCTTATATATTTTTTACGGCTATTCCCGCACGGCCAAAGAAGCAAGCTAAGCCAGTTCGAGATGATTTGGCTGATGATTTTCAGCATTGTTTTTGTTGGGCACTGGTTGGAGCTGCTGTTTATTAACTACCTGAAGTTTGCCCTGCCAAAAAACATCCCACTGCTGTATATGGTGCGAATTGCCTATTGGTTTGCATGTGCCATCCCGCTGTTTTTTATCGTAGGTTTTATTTACAGGTCGTTTACAGGCGGATCAGGGGGCTTTGCTAAATGGTGGATGTTCGGCTTTATATACATCGGCATAGAGCTGTTTATGCACGCCATAATGCAGGCGAAATTTAAAAAGAGTTTTTATAACGGGGTGTATTGAGGGCGATAACCTATTCATAAACCATGTCATTGCGCAGCTCTTGCGGAGGGCAGGTGTGCTGGCGAGCTGTGGGAATCTCATAGGATGGGCGAATCTGCACAGCGCCCCTGCTTATCGGGAGATTGCTTCGTTCCTCGCAATGACGATGTGGTGAGGCGATAACCTATTCATTGCGAAGCTCTTGTGGAAGGCAAGTGTGCTGGCGAGCTGTGGCAATCTCATAGGATGGGCGAATCTGCACAGCGGCTCTGCATGCCGATGGTTGCCACGCTATCGCTCGCAATGACGATGTGGTGAAGCGATAATGGAGAAGCCCGTTAAAGCTTGCTTTGGAGGCTATCCACCAGCTCGCCTACGTTTTGCCAGCTGTGTATCTCTTTGGCGGTGAAACGTATCTTGAAGTGTTTTTCTATGGCTACTACCAGTTGTATGTGGTTTAACGAATCCCAATCGTCAACTTCCTTTGCGGTGGTGGCATCGGTAAGGGTAATGTCGTCGTTATCCAGTACATCTTTGAATATATCGGTTACCTGGGCTATAATCTGTTGTCTTTCCACAGTTGTTATTTTTTTTCGATGAATGCTTTCTTGGTTTGATATTCGGTAAGGTTAAGCAGCCAATACGCACCATCGGGCTCGAAGCCTAGTTTGCTGTAATGTTCTGCCACCATTCCGTTTTTTGCAGTGGCAATATACTCGCCTTTGAGGTATTTATAACCATTTTCCTGCGCAAAATTAACGATGGTGTTCAGTGTGAAGTTTTCCATGCCGCGTTTAAGCACGCGGCAGCTCATCAGCCAGGTATCTATAAACAGCACATCGGGGCTCTCCTGCTGCAATATCAGCACGCAGATGAGGCCATTGTTGCCGAATTTATCTTCCAGCGTAAAGGAAAAAGTATGATAATCTGCCGATGCGGCGAGGGCCTCCAAATCGACCTCGGTATAGCGTACCGTGCGCAGGTTGAACTGGTTGCTACGTTGCGATAGCTGCGCCACCCTTGGGGTATTGAATTTAGTAAAAGGCTCTACCACGCTCACCATGGCCAGGTTCTGCAGAAAATCGTCCTCGTTGGTGAATTTTTCGAAGAGGGTTGCGCGCTGTGCCTCTACCTGGTATTGTTTGGTACGTTCGGCATCGTCATTGGTGAAAGAAACGGTTTCGAACAGGTTAAGCGGGTATAGGTATTCGAGGTACTCGGCCGGGTCCTCGGGCAATTCGGGCACGGTTAATTGCGGTATGCCCTCGCGTACCATATTGCGCTCGAAAGGGTTATCATCCAAAAACACCATCGAATCGAAGCCGATGTTGAGGATGCCTTGTATCTTGCGGATGTTATCTACTTTGTTTTCCCAATTGGCCACGAAAACGGCGATATCATCCAGCTTCAACACCATATCGGGATGCTTTTCGAAAGGCTCCATCGCGATGCTTTCGGTGTTCTTGCTGCAAACAGCTACGATGATGCCGCGTTGCTTCAGCTTTTTTACCCAGTACTGGAATTCGGAAAAGGCCTTGCCTATGCCCAAAGCGCCTATTTGTATATTCTCGATACCATCGTCGCCGATGATGCCGCCCCAGGTGGTGTTATCCAGATCGAGGATGAGGCATTTGTTGAACTTGCCTTGCAGTGCGCTGATGACGCCCAGCGTTTTGTAAGCGATGGCGGGCAGCACTTCTATGCTCAGCACCATCTCGGAATTGATATACACCGATGGCTGGAAAAACACCGCTTTGCCTACCTGGTTCTGTACCGACGATACATCGCAAATGTGCAGGTTGGGCACCTCGGCCGCGTACTCCATCAGCAGCACATTCAATTTTCGCAACTGGAACAGGAAGGAAGCCGGTACCTTGTTGGCGTAGTTGCCAAAAACGCTGTCGTCAATCTCGGCGTAGTTATAGTAAATCACCTTGGCCTTTGGATTTACAGAGGCAAGGGTATCGTATATGGCTTTGATGCCGTGGAGTTCCTCCGCAGCAAAGGAGATAGGGTTGCCTTTATATTTGTTGTATTTGCCCAGCAGTTTATGCGAGGACTGGAAGATGATGATTACCTCGGCACCATACTCGTGCAGTTCTGATGCCGGGTCGAATACCTGGCGTTCTACCTGGTTAAAGTCGGCTTCCCAAAGCTGTAAATCGTAGCCATGTTCAAAACCTGCACCCCGTATAGCTACAGACAGGAACTGGGTGGCGGTATCGCCCAGCAGGGCCACTTTGATGGGTTTTAGAGCCGAGGCATCTTTCTTAAGGTTGCGTTTCAGGTTGGCAAAATCCTTCATGCTGCAATAATAAGCTTTATTTATGAGTAGATAGCTGCTTTAGCTTGCCGCCAATAATGCTGCTATACACCACCGAGCCCTGCTTGTTCAAGTGCAAGGCATCGTAAAAGTATTGGGGCTTACTGGCAAAGGCAGTATCGCGCAGGTAGTTGAGCACGGGCACGTTATTATCCTTACAAACCTGCATTACGTACTGCACGTTGCGGTTAGCGGCGCTGTTGATATCCTGGTAAATGGGCGAATACACCACCACCAACGGCACGTTCCTGGCTTTGCACAATTCCACGAATTTTTTGTAGTAAAGAGCAGCGGTGCTATCTACGGCATCGTTAACGGTATAGGGTTGCAGGCCGCCCTTAAATTGCCCGTATTTGGCGATATAACCATTCTGCGAATCGTCTTTTTTATAACGGGCGATAGGCAGCAGTTCTACCAGCTCGTTTAAGATAAGCGAGTTGTAAGGATACATTTTTGATAGCAGTTTATACCGTTCGAAGGGGCCGCGTAACAGGCAGATTTCGCGTAACTCGGGGTGACTGTCGTAATAAGGCAGCAATACGTTGATGCGGTCGCGGTCCTCATTGTACTTAAATTGCTGGAACTCGTTGGCGCGGGTATCCAACACCACCAGTTTGGGACTGTAGCGCTTAAGTGCGGCCTCCAACAGGGCGTAGTGGTAGAAGATGTAGCTCAAATCCCTGCCAGCGTTATAAACCGACATATGCAGGCTATCGCCAATAATTTTGGTATCGTAATGGTAAACAGCTTTGGATGAGCCGAATATTAGCACATCGGCCTTTGTTTTGTTGATAACGTTATTGGTGCGGTAATCGGCTCCGTTTTTTTTGGTGAAGTAAAAATGCCTGAGCACAGCGCCTACGCCCCAATCTAACAGGAACATGGCTACCGCCAGTATGGCAAAACGCTTGAGTATGAGTTTGTAATCGGCCATGCTTAGAATTTGAAATAGATAAACTGCCCGCCATCAAATACGCCGATAAGCACGATGGTAACCAATATGAAACAATAGGTAGCCATGCGCACCGCCGCCGATTTATGGTATAAAAAGTAGCTTTTGCCATGGTTAAGGTGTACGCTTAAATCGTGCACCAACAAAATCGCGATAGCTACCAACGAGTAGATAATCACCCCTAAATTATTATCGAACACGAAAAAGCTCCCCTGGAAAGCGAACAGCCTTTTGAGTACCGTAATGGCATCGCCCCAGCTTTGCGCCCTGAAGAACACCCAGGTAAGGCATACGTAGGTAAACACCAGCAGCATGCTTACGTTGTTGTAAATAACTGGCGGTATAGACTTGGATAGCTTCTTGCGGAATTTTTTCGTGAGGAACTCGTAGCTAACGGCTACGCCATGTAGCAGGCCGTACATAATGTACGTCCACCCCGCGCCGTGCCACAGGCCGCTGAGACCGAAGGTTACCATCAGGGCCAGTATAACTGCCGCTTTGCCCCAATCGCGGTTAGCTACCATGATGGGGGTAAACAAATAATCGTTGAACCAGGTGTTGAGCGAGATATGCCAACGGCGCCAGTACTCGGTAACGCTGGTGGCGAAGAAGGGCGTGTTGAAGTTGGTCATGAGTTTAAAACCCATGATGCGCGCCGTACCCAGGGCGATGTTAGAGTAGCCCGCAAAATCGGCATATATCTGGAAAGCGAAGAACAGGATAGCTACCAGCAGCATAGAGGAGCTATAGGCTCCCGGGTTTTGGTACACCGCCGATACGAATATCGAGAGCCTATCGGCCACCACCAGTTTCTGGAAAAATCCCCATAAAATCATCTTGAAACCAATGGAAAAATTCTCGTAGGTGAGCGGGTGCTTCTCGTAAAACTGGTGCAGCAGGTTCTGGGGGCGCTCGATAGGGCCCGCTACAAGCTGCGGGTAAAACATCACATAAAGCGAGTAAATGCCGAAATGCCGCTCTGCAGCCTGGTTACCGCGGTACACCTCGATGGTGTAGCTCATGGCCTGGAAGGTGTGGAAACTGAGGCCCACCGGGAGTATGAACTTTAAATAAGGCACGGCATTGCTCAAGCCAAACTGGCTCATGAGCAGGGTAAGGTTCTCGTTAAGGAAGTTGAAGTATTTGAAGAACGCCAGCACGCCTATATTGGCTGCCAGCGATATAATGAGGTAGAATTTCCGTTCGCGCCCCTCCGATTTCTCTATCAATATCCCGGCAAAATAATCTACGATGATGGTAAAGATGAGGATAAGGATGTAGATGGGGATGAACGTCATGTAGAAATAGCAGCTGGCTATCAGCAACATTATCCACCGAAATTTATGGGGAAGGATAAAGTAGAGCGGCGTTACGATGAGGAAGAAAACGACAAAATGTAACGAATTGAACAGCATAAATCACTTTATAGGTTAATGCCGGGGGCAAAGGCAAACGAAGATAAAAATTAATTGTAATTTTTTACGAATTGGATGGAATTGCCATTTAATATAGCGATGGGTTTTAAACCCATCGCTATAATGTAGCCCCTCCTAAAACCTAAACCCTGCCGTCAAATAAACCAACGTACCCTCCGGGCTTTTGCCCAGCACGGCTTCGAACAAAAAGGCGTTATATGGGGTAAGGAAAATGCCGCCGCCATAGGTATCATGCACCGTGTCCGATTTTTCCCCCTTCAGCCAAACGCGGCCGGTATCGTTAAAGCCAACCACGCCAAAAGACGAAGCCAATACGTAGGCGTTAAAATCAAACAGTTTGGCGCGCAGCTCCATATTGTTGTACACTATGGTATTGCCTATAAAGCGACTGGTGTGATAGCCTCGCATAGTAAGCCCGCCCAGATTCATCATCTGGAAAAACTCGCCCTTACCCGCTATTGCACCTGCACCGGTGCGGTTGGCGAACACGATGGTAGAATCCATCAAGGGTACAAAAAAGCTGAAGGTAGAGAGCACCGAGCCCGAGGTATGCCCGCTGGTATTTAGCCCCGTAAGGCCGGTGAAGGTAGTGCGCCAAACCACGCCGCGACTGGCAAACCTAATATTGTTGCGGGTATCGTACGCTGCGCCCCCTATAATTCCGGTATATAGTTTGGCTTTAAATACCTGATCTTCGGGGTGTAGTTGATTGTATTTGTTAAAAAAGTGGTCATTATTATGGTCTTCAGATGCGGTGTAGAACTGCGTTACCGAGCCGCCGCTCAGCTGCCAGTGGCTGTAGTGGTGCGCCAGGCGTATATCGGCCACGGCAAAATCGTAACGGTTGCGGTAGTAATAGAATTCTTTGCCGCCGGTTCTGTCGAATTCGCCCACGTTGCCCAGCCCAAAGAAGTTGTTGGTGTTGCGCGGGCCGCGCTCGGTAATGTTTACCAGCAAATCGTTATCCCATACCCGTTTCTTAAAAATACCGCTGTAATTAATGATGTACGATTGTTTTTGGAAGGTATAGTTTACGGATAAATGCTGTAAACTGGAGTACGGCTGCTTTTGGAAACTGTACCGCACATAGTTGGCACCGCCCACAAACTGCAGCCCATCCTCGGTGCTGTAACCAAGGGATATGATGGGGGTTATGGTGTTGTACTTGTTCTCGGGCCGGATGTATTGGTTTACCGTGGTATCTTTCTTCAGCTTAAGGTGCGCCGAAGATGCCGACGGCACGTTGTTCTGCTGGTCGCTGCGGTCGTACAGGTAGAGGTTTTTGCGGCTTTGGGCCGAGTCTATCACATAAGTATCCTCATCGTGGCCGCCTATCATGCGCACGGTGATGGGCGATGTGTTGCCGCCGATAACCTCGAAGGTATTCTTCCCTTCCAGCCCGTACACACGCAGATCCTTGGTGTCTTTATGTTTAAAGGTGCGCTGGTATATCACCTTGCCCAGGCTGTCTTTCTTGAATTTATTGATGGTGAGCTGCACGTCGCCATCGGCTTGGCGGATGATGGTGAATTTCTCGTTCTTATCCGAGCCCGCTACATCCACCCGCTGCGCCAGGAAACGGTAATACTTCATGGCATATTTGCGGATATGGTCGCGCCTGCGTTTAAAGGTTTTGAAAATGGCCGGAGCCGACACCGCATACACATTGGGCGGCATCAGCCTTAATGCCCGCTCCATCAGTTCATCGGTAAGGTGGCTCTGCACGTAGGCAATTTCTTCCTCCCAATCCTTTTCGTTCAGCTGGTTAAGGAAGTATAAATCGAAGCTTACAGTGTTGTAGTTCCATAAATCTACCCGGCGGATATGGTCGGTATAGGCCTGCAGGTTGGGCTTGGCTATCGACATTGCATTGAATACCGCTCCGCCTGTGGTGTAAAATACCTTGTCCCTATCTTTGGGGAAAGGCTCGTAGATGTTTTTGGTAGAATCGCTGCCACGGGTCCATTTCCATTGGCCGCCGTGGCGGTCCCAATCGCCCATGATGAAATCGAAGATGCGGGCGCGCAGTATCAGCCTGGCATCGGCTTTTTTGTCGTTATCCTGTTCCATCTTATCCTGCAGGCTCTCGGTTTTGATATCCTTAGCGCCATCTGCAGGGCTGCGTTCCTCAAAAAGGTACATGTGGTTGGCAAACTCATCGCGGTATTTGCCCAAAGCAGGGTCATCGCCAAGGTAAACAATTACGGGGTTGGTGTGCTGCAGGCCCAGCGCATCGGCCAGGGGTGGTACAGCCAGCGCGGAGTAAGGGTGACCAATAGACCCTGCATCCAGCATCAAATCCTCCACCATGGTGTTCTTGAATATCTTGGGCTGATCGCGCGAGGTGGTTTTATTTACCGAGCGTAGCACCCATTCGCGGCCGGTGGAATCCTGCAATTGCAGCGAACTGGTTTGGTTGCCGCCGCCCGTGCCGGTTATTTTGAGGCCGCCTTTCTCTTTATCGAGGTGAAAGATGGGCACCTTAATAGGCTGCGCCCACACCTTGCGGTAATTGGTGCCCAGTATGGCTCTTTTAAACAGGCCCGCTTTATCGAATTTGGCGTTGGCTATCACCGTAATGCTATCGGCCTCCACTGGTTTTTGGGCAAAGGCAGGCAATGCTGCTGCCAGGAAAAAAACAATTGACACTAATTGTCTAAAGCTCATATATAGCGGGGGCTTAAGTATCTGAAATTATGCAAAGTTTAACGTATTGCGGCGCCATTTGTTCTTTGGATATGCGCGCTATGCTTAACGGTTAAATATAACAAGTTTATGTAAGATAAGGGCGTTTGATGGCGGCAAGTCTTCGTCGCGAGTTGACTTCCCCCCCCGCCCCCTCTCTCTGCTGCGCAAAGATGGGGAGACATTGGGGTTATATTTTCCTTCTACTTCCTCGCCCTCTTTGCGAAGCAGAGAGGGCCGACGCCCCGTACACGGGGCCGTCGGGGTGAGTCAAATATGCGAGCGATAAGAAACGAGTTCAAAAGTCCCGAATCCTCAAAGGCAATAACCGCTCCGCTTACGCCGCAATACGCGCAGCATTGTGGCGCATTTGCCCCTTGCCCACCGCCGGGCGATTAATTAACTTGCATAAACCATTTACCCATATGAAAGTAGTACGCGTACAATACACCACCCGCGCCGAATACGCGCCGATAAACCAGCAGAACATAGCCGCCGTAGTGGCCGAACTGAAAACCCTGAACCACCCCGGCATTAAATACGGTGCATGGATGCTGCCCGATGGTAAAACCTTTATGCATTTCGACCAGTTGGAGAGCGAGGAAGCCCACCAGGTATTACAGGAATTAGCCTCCTTCAAAAAATTTGCCGACGAACTGTGGGCCAGCGGACTGGAAGTGGAGCCGAAGCTGGAGATACTAAGTTTGGTGGCGAGTACCGAGGTGTATTATTGAGGCGAGTTTTGAAAAGCAGGGGCTTTGTGTTTGGGTTGGGATTTACCCCGCTGCGATAGCTATCGGCGCGTTTTGCGCAGGTGTTCCACTTTTGTTTGTGGAACACTTATTTTTTTTCTTCATGTTGATTATCAGTGCTCTAGCAAAAAACATGGAACAATTTGGAACATCCCTGTTGTTTAAATGGTCTCTGTAACTTATTAATATTTAAACAATTATAGAATTTATGGAAATTCGCATTTATGGGGATGGAACACCTGCCGTGGAACACCTGGCAAGCGGTGGCGGGAAAATCGCTATCTTACCGCTGATAATACCAAAAACCTGCACATGCGGCTTATACTCACTTTTTTATTGCTGGCTGTAACTTCCCTTGCTAAAGGGCAGGCAACCGACACTTTAAAAATTCGTTTCGACGGATTTTACCAGGACGAAACCGGAACGTATTTAGAACATAGCGGCACATCTTTTCATTACTTGCGGTTTTATCCCACAGGCGAGGTGATCAGCGTAACTTCAACAGACACCCCGGAGAATCTGAAAAAATGGTTCAACCTAAACCATGACAATATCTCCACCGGGCTTTACAAAATCAAAGGCAAAAACCTTTCTTTTTCAACCACCTCTAAAAATGGGACTGTGGCCTACAAAGGAAAAATCGACAAGCCGGATTACCTGGTTTTAAAGACCAAAAGTTTCATTAACAGGCACCGGGGCCGTTATGAGTTTCATTTTGTTGCTGTTGAGGGGTTGGAATAGGTGAAAACCTACATTCCCGAGCCTGTTTTGGCTACAGGCCGAAGTTGCAAAACTCCGGCCGTAGCTGCTTGGTTATTATTCAAAAAAAGTTACCAGGCCTGTCTCCACATCGTACATGCCGCCAATAATTTTGATGCTGCCCTCCTGCTCTAACGCTGCCACAATCGGGCTTTCGCGCCTGATTCGGTCGAGGGTTAAATTCACGTGGATATCGGTAACCTTGTTTACGAACTCGGGGTTCGAGCCGTTCCGCTCTTCGGTAACCGTTTTTTCACTAACGATAGCCGGCTGGATTTTGTTCAGCAGCGTGGTTAGGTTCCCCATTTCTACATGGTTGCAGGCACCTACAATTGCCCCGCATTTTGTATGGCCCAATACCACGATGATTTTTGTACCCACTACTTTCGTAGCAAATTCCATGCTGCCTAAAATATCCTCGTTCAGTATGTTCCCGGCAATGCGGATGCTGAAAATATCGCCCAAGCCCTGGTCAAAAATCAGTTCTGCCGAAGTACGGCTATCTATACAACT
This sequence comes from Mucilaginibacter sp. P2_D11, assembly GCF_056404435.1. Taxonomy (NCBI): domain Bacteria; kingdom Pseudomonadati; phylum Bacteroidota; class Sphingobacteriia; order Sphingobacteriales; family Sphingobacteriaceae; genus Mucilaginibacter; species Mucilaginibacter sp. P2_D11. Next base: position 14,801 of record NZ_JBFUEA010000009.1, read on the forward strand.
TAAGATGGTGGCAAAAGGGAACTGCCCTGTCGAAGTTTCATTCACCTGCTGCAAAAGGTTGCGGTTTGCTTTCAAGTTGTTCACGAATCGCTGGTTACCTTCTTTTAAAATTTGAAGGGCCGCTGCCGGTGTTAAACTACTTTGAGTTTCTTTCGAATGGGTGTACATAGCTTTTCTGTTTTAATGGTTTACAATGAATAGAAACCTTCTGGCTTAAGGGGCTCGGGCACGTTAGTTTCTCCTAATAGTTGTTTGATATTTATTTCGATGTTGGTGGCAATGGTGGTCATGGCAGTATCTGTAGGGCGGTTGCTAAACGGGTCCTGCAGGTGGGTAGCAGATTTTTCGAGCAGGAAAAAAGCCGAAGAGATTACCAATAACAGCGGTATCTCGAAAAAGCTATCGATATCGGTTAAGGCAATGGCCAGGGTAACCACAAAAATATAGATGAAAAAATGCAGGAACAAGCGGTACGTCTGTGGGAACACCGTGCTTTTGATGCGTTCGGCCATACCCATAGCGTTAGAAAAGTTTACCAGCGTATTGTTAATTTGCACGTGGCTAAAAATCTCTAAGCTGCCCCCATTTTTAAGGTCGGCTATTTGCAGGGCATTTAATTGCAGCAGCGCCAAAGGCTTGTTGCTATGCTGTTTAATGCGACCCATATCGGCCTCAGAGATATATTTATCCAGATTGGCAGTAGCATCAAGCCCGCGCAGGCTTTGGCCCAAACTAAAACACCAGGCAATTTGCCGGTAGGCAATCTCCTTTATCTGCGCTTGTTTATCCGCGGCAACAAACGACTGTAGCTGCAACATAAAGGTGCGGCTTTCGTTTACGATGCTACCCCAAATTTTTCGGGCTTCCCACCAACGGTCGTAAGATTGATTGATCTTAAACGAGAGGATAACCGAGATAGCCGTACCAATAAATGCCGGGATGCCGATAGGCATTTCGGGGATGAGGTGCTGAAACTTGCCGGTTAAATAATTTACCAATAAGCCCACCAGCAGTACATAAAGCACCTCCATCTTAATTTTATTGAAGATATATTTAACAGGGATACTTTGTTTCAGTAGCATAGCTCGTCATCATTAAATGATAGCACAAAATTATAAAACCATTTTAAACAATAGTAATACTATTACAAGTAAATAAAAAACATTATGTTTTAATGAATTACTATCTTTGTGTAAAGTTTTGCACCAATGAATTTCCAGGTAAAGTTTGCTATCAACGAAAAGATATTTCTACGTAACCCCGAAAGCAGCGAGGTAGGTAAACTGATGGTGAAAAAGGCTATCGATTTAATTTACGAACTGGGTTTCGAGCATTTTACTTTTAAAAAACTGGCTACAGAAATTAGTTCTACCGAGGCCACCATATACCGGTATTTTGAGAACAAGCACCGCCTGTTGCTTTATATCCTGAACTGGTATTGGTGCTACATGGAGTTTTTAGTAACGTTTAAGCTGGAGAACCTTACCGATAAAAAGGAGCAACTACGCGTAATTGTGCATTTGCTTACGCACGAATTTGCCGAGAGCACCAGCCAGGTCGATTACAACAAAAAGTACCTTAACCAAATTGTGATATCAGAAAGCAGTAAGGTGTACCTGGTGAAGGAGGTGGCAGAAATTAATAAAGACGCCGTGTTTAAGCCCTATAAAGACCTCTGCGCAAAAATTGCAGCGGTTATTACCTCTTATAAGCCCGATTATCAGTTCCCACGGTCGTTAAGTACCACATTGATAGAAACTGCCCATCATCAGCAATTCTTCGGCGCAAACCTGCCCAAACTAACCGATATCTCTCCAGAAAACAAAACCGATTTTGCCAACAGGTTTTTGGAGGATTTGCTGTTTAAGGCGTTGGGGTAAAGCTTCTGCCAGATGAGAAGTTAACTTGCATTTTTTAGCTTCTGAATCACTTTCTTTAAACTTTCTGTGGGTTCCCAAATGTTCAAACGGGCAATAACATCTTCTGATGTAATTTTGCTCTTATTGACAGCTAAAACCTCGGTGTAAATTTCTAACATTTTTTTGCACCCATTAATTGGGGTATCGCTCATCTGCCCAATACAGGAGGTTAATAGCATTTCCAAGGCACTGTTATGCTTTTTTGATATTTGGAACATATTGGAGATTAACAGATCTGTAAAACGCTTTAAGGGCGCAAGCTCAATTTTTTCGTGCTTACCAATAATGCGCCCTATGGAATCGCTGTCCAACTGTCCGTCAGTTACGCACTTTATCCATAATTCTGCGGCATAGGTACGTACAGTTTTATCGCTGCTGATCATGCAAGTCGCCAGGAATAAATTTGACATGGTGCCGTACCGGTAATTTAAAGTTAAAAGCGTTTCGAGGGTATAAATCACCAATTTTTTGTCGTTCTCACCCATAAAATCCACATAGTGGAAACCCTTACTAATAATATGGGCAAGGAGGATATCCGGCTGCCGTGGCATTAAATAGAGCAGGCGTTTAATGTCGTTATGCTCTGCCGAAATATATTCAAACTTGAGTTCTGTATAATCGTAAACCGAGAGGGTTATGTCCTTTTGGCCTGGAAGTATTTTACTTAGGACAGCTTTAAAGCTTGAGGAGGTTTTTTGTTTATCACCAAAATTAACCTTGATATTTTTTTGTTTGGCAGGTACGTCTACATTCCTCTTTAAATTGTAGTCGTACTCTTTCCTAATACAATCTTCCACTAATGATTCCCAGCCAAATTCGCCATTAAGGTAAGGGTGCGCTAAACCGGACAGCGAACTCCATTCGGGGCCGATATTTGGCGATGATTTGGCTACGCCGGCTACCAGCCAGGCTGTTTTACGGCTGTAGCTTTCTTTAGGGCGGTGGTCTTCGCCCAATATTAGGCCCATCAATGCCCGGTATTCCCCTTTGAGGCCTTCATCAGCCAATTTAATTGCCTCTGCCTGGTTGTTTGGAAGGCAGCGTGCTACCGCAACCTGTAAGTCCATCTCTCCGGGGATGATACTTGCCTTTTGATACCTGCCCAGGCGCTCAATAAGCGCAATCGGCGAAACCCAGCAGGGCTGGTGCGTGGGTGTAGAAAGTAAGGGTAGGTTTACTTTTCGCTCCAGCATGAAAAAGGCATTCAACAAAATATGTTTATGCGGTTTGTACCCTAACGAATGGGTGTAAACATCCCAGGGCTTTATGGTACCTATCCGTATTTGATAACCACTCCATTTTGCTTTCCTATCATCCTCTAACTTTACAAATGTTTGTTGCATTTGCCGTATGGGTTCGGCGGCAAATGGGTTTAAGCTTACCAACAGCTGGCCATAACTTATAAAAAACTTAGCCAGCATATTATCCAGATAACCCATATTACTGGTCCAGTCGCTGGTTATGATTTTATAGGCGCGTTGAAAGGCCGGCATTAATTTTAGGATGTTATCGGCTGTCATCTCGTGTTGAAACTTCAGGATAGCTGCGGGGAGCAGGTCGAAGTGGTAAGTTTCGTTTTGATCAAACGACTGGCTGGCTAAAAACACAAATTCATCAAAAGTCTCCGGCATCCTGATTTCGATAAGGCTTGCTTCGACATCGGGCAGGGCATCTTCTGTTAACGTTTCATCGTTTACAAACGCTGTTGCAAAATCGGTTAAAATATCCCTTGCTTCAGAAAACAAAGCATCGTAATAAGCCTGAACGGTTTCTTTAATTGTATCAGCGTGGGTGTCGCCATATTTCTGTATCAGTTTGGCGGCCCTTAGTTGCAGGTTATTATCCTGATGTATAAATGCCTGGCAAGCAATGATGCAAATTTGTTCGCGCTGATCGGGGTGTTTTTTAGCCAGTTTATCTAACGTCATTAAGGCACCGGCCACAACTGTTTTGGATTCTGATGTTAACATGCCGGGCGCATAGTCTAAATAAGCATCAACCAAAAATTCTTTTTCATCTGTCAGATCCTTTAAATATTTGGCTGATGTATTTACCACTTTACTGTGTGGCGAATTAAGCGCCTGGAATAATGCTTCCTGCAGTTCTTTGGTTTCTGGTTTTGTGGGTTCCAGTTTTATGAATAGCTCGATAAACCAACCCGACAAGGTTTGATTGAAATTACTATTGCTCGCTTTAAGCGATTCTTTCAGCAAGCGTTTACGGTCAATCTTGTTTTCGTCCGTGTACTTTTTAAAGGTGTCTATCCATAGCCCGTCTTTACTTTTCTCGGGTAGGTTGATATACCGGTCGCTCCAATTAATGCCCGTCTCGTGATCGAAGATATACCAGATATGTTCTTTTAAAGTTACTTCTCTTTTGAGTAGGTTTTCAGGCACGTATTCATACCCTCTTTGTAACGAATTAAAAATATGATTCGGCAATAATTTTGCAATCATTTGCGTGTTGATCCGCAGATAACCCTGTTCCACCAATTCTAAATACCAGTCATAATCAAAGTGGCCGCCTGCGTATCCCTCTGATGCGATTCCATCAACATAAGCATTGAACCAATCCGGGCAATACCATTGTAAAATAGGGTTCAGTTTTTCCCGTTTGATAATATAATATGAACTGCTTTGCTCGAAATCTTTTTGGTTGAAACAGATAAATGCCGCAGTGCTTAAAATCTCGCTTTGGACCCGTGTTCCCCTGGATGAATAAGATGAGCTAGTTCCCTGTTGTACAAATTCCGAGTAATATTTTTCCAGCTTTTTAATTACCGGATACAGTTCTTTTTTTTGAGCCTTATCCAGTTTTTTTAAAAACGGTACAACATCGTCTTCCTTTTTAACAATGCCGGTAAATTCTTCGGTAATCGTCATTGCAGTTTAGTTGATGATTAATTTTTTCACTGCCAATATGTGTTTGCAAACACCGCGCTCGCCCTGGTTTTTGCTGAACCAGGTGCAGGTACATTGTTCTTTGTCCCCGTTCAGGATAACGATGTGTTTAACGCCGCTGCCTTCCACCTGTGCTTCTACCCTATTACCTTCCCGCGAAACGATTTTCACCTTGCCTTCGAGCAGTAGTTTTTCGGCATCCTTTAATCTTGGGTTGAGGCTCATGATGCGGCTTAGCTTAAATGGCAGCCGCCTATAAAAAAAGTTATTTTCATCCAGGTCGTAACCTAAAAGCCCAATTGCCGAGAGGCGGCCGGTAATATTCGCCACTTTCTGCAGGTCCAGCCCCTCGTTAACGGCAAGCAGTGTTGCATTAAATTCCTGGTTGGCATAGCTGTAATTGTCTACAAGCTCTACCCAATTATCGGGGATATCTTCTATCAACGACTCCAACCCGGCACCCTCGCCGGAAAATCCACGCCAGGCATCCCTCGATAACGATAGGGTAAACCTTATGGCCCCGATATAAACCTGCCAGGTAGTGGCCTGCATGGTAGCATGGGGGAATACCCTCAACTCATCGGCTATTGCTAATAAAGGTTCAATAAGCTTTAAACGGTGGATGCCGCCAACAGTAATGGCATCGTTAGATTTTACCGGCGAAAACATTGGCTTGCCGCCCCTTATCAATAAATAATAGTCGGTTTTAGGTTTGCCGGTCGGTATAGTTTTAAATAGCTGCAGCGCCTGCAGGCGGTTAAACGAATGTACCTTTTCAGACTCGGAAAGGAACATTTGTACGGAGGTTAGGGCTTTGATCCATTTAACCGGCAGCGGGACTTTCCGCTCAATTACTTTCTCATTTTCGCGATGCAGGCCTACTTCTTTTTGGCCGATAGAAAGCAACACATTTTCGTTTTTACGGATATTGCTTAGGGCCGAAAGCATAGGCTGATTAAAATCAACGTTGGTTGTGCCGCTTTCTAAAAACTCGCCATCGTGCCCATCGCCCAAAACATCTACCCGTGCGTAAACCCCTGCACAATGAGAAAACCCCTCAAACCTGATCTTCTCGTGGCCGGCCGTAACTATAGGGTCTTTTAAGAGTGCAAGCTGAAACGGGGAAAGATTGAAACTTGACTGCACAACGTTGGAAAGCGTAAGCAAGCACCGTGCAGTTGTATAAGGGTCGGTTAAGCGGCCCCAGAAAAAGCAGGGTGCATCCTTTTTTTGCACTTCACTATATTTAGCTAAAAACAATTCGTCTAAAGATGCCGACTTGTTTAAGGCCGAAGATCTGTTGTATTGATAAGTGATGGTATCAGACATGGTGATAAGGAGCAAGGTAATAAATACCTAAAATAGGCAGAATTTTGATTAAGTTGCATAAAAGTATTTCAATACTAGCCGAAAACTGCATATAACGCCATCAGTGCCTTTGCGCGCGTGCGCCAGCCTAAGAGGTGTTATTCTTCTTCTGATGGGGTGTTTAATGCTTTTCATTTCAGGTCAACCTGGAACCTTCGCCCTGTGGAGAAGATGTTATTAAAATATATACTTTTACCACATGTTGGATAACAAAACAGAAATAGAATTATTGCGGACTATTTTAGGCTTTGCCGGTATGAAACCGGATGCATTTGAATTGTCATTGCCTCACTGGAAATTAAAGCGATACAAAAAAGGTGAGTTTTACAATGAATATAAAAATGTTTGCAAGCACCTTGGGTTTGTTATCAACGGGGTTTTCAGGATTTATCGTGTAAACACAAATACGGGAGAAGAAAAGAACATGCTTTTTTTTACCGACCACCAATTCGTAACGTCCTATAAAAGCTTTTTAAGCCAAACAGGTTGCGAATATTATACTGAAGCGATGGTTGATTCGCTCATATTGTATATCCATATCGATCAGCTGAACGAACTTTATAAGCAATCGCACCAGTGGGAACGGTTTGGAAGGATTGTGGCCGAAACGGCTTTTCATGAGGTTATGGTTAATACAGAAGGTTTTTTGTTTAAATCGCCGGAGGACCGTTACCGCGAGATGATGGAAAAGCATCCTAATATTTTTAATTCGGTACCACTTTATCATATCGCCTCTTACCTGGGTATCCAGGGGCCGTCACTAAGCCGTATCCGTAAAAGGATGGTTGGGAAATAAGGCCTGCTATTATTTCCTGAAATGCAAAAATCCTCTTTAAAAACTTTTTTAAAGAGGATTTTCGATTTTAACCTGGGTTAAAGTTATTGCGGGGGCATAGCCCGATGTTTGTCGTGTCCTAAACAATTAGGCATTACAAAACATGAAAACAGCAATAATAATGATGGCAATGAGTGTATTCGGCTTCGCCGCTCAGGCCCAAAAAACGACCAACAAAAATTCTAAAACTATCGTACTTGTCCACGGAGCGTGGTCAGATGCATCTTCGTGGGATGCCGTTATCCCTTTGTTAAAAGCCCGGGGCGAAGAGGTAATCAATGTTAACCTTGCAGGCCACGGAAAAGATACTACCTCGTTTGCCGGTATCAGCTTTCAAACTTATGTCGACCAGGTAAAAGCAGCTATCGGCACCCGCACTAATGTGGTTTTGGTGGGACACAGTTTTGGTGGGATGGTTATCAGCCAGGTAGCCGAAGAAATCCCTGCACAAATTAAAGAGCTCATCTTCCTTGCAGCAGCGTTGCCGCACGATGGCGACAGCCTTTTAGGGCTTGCCAAAGGAGACCCGGCTTCTCATATCGGCAAGTCCCTTACTATCGATAAGGACCACGGTGCAGCTATCATTGCGAAAGATGCCGTAGCAGATATCTTCGCTGCCGATGCGCCTCAGCAAGTTCAGGAATATATCGCCGCCAACATTAAACCAGAGCCGCTGGCACCTCTTGCTACACCTGTTCACCTTACCGGGAAAAATTTCGGCAGCGTTAAAAAGGCTTATATCCACACGGTTAATGATAATGCAATAAGCTACCCGGCACAACAATATATGGTAAAAGCAGGTAAAGTGGCTAAAGTATATACCCTGGTAAGTAGCCATACACCATTCATATCTATGCCCGATAAGCTGGCTGCAATACTGATTGCCGAAAGCAAATAAGAATAGATAATCATCAAACAAAAATTCATAACCCATCAATCAAAATATCATGAAACGCACAGCAAAAGCACATTGGAGCGGTAATTTACAAGAAGGCAAAGGAGAAATCAGCACACAAAGTACCGTGCTTAACGAAACTCAATATTCATTCAAAACCCGCTTTGCCGATGGCATAGGCACTAACCCGGAAGAACTGATTGCCGCCGCGCACGCAGGTTGTTTTTCTATGGCCCTTAGCGCAACATTGGCGCACCACAATATTACTGCAAGTGATATTTATACCACCGCAGTAGTTGACCTTGACATGCAGGCATTAAGCATAACCGGCATCCATTTGGAAGTAAAAGCAAGCATTAAGGGCGTAAATGAGGCAACATTTACCGAAATAGCTGAAGGCGCAAAGGCGCATTGCATTATCTCCAAAGCATTGAATGTGCCAATTACATTAAGCGTTGTTTACGGTTGACGTAATGTGAAAGCATTTGGTAACATGCTACCAGAAACTCATCGGATGATTTCCGGTGAGTTTTTTTGTTTGTACAAAACAATGGGTTTGACGCAGCAAAAAAGATTAGCCCCAATTGCCGCATGGTCCTCGCTTGTGGCCCGCATGCAAGGTAGCCACTTTGCTTATTCGCCACCCTGCTTATCGGGGATTATTAATGTTTTTAATTTTTTTGGCTAAAGTATTAATGAGCTCCCTTTGGTCGGTTGTCTTCGTTCATTACAGCAATGACGTGGTGGTTAGGTGATTTTCGTTAGCTTCCATCCTGCTCACGCTGTCACCAAAATTCCGCTCCCTAAAACGGACGGACAGGGCAACCCTAAACCCGATTGTACGGAAAGCGCGCTTCTATCAGCGGCTTGGAGGAAAACCTGCCTGCCGGCAGGCAGGGCGGGGCTACCGTAACCCAAAACGCTTCTGCCCCTGCTTTTCAAATTCAACAACTCCAGGCTCCCATTAAAACAGCAAAGGGTAAAATCACCCTATTATAAACAGTTATTCCCGTAAGTTGTGCCGTTTAATTACCCCGCGGGCAACCGCTTTTAACCCTTATTTAAATTATTGCGCCAGGTTAGGGGTTGCGTGCTTGTTATTGTGGTTTTTAATTAACTAATTTTACTGATAATAAAGCTGTTAGCCAATTTAATTAACCGGTACCTAACCTTCCTTTTATGAAAAAATTTCTCGTTGTTGCTGTTCTTTTAGGGATGCTGCTGGCCTGCAAATATTTCCAGGGCCATAAAGCAAGCGGCCTGCCAAACGCTTTTTGCGACTCCACCGTGGCAGATAACCCCTGCTCCATTATCCCTTACGATGTTAACGAAAGCTTTGGCCTCGGCTACGATAGCTTCCTCGATTCGCTGCACCAAACGCCTTTTGATATTTTCTCCTGGCAAACTTTTATGGCGCTCAACTGGCCCGCCAACGCCGCCGGCAACCCCATCGGTACTTCCATTACCGATTCGGTGAACGCGCCCCGCGTATGGGAACATTACCAGGACCCTGCCGAGGTTTTCGGTACCAGTATGCCCTTGCTCAACCTGCACCTTGGCGAGGCTAAAAAAGGCGGGCAAAAGTTCCTTTACCTCGATTCGAAGGCACCACATAATTTAGCACACGTTGCCTCCATCAACGCTAACGACCTTGACGGTTTCCAGGAAGCCGATGGCCACCCGCTTATCGACCGTAACCTCAACTTCGCCCTCTACGAAATAAAAATGAACCCGGTGGAAACCAAGTTTACCCTTGATAACCAGTTGACCACCACGCAGGGCATTTATAACGCGGGCATCAAAACCAACAACACCATCGATCTGCCGCAGAGCAACCCCGCCACCAAAAACGTGGGGATGATAGAGATCAAAGTCTCCTGGCGCATCCTGCTGCCCGCCACCGGCGACGATACCAGTCGCTACTATTGCCGCAAGGCCACCATCTTTATCGATAGCCTGCACACCCGCAACCACAAGCCGCTTCTCATTACCAACGTAACCGTGGGGATGGTTGGGATGCACATTGTGCGCAAAACGGCCAAGGTGCACGTTAACCAAATCTGGACCACCTTCGAGCATATTGATAACACGCCGGACAATGCCCAGGAGGCGCAGATGGTTAACAGGCAATGGTCGTTTTACAACCCGGATTGCCTTAACTGTACGCCAAACGCCCCGGCAGATACCATCAAAGGCGATAAGCAGCAGTATATGTGGGAGCCTACCATGCCTTACGCCCGCGATTATGCCACAGGTTCGCCCGGTCAGCAAAGCAAGCGCGATTCGTTTGGTACGCAGGCTATGCGCGTTTACCCCGTTTACCGCTATACCGAACTGGTGAACCAGCAATGGCAGGCCAAGCTTAAAGGCACCGTTTGGGCCAATTACAGGCTTATTGGTACGCAGTGGGAACAATCGGAGATAAACCCCGGGCCAACCGCGCCAAACTTTTTGGGCAACACCACGCTGGAGACCTTTATGCAGGCCGATGCATCGTGCATAAGCTGCCACCGCAACGCCAGCATCCTCTACAATAACAAAAAAGACACCATAAAAACCGACTTCAGCTTTATTTTCCCCATCTACGCCAGGGCAAATACCAACGCAAAGCCGGCAAAGAAATAAACTATTGAACTTCTATTGATTTAAGGGATGAGGCTGCCGTGAGGTGGCCTCATTTTTTTTGAAAAGCAGGGGTAGTGGTTTATAGGTTGCTGTAGCCCCGCTATTCACTTCAAGCCGCCGGTAGAAGCGGGCTTTACGCTGCTATCGGGTTTAGGGGGGAAGGCTTGTGCGTGCTTCGTGAGGAATGGCGGTGGTTTTGGTTGAGCCTGTGGATGTTCATTTCTTTTTTTCCGCAAAAAAGAAACGGAACCAAAGAAAAAACTCCCGGCTGCGCCCTGTTCTATCAAAGGTTGTGCTTTAGCAATTGCGGTGGTTGCCGAACAGGTCAAGGCCGATTGAGGAGGGGCTCCGTTGGGTTTGTGTGGAGCTAATGCAATCTTCGACCAGCGGGGCTATAGAACGTCTTCGTCCCCGCTACGCCCCTAACTGCCTTTTTATGGCATCAAGAAGCTGGTCGACATCGAATGGTTTTGCAATAAAATCATTTGGCGCCCCGGGTAAATTAAGCACCGCCACAAGATCGTGTGTGCCCGAAATGAGGATAACGGGCAATAGTTTGGTAAGATGGTTTTCTTTTATTTCTTTACAAATGGCGCGCCCATCCATATCGGCAAGCATCACATCCATCAAAATAAGATCGGGGGTAAAATCTTTTATATGGTCGAATATAGCGTCGCCGCGGTTTAAGGTTTTCACCGTGTAGCCACTTTCGGTTAACAGATAAGCAACAACTTCTAAAATATCATCGTCGTCATCTAAAACCAATATCTTTTTGCTCATAAATTAGGTAGAATAGTATCGGCAATAGATAGCCAATTATGGTGCCAGCATTGTGGCTTCTTTGGGTTTAAATATTTAATTACCAGGTATTAATTAAATTAGTTTAAAAACGGGGTTATCGCCAGCGCTTCCGTTTCTATTTTCAGGTAGATCATAAAATCTGAGCCTACTCCCGGCTCGCTTTCTACCACAATTTTACCGCCGGCAGCATTCACTATTTTTTTGGCCAGGTACAGCCCAATGCCATGCCCCTCTACGTCATGGTTTAACCTGCCATACATATCAAAAATTTTGCCGATACCGCCTTTAGGGATGCCTTTCCCGTTATCCTTTACCGATAAAATCACGCTGTCGCCCTCTTGCCGGGTAATGATGCTTATTACCGGGCTTTCTTCCCTCCTGAACTTGATAGCGTTTGAAATGAGGTTATAAACAATACTCCTGAGGTTCTTTTTAGAAAAAAGTATCTGCTTAACGGCCAGGTCGCGGGTAATTACAGCGCCCGATGCACTTATCTTATTGTCGAGGCTCCATTCTATGTTATTCACAATTTCGCCGAGATCAACCATTTCCATGGCTATCATATCGTTCTCCACTTTGGCTATCGTAGCAATATCGGTTAAGGTTATCTTATTCATGATATTGATGCTGGTTTCGATATTGCTGAGCGGGGCCAACAGATCGTGCGAGGCAGCGTGGATAAAATGGTCCAGGTCGGTATTAATGCGCAGCAGCGTTTTGTTCTTTTTATCAATTTCCAGTTCATTGCGTTTTAACTCAGAAATATCATTAAAGGTGATGATAGCACCGCTGTTGGTGTTATCGGCCAGCAGGTAGGGCATGGTCATGATCTGGTACCATTTGCCGTTGTTGGTTTCAATTTCTTTGGTGATGATAGAACCGTCGAGCAGCACCTGCCTGATATCATCTATAATCGTTTCGAATTTGATGTTGGTAGATATATTGCTCAGCGGCCTGCCAATATCCGTTTCCAGCAAGTTTATCTGTTTTGTGGTACCCGGCGAAAACCGCATCAGCTGCAGGTCGTTATTAATAAATAGCTGCCCGTTTACATTGCTCCTGAAATAATTATTCAGGTCTTCATTAATTTCCAGCAGTTCTTTGTTCTTTAACTGGTAGTCGGCATTAATGGTATGCAGTTCTTCATTTACAGATTGCATCTCTTCGTTAGTGCTCTGCATCTCTTCGTTGGCCGATATAAGCTCCTCGTTAAACGATTGCATGTTCTCGTTAGAGGCATCAAGCCTTTCGTAAGATAAATGCAGCTTATCTTTCAGGTCCTTCAGTTCTGCCTCGAGGTTTTTGGTGTACTGATCGAGGTAGATGGTTTCGTTATATACATCATCTGCGCCCGATGGGGTGGTTTTATCTTTGGTAAATGTAACCATCAATATTTTTTGCTCGCCTTTAACTTCTAAGGCACTAACAGAAAGGTTAACTTTAAACACGTTTTTCCCCTGTTTAATTTTCACGCCCTGCACCTCAATGCTTTTACCATTTTTTAACACACTGCTACTTAATGTATTAAATACAACAGCAAGGGGCTTGGGTAAAAGTTCGGTAAGGTTGGAGGTGAAATGCTTCTGGAGTAAATAAGTTGCCGTGTCGCCGTAGGAATTTATCACCTGGTTGTTTTCGTTCACGCAAACGGCCAGGTAATCCAACCCGGCGGCTAAGCTTACGTGCATGGCTTCTGACAAAGCATGGTTGGGGTTTTTAGCGATATCCCCGGTTGCAAAACGCGAAGGCGTCTTTTTTATATCCAAAAGATCGGGCAAAGAAAAAGCATCGAAGCTAATACCTCGTTTGGTTTCGAGGTTTTTATAGATCTTCCATTTTTTATGCACCACCTGGAGGTTCTTGAGGATAGGCATCGGGTTTTCACTGGAGCCTAAAAACAAATAGCCATCCATTTTGAGCCCGAAAAGCAACATGGTGAACACCTTTTTTTGCAGTACCGGTGTCATATAAATGAGCAGGTTGCGGCAGCTGATGAAGTGCATATTGCAATAAGGCGGGTTTTTAACCAGGTCGTGCTGGGCAAATATCACCATCTTGCGTATTACCGGGTTTACCCTGTATCCGTCTCCCTCCTTAATAAAGTATTTCTCCAGGCGTTCGGGCGAAACGTCGTTTGAAATTTTAGCGCTATACAGCCCTTTGCCGGCATGCAATAAAGCCGCGCTATCAATATCGGTAGCAAATATCTTTACTACACGGTCTTCCGTGTCATCCTTCAGCAGTTCGGCAATCAGTATGGCCAGTGAGTAAACCTCTTCGCCGGTAGCACAGCCGGCAACCCATAGCTTTAATTCTTCGCCGGGGGTAAGCTTTTGTAATATGCCGGGCAATACCTCTTTTTGTATAAATTCAAAAGCCCCTTTATCCCTAAAAAACGAGGTTACACTGATGAGGAATTCCTTGGCAAGCGCCTCAACTTCAGCAGGTGTGGCTTTAAGGTGATTGAGATAACTACCCAGCGAAGTAAAATTGCCGTAAGATGCCCGCCTCTTAGTCCTGCGGAGTATAGTGGTTTGTTTGTAGTCAGAAAAATCGAGCGGTGAGGTTTCCTTGATCAGGTCGACTATGGCTTTTAAGTTAGTTTCGTCATCCTTATCATCCGTTAAAAGTTCGCCTGCGTTTTTAACATAATCCTCTATAGCGCCGGGCATTTGTGCCGGTTCTAAAATAAAATCTACCAAACCCGTAGCAATAGCGCTTGATGGCATGCTGCCAAAATCGGAGGTTGCGGGGTTGCGGGCAATGATCATACCGCCCGCTTTTTTTATGGCTTTAATACCCTCGGTGCCATCGCTGCCTAAACCCGATAGAATAATACCGATGGCTTTTTTACCGCAGTCGGCAGCAAGCGACTCGAAAAAGTTATTGATGGTTAAATGCGGACCTTTAACGTGCTCTTTATCGGTTAAATATAAGGTGCCATCGTTAATGGTCATGAATTTATTATGCGGGATAAGGTAAACTTCGTTGCACACAACATGCATCTCATTTTCGGCCTCTTTTACAACAAGCTTGCTATGCCGGGCCAACAGCTCCACCATACGGCTTTTAAAATCTGAGGATAAATGCTGAATGATAACATAAGAAACCCCATCAAGGGGGCGTATGATCAAAAAAGGAATTAATTTCATCCATACCACCCGCGGATGCGCCTATGGCAATAATATGGTGGGGTTCTGCTAAAAGCATACAATAAGAAATTAATAACGGGTTAAGATGTAATATTGTGCAAGGCAGGGCAAGGAAATCAAACTTACCGTTAATTTTTTGAAAATCAATAAATTATTAAGTGATGTTCGTCACTTTACTCAGCCATGGGCGGTGATATTACCTTAGCACTTCAAGGCATAGGCCGGCCTCCAAAACCCGATACCAGCGCGCCTCTACCGAAACCTATTTTTAGAAACCCTCCGGCCCCAACTTTGGTAAACGGAAGCGCAATGTTATTGCCTTCTATCCATTTCGTTTTGTAACAATCGTGGCAAGCCAGGGTCAAATTGTCTGAAAATCGACCTTATGGAGCCAAACAAAAAAACAGCGAGGATTGCCGGCCTCTTTTACCTCGTAGTGGTGCTTAGCGGCCTTTTTCACCTGTTATACGTGCCCGGGAAATTGATTGATTGGCACAACCCGGTCCTCACCCTGCAAAATATCACCGCCCACGAAACCCTTTTCCGGCTGAGTATCCTGGCGGGCTGCATCTGCTACACGGCGTTCCTGTTTTTGCCCCTCGTATTATATAAATTGCTGTCGCCCGTAAATAAAACCCATGGGGTAGCCATGGCCGCCCTCGCGCTGCTGAGCGTGCCCATATCCTTTGTAAACCTCCTGAACAAATTTGCCGTGCTTACGCTCATCAGCAAGCCTGAATACGCCATAGCCCCGCCGGGACTTGCCTCGCAGGTGATGCTGCAATTGCAATACTACAGCAACGGCAACCTCGTGGCCTCGCTGTTTTGGGGGCTGTGGCTGCTGCCATTTGGGTGGCTGGTGTATCGGTCGGTTTTTTTGCCGAAGGTGCTTGGCGTGCTATTGATGGCGGGTTGTATTGGCTATGTAGTAAATTTTATTGGCGAGCTGGTGTTTGCCGGCGCGTACGCCAAAAGCGGCATCGACAGCTATATCAGCATTCCCGGCGGGTTGGGCGAAATTGGCACCTGCCTGTGGCTGTTGGTTATGGGAGTGAAAGGTAAAACAACAAACTTTATTGCAACGAAATAAAAAGAGATGGCAAATACTCCTCAACTACAAAATTTCGGCATCAATATTAAGCTTAAACTCTCCGCTTTATGGGTAAGCGTAATGTTTTGCTATGTGTACGGCGACTTTTTTTCGCTGTTTGTACCTGGCCGCATCCAAAACCTGATGAATGGCAATAGCGGCAGCGGCCACACCACACCCGTGATGCTGCTGGTGTATGCCATCCTGATGACCCTGCCGCCAATGATGATATTCCTTTCACTTATTCTCCGCCCTAAAATCAACAGGGTTGCCAATTTGGCAACCGGCATATTATTTACCCTCGTGATGCTGCTGGTTGTGGCTACCTCTATTAGTAAATGGATGCTATTTTACACCTATTTAGGGGTGGTAGAGATCGTCGTCACTTGCCTAATTATCGGATATGCCTGGAAATGGCCTAAAGAGTGACCATCGGCCGTAGAACGCGAGCGGGGGTAATTGTTTTGTTTGGGGTGGATTTGGAAACTTTGACCAGTACGAAATATCGATTCAACCACAGGTATGCCTGCACTGTTTGGCCTACTCGTTTTTTAAACACCCGGGCAAAATGCTGAAGGTCTTTAAAGCCAAGTTAGTGGGCAACGGAGGGTTATCTTTTGCAATCCTCTTATGTTCGCTATCACACCCAATCCTTTATAAAATCATAAAAGGCTTGTTTGTATTGCTCGGTTACAGGTATGGCCACGGCACCAATTTGAAGGGTGTTTTTGGTTATGGACGTTACCGCTGCGCCGGCAACTATAAACGACCTGTGGATACGAATAAAACCGAACGCGGAGAGTTTTTCTTCCAGCATTTTTAAGCTTGTTAAGGTGAGCAGGGGCTTATCCTGAGTTTTCAGGAATATCTTTACGTAATCTTTCAAGCCTTCAATATACAGCATATCGGTAATTTCAATTTTAACCAGCTGGTAATCAACCTTTAGGTAGATGTAGTTTTTTTCTACCCGCTGGTCGTTAAGGGCGGTACTGGCGTTAACGTTGCTATTGCCGAGCAACAATTTGAAATAGTTGTACGCCTTGGCTGCCGATTTGGTGAAATCGGCAAAGCTGAAGGGTTTTAAAAGATAGTCGAGCGCATCTACCTTAAAACCATCGAGCGCGTATTGGTCGTACGCGGTGGTAAAAATAACGCGCAGGGTTTTGTTCCTGCCGGTTTGCTCAATAATTTTTGCCAGTTCTACACCGCTGAGGCCGGCCATACGGATATCAAGGAACAGCAATTGCAGGTCGGGTGCCTCGTGTATGGCGGTAAGCGCCTCCACTGCGTTTGTAAAGGTGCCCATCAGGTTTAAAAACGGCGTTTGCTCAATGTACGATGTTACCAGTTTTAAGGCAACCGGTTCGTCATCTACAGCTATACAATTTATCTTCATGTTAAAACCAGCTTTAAAACAACCGTGTATTCTTTAATAGTGGTATCGCTATGCACTTCCAGCGTATGTGTGGCGGGGTACAACAGGTCGAGCCGCCGTTTTGTATTGGCCACGCCTATGCCATTGCTCTCCTCCAGATGCTGGGCCTTTTCTTCAAAAAGCGAATTCTTTACTTCCAGCTTGACCGTGTTTTCTGCCTGGCTGATATCGATATAAATATAACTGGGCTTTACCAGGCTGATGCCGTGCTTAAATGCGTTTTCGATAAAGGGGAGAAATAGCATGGGCGCCAATTCGTAATTCTTCATCCCATCCTGCTTTTCGAAGATGACCTGTACGTTCTCGTTCAGCCGCAGGCGCATCAGCGTGATATAATCCTCCATAAATTTCACCTCTTTTTCCAGGTCGGTGAGGTCGTTTTTGGTTTCATATAGCACGTACCGCATCATATGCGATAAGGTGTAGATAGCATCTTTGGAGGCCGTGGGATTGGTATCGGCGAGGGCATATATGGTATGCAGGATATTGAAAAAGAAGTGCGGGTTTATCTGGGCTTTCAGCAGCGATAGTTCGGTATGCATTTTATCGCGTTCGGTTGCCTCAAAAATGGCCTGGTTTATTCTCAGCTTGTTGTAGAAAGCTATAATGCTGCTGATACCTATCAATACCATGGCGGTCATCATGGTCCAGTAAAAATCGTGCGTGCTTTGTCCCGCTGGTTTCTGGTTAAGTGATTTTGCAAGGGCGGCATTAGCACCGCTGATATTATCAAGCAAGCCGTTCAGGTAAACAGCGGCCATTACCAGGCTAAGCGAGATCAATATAAACAGCGCGGCCTTATTTTTAAACAATAGTTTTGGTGTAAGAAACAGCAGGTTGAAGTAGAATAACGCTGCCCATATTAAATGCATGGCTATGCGTTTGGCCCAAAACGCCTCGGGTAGTTTAAATGGCCAGGTAAGCGGGAAAAGCGTATATATGATGAGCCCGGCAACAATGTAGAAATGCACCGAAAGTAAAACCTTCTTTAGAGGCGACAAAAACATATATAATATTTGTTTAATTGTAAAAGTAGTATAAAAAAGTGCGTTTTGTTTCTCAGGCAAAACGCACCATACCGTTTCAAAAACAGCAATCAACTAAATCCCATCTCACCGGGATGCTACAAAAAAGCATTTTTTAGGCCAATAAAGAATGTTAAATAGACGGTTGAGGCTATAAAATAGATAGAATGGCCTTTTTTGTCTATCAGCTTTTTTAGGGCTGCATTTATTCCCAGAATAACTCACCAAGCGGCTTCGGCGCGTAAAAATTTCGCCATCGATTTTAAAGACGGTCTCGTCTATTTTTAATGGCGAACCGTCTATTAAAGAATTTTGGATTGTTGAATTTGTGTTGTTTTGGTTATTCGATTGAATTTAAACCGGCGATACATTTTGGTGTTATCTCCGTGTAAAATAAATCATTATGCAAACAGTAAAATTAAATAACGGCATAGAAATGCCCATCCTGGGTTTCGGCGTATTTCAGGTAACAGATTTAGCAGAGTGTGAAAGAAGCGTTGTAGACGCGATAGAAACCGGTTACCGCTTGATAGATACCGCGCAATCTTACATGAACGAAGAAGCGGTTGGCAAAGCTATCAAAACCAGCGGCGTTGCCCGCGAAGATCTGTTTATTACCACCAAGCTATGGATACAATCTAACGGCTACGAAGGCGCAAAGAAAGCTTTTGAAACTTCGCTGAAGAAATTGCAGCTCGATTACCTCGACCTATATCTTATCCATCAGCCCTATGGCGATGTGTATGGCGAGTGGCGTGCCATGGAAGAACTATACAAAGAAGGCAAGATAAGGGCCATCGGCGTGAGCAATTTCCATCCCGACAGGCTGATGGACCTCATCGTACACAACGAAATTGTGCCTGCCGTAAACCAGGTAGAAACGCACCCATTCCACCAGCAGCACCATGCGCAGCAGTTTATGATAGATAATCAAGTGCAGATAGAATCATGGGGCCCCTTTGCCGAAGGGAGGAATGATATGTTTAAAAACGAGTTGCTGCAATCTATCGGCGATAAATACCATAAATCAATTGCCCAGGTGGTGCTGCGTTGGCTTACGCAAAGAGGAGTGGTTGTAATACCAAAATCAGTCCGCAAGGAGCGGATGGCAGAAAACTTAAATAGCCTCGACTTTGAGTTAACAACTGATGAAATGGAAGCCATTAAAACGTTGGATACCAAAGCCAGCAGCTTTTTCGATCATCGCGATCCGGCTATGGTCAAATGGCTGGGCGAACGAAAATTGAATAATTAACCAATAAATAGAAACCGAAATTATGAAAGCACTCATTATCGCATTATTCCTTTTGTTTGCCGGCTTTCAGCTATCGCATGCACAGGCCAAGCTGCCTGGCGCGACAGCAACAAGCACAACCAAAGAGGAGCAGGAATTGCTCAATCTATCTAAAGCAAAATGGGGCTGGATGGCCGACAAAAAAGCAGATACCCTGAACGGCCTATTTGCCGAGAACTGCGTTTTTGTGCACATGGGCGGCAGCTGGGGCAAAACCCAGGAGTTGAACACCATAAAAGGTGGTTTTATTTGGTACAAGCAAGCCGAAGTTTATGGCGCATCGGTAAATATTTTCGGCAACACCGCCATCTTATTGAATGACATCGACCTGGTGGCCGTGGTTGGCGGAAACGAGGTAGTGCACGCCTTTATGGTAACAGAGGTTTACATCAAAGAAAACGGCAAATGGAAGATGGGCTCGCTCACTTTTTCTACACTGATACGGCCGGTTAAATTGAAAACCAACGCTACCCAGCCGCAACATTAATTTGGTTTTTAGAGGTAAGGCAACAATGGCTATCTGATTTGATTTATACGCCCACACAAAATGTTATAATAATCTGTTAATCAATAAAAAAATGAAATACAATTTTAATCACATACCTTAATTTTTGTACCTTTTGAATTCCATAGCCCCAATAAAAAACCATTAACTTAACCTTGCTATAGCGCATAATAACTATGCAAACGTGTTCGAATTCGATAGCATAATTTAAAAACCATTTTTACCTAAAAATCAAATGGAAAAGACCAACACTAACTTTAACAGGCGTGCTTTTTTAAGGGCATCTGCACTTGTAGGAGGCGGCCTGATGATTCAATTCAGTGCCCTTGGAAAAATGGGGCTTGCCGAAAGGGGTATCGATGCCGGTGCCGCCGGAGAATGGAATGAGTTGACAGGGTATATTAAAATTACAGCGGATAATGTTATCAAGATCATTTGCCCTAACCCCGAGTTCGGCCAAAATGTAATGACCTCGCTGCCCATGATGGTAGCCGAAGAATTGGATGTTGATTGGAAAAAAGTAGTGGTTGAAATGGGCCCTCATGATAATACGAAATTAGGACCACAGTTTACCGGTGGCAGTAATTCTATGAGGATGTATTGGAAGCCCTTGCGCGAAGCCGGAGCAGCTGCACGTAATATGCTGAGGCAGGCAGCTGCGCAAACCTGGAGCGTACCAATTGAGGAAATAACAACAAAAGCCGGGGTGCTTTACCACGATAAAAGCGGCAAGACAGGCAAGTATGGCGACTTTGCAACCAAAGCGGCGGCTATACCTGTGCCTAAGGGTGTTAAATTAAAAGAGGTCAAAAACTTTAACGTCGTTAGGCATTCACAAAAGAATGTAGAGGGGACAAAAATCATAAGTGGAAAACCGCTTTTTGGCCTGGATTATAAACACGATGGTATGTTGATCGCCATGATCCAGCATCCGCCTGGTTTCGGCATGAAACTTAAATCGTTCGACGCCTCTCAGACTTTGAAAATGCCCGGCATTAAAGACGTTTTCAACATCAAATTATATGAAGACGGATTTGAACAAGGTGGTTTCGATACGCGTACCTTCAATGATCTGTTGGTGGTGGTAGGCAAAACTACCTGGGAAGTGATGCAAGCCCGTAAAAAGCTTATTGTAGAATGGATGCCAGCCGGCGACACCAAAGATACCATGCAAGGCCGCGGAGGGAAAAGAGAGGTTGTGGTTCCCGGCGAGCTGGAAACTACAGCTGCGCAGCATGAAAAAATGAGGCTGCGCGCCAGCCAGCCGGCACAGCAATTACGAAAAGACGGCGACCCGGAAACCGCGTTTAAAAACGCGGCGCAGATCATCGAACGCACTTACAATGCGCCATTCCTGGCGCATAACTGCATGGAGCCGATGAATTTCTTTGCACACGTAACGGATGAAAAGGCTTTATTAGTAGGGCCTTTACAGGCCCCTGGCTGGACAGAGCCCACACTCTCAAAAATTTTAAAACTCCCTGCCGATAAGATCGAGATTCAGATGACCCGTATGGGCGGTGGGTTTGGCCGCAGGGCATACGGGCATTACCTTACAGAAGCTGCACTGATATCTAAAAAAGCTAAGGCACCCATAAAACTTATTTATAGCCGCGAGGATGATACCACTTATGGCATTTATCGGCCCATGTACACGGCAACCTACCGTGCTGCCTTGGATGCTAATAAAAACCTTATTGCTTTT
The DNA here is from genome assembly GCF_056404435.1 of Mucilaginibacter sp. P2_D11. NCBI lineage: Bacteria > Pseudomonadati > Bacteroidota > Sphingobacteriia > Sphingobacteriales > Sphingobacteriaceae > Mucilaginibacter > Mucilaginibacter sp. P2_D11. The sequence goes on from NZ_JBFUEA010000009.1 coordinate 36,350, forward strand.
CACGTAAAAGGCGGCGGCATCCCCGAAAACGCTATTCACCCAAACAGGTTCCCGGCTGGTGCGGTTGATAATTACCTTGCCGAGGGTTGGGAGATCCCATCCAATATCACCATCGGTGCATTCAGAGCCCCAAGGTCAAATTTCAATGCAGCCGCAGAGCAATCTTTCCTGGATGAACTAGCCGAAGCAATGGGTAAAGACCCTATAGAGTTCCGGCTGGAATTACTAAAAAGAGCAAAAGAAAACCCCGTTGGTAAAAATAATGAATACGACGCCGACCGGTATGCGGGCGTGTTGAAATTAGTTAAGGATAAATCCGGATGGAACGGCCCCGAACAGAAAAAGTTCAGCCGTGGCGTTGCCGCCTATTTCTGCCATAACTCTTATGCTGCTCATGTTGTAGACATGACGACAAAAGATGGTCATCCGTATGTTGAACGGGTATTTAGCGCTATTGACTGCGGCATAGTAATAAATCCCGATGCGGCAACCAATATGGTACAGGGCGCAGTTGTTGATGGGATTGGAAATGCATTGTATGGTGGACTAACCCATAAAAATGGCGTTGTTGAACAGAATAACTTCCATTCGTACAGGATCATCCGCATGCACGAAGCACCAAAAAAGGTAGATGTGCACTTTGTTCAGAATGATATTGATCCTACGGGATTAGGCGAGCCACCGTTTCCGCCTGTATTTGGTGCTGTGGCCAACGCGCTGTATAAGGCATCGGGCAAGCGTTTTTATCAACAGCCTTTTTCATCACCACAACCCGAAGTTCCAGCTGTTTAAATCACTCCTTTCATTACTGTAAATATTTGAATTATGATCACTTTAAATATCAATAAGAAAATATATCATGTGGATGCAGACCCCGATACACCCCTGCTTTGGGTGCTGAGAGACCATGTTGGCCTGGTAGGGACAAAATTTGGCTGCGGGGTGGCACAATGTGGTGCTTGTACTGTGCATTTGAATGGAGAGGCAGTGCGCTCTTGCGTTACTAAATTAAGCCGCGCCGAAGGCAAAAAAGTAGTAACCATTGAAGGCTTGTCTGCAACCAACACCCACCCCCTGCAAAAGGCATGGCTGGAATTAGATGTATCACAATGTGGCTATTGCCAGGCCGGGCAGATCATGTCGGCCGCCGTGCTGCTTAAAGAAAACAAAAAACCAACCGACCAGGATATTGATGATGCCATGGCGGGGAACATCTGCCGCTGCGGTACTTATTTGCGCGTTCGTGAAGCTATTCACTTAGCAGCAGAGCTTCAGGGAAAGGAGATCTCGGCCAAATGAAAAAGAAATATTTTGCAGTAATTGCCGTGTTGGCGGCAATGGTTGGTATAATGGCTTTCAGCATCGATGCTTCAGATACAAAATCACCTTCAGTGATAATTAAAAAGGACAGCATTGCATCTGTAGCAGCTTTTAAACAAGTGTACACTGTATTAATGAGCGCCCGTTGTATGAATTGCCATCCGGCGGGTAACATTCCGCTTCAGGGAGATGACAGCCATTTGCACACCATGTTTCCTAAGAGAGGCATCGATGGAAAAGGTGTCTACGCGATGAAGTGTTCCAACTGCCACCAACCTGCTAATACGCCTGGCTTGCATACGCCTCCGGGGAACCCCAACTGGCATTTGCCACCTGCCAATATGAAAATGGTTTTTCAGGGAAAGACACGCCGGGAATTAGCACAGCAATTGATTGATCCGAAACGCAACGGCAACAAAGACATGAAAAAGCTTATTGCACATGCGGACGATGGTTTAGTTAAAGGTGGCTGGAATCCCGGCGAGGGCCGTACGCTTCCACCAATAAGCCATGCAGCGTTTAAAAAAGCATGGATCACCTGGCTCACAACAGGGGCATATGCGCCTGCGTCTAAATAAGTTGCTAAAGTTCTATAACCCTCGCCGGGATGAATTTTAAGCCATAGGCTACCAAATATTCGCAAGCGGTTGGCTGAACAATGCCACGCGGGAAATTTGGAGTCGCCCGGTAGATGTGCCGTTGCTTAAAGATGGCTCGATGCTGGTATCAGACGATTTTACGGGCGTTATATACCGCATTGCGTATAAAAAATAGCGAGGGGAATAGACGTAACAGGCCTAAGTTTGCGCAACTTAGGCCTATAATAAATCCTGAATACCGGCTTATCCTGCAAACCTTGCTAAACCAAACAGCAGCTATCGTGGAGTTGACCGTGTCGAAAGCTTCTACCCTTGCTTTTCCAATTCTCCCACCGATTTAGCCCAGCTTAGTCCTGAAGTTGCTTTACACAAGGTGTTCCAAATTGCTCAAAAAAAGTATTTCATCCATTTTTGTAATTTTATTTAAGTGGTTAATAATAAATATATTATAGGGTTTACTTAAACAACAGGGGTGTCCCAAAGTGTTCCACAAAAAAATGCAACTGTTTGATAATCAGTGAGAATTAAAAATTAAGTGTCCCATATTCAAAGTGGAACACTTGCAGGCATGTCGCAAACAGACGTACCAAACCTCCCTAAACCCGGGTGTACGGAAAGCCTGGTTTATAAATCGAGATCTCCATCCTGGCCGTCCATAACTTTGAATTTGGCAGTTAAAAAGGCAAAAACCGGTATTTTTAAAAGCGTTTTGGGGCAAGAAAACTTGTTACCGCTTCACAATGTAATCGTACCAAACGTACAATTGATCGAACAGCGGACCGGCGTTGAACTCTTTGCCTTTTGAGGTTACCATGCGCACGTTGCCGTCGGTGTTATCTACCATAATTTCGTCTATCTCGGTAGCGTCGTTGTCTTTCTGGAAGATGAAACGCACTTTCAGCTTTCCTTTAAGCCATTCCACATGGCTTTGCGCAGGCACCAAATGGGTTTCGCTGCCTTTGTAAAAGCTGATGTGCCTGGCGTCTTTCAAATTCATGTAGTGTAAAGCGAATTGCATAAGGTAAAGGAATGCAAAAACGGCGAGCAGCAACAGGTGAGAACCACCCTTTCGACAGGCGTTTTTTCACCCTTTTTGAGAGGGAAATCCGAAAGCCGAAATTCTAAATTCTGAAATCAGGTGGCGATTTAACCGCAAAGGACAAAAAGAAGGGCGCAAAGGCACAAAGCCTTGCAAACCGGCAATAAGACGCAAAAAGTAAATTATGAAATGTTAGCGCATTTGCGTAAAAAAATCTTTGTGCTCTTTGCGCTAGTCAAACTGCAAATCTTTGTGCCCTTTGCGGTAAAATAAATCGCCCTACAAAACACTGCAAACGGTCTGCCCAATCAATTCCGAAACGGCGAAGCACTCAACGTAGTTAATCCGAAATAAACGTTACATTTAGCACAACCATTATCCCGTAAATTGATGAAAAGACGCTCATTCGTGAAAAGCACCCTTTTAAGCGGCGCAGCTGCAGCCGTAATCCCTGCAACCGTCCTAAGCGCAGATACCGTCCCCTTCAAAGGCGGCGATTACTACGAACTGCGCACCTACACCCTCAAGAACGAGGCCCAGCAAAAGCTGGTGGAAGATTACTTCCGCGATGCCGCCATCCCCGCCCTTAACCGCATAGGCGTAAACCACGTGGGCGTATTTACCGAACTGAAGCCCGAGGGCCAAACCAAAATATTCGTGCTCACCACCTACAACGGCCTGGCCCACTTAAGCCACATTGCAGATAACATCGGCAAAGATGCCGAGTTTAAGGCCAAAGGAGCTGCATACCTCAACGCACCCGCCTCGGCCCCTGCTTACGAGCGGATAGAAAGTTCGCTGATGAAAGCTTTTGAGCATAGTCCGCTGATTGCTGTACCGCCAAATACCCCGCGTATATTCGAGTTGCGCCAATACCAAAGCGCCAGCGAAGCTGCCGGCAAAAAGAAGATAGAAATGTTTAACGACCAGGGCGAGATAGATATCTTCAAACGCCTGGGCTTTAAGCCCGTTTTCTGGGGCGAAACCATCATCGGCCCGCTAAGGCCAAACCTTACTTATATGGTAACCTTCGATGACCTGGCCGCCAAGGATGCGCACTGGAAAGCTTTTGTAGACGATGCCCAATGGAAAAAGATCAGCTCCGTGCCCGATTATGCCGACGCCCTGCTGGTAAACAAAATAACCTCTACCCTGCTGGTGCCTACGGCCTACTCGCAGATATAGATAGGACGATTACTCGTTTCAAGAGCTCTGTCATTTCGAACCGAGGCACGAGGGAGAAATCTTGTTAGACATGCAAAGCTCGGCACTTTGCATGCCCGCTTACATTATCTAACAAGATTTCTCGTCGCTTCGCTCGCTCGAAATGACAAAATGGTGTATTTCGCTTTCCATCTGCAGGATAAATGCCCGGTCATTTTAATAACTTTGCGGCTTTAAAATTCAGGTATTACCCATGCAAGACCCATTCGACGTATTGGTAAACGGCGTAGTTTACTCCGTTTTCCCCGAAGAAGATAACGTTTACACCATTTTTAAAGCCGGTACCGAGTTCGGCAAAATAGAGAAAGACACCGAAAACCTGTGGCTAAAGCTCAACCCCGAAACCGAACTGCCCATGTTTGATAATGATGCCGAAACCAACCGCATAGGCCAGGCCATAACCAACTACGTGCCCGAGGAAGAAGACGAGGATGAGGACCTGGAATAAGCGCGTCGTACCATACAGCCAAACACCTTATATTAATTGTAAAATAAACACTTAAAGTATTTTTTGCGTACTTTAGCTTGCACAAGGCCGGTAAAAAGCACTTTTTTTACAACAAACCGGGATTTTTAAGCACAAAGGCCAATAAATAATTTGCAATATGGCCGCATAAACTATATTTGCGGTTAACACCAAAAAAATATCCATAGCAGCATGCTCAAATACTCAAAACAAACCCGTTTCCTGGTAGCGGTGGATTGCATTGTTTTCGGTTTTGACGGCGAAACCCTAAAGCTGCTGCTCATCAAAAGGGCGTTCAACCCCGAAAAGGATAAATGGAGCCTGATGGGCGGTTTCGTACAAGCTACCGAAAGCCTGGACCAGGCCGCCAATCGCATTTTAAAGCAACTAACTGGATTAGAGGGCGTTTACCTCGAACAAATGTACTCTTTCGGCGAAACCAGCCGCGACCCGATGGAGCGCACCGTATCCGTAAGCTACTTCGCCCTGATAGATATACATAAGTATGAGAAGCAGATAAGTGCCGACTTCCACGCCGAGTGGGTACCGCTTAAACGCATCCCAAAACTCATCTTCGATCACCAGGAAATGGTGGAGCTGGCCAAGAAAAGCATCCGCTATAAAGCCGCCCTGCACCCTATTTTATTCGAGCTGCTCCCCTCCCGCTTTACTTTACCACAGCTGCAAAACCTCTACGAGAGCGTTTTTAACGCCAGTATTGATAAACGCAACTTTAGCAAAAGGGTGCTGGCTACCGGTTTGCTTATCAAACTAACCGATAAAGATAAGGCCGGCTCAAAACGCGGCGCGTTCTACTATCAGCTTAATATGCAAAAGTATTACGCTAATTTTCAGGCATTTATCAACATTATCCCCAATCCCGATTCGTTACAGAATTAGGCTCACAATCCCCTGTTTTAATTTTTTTTTATGTTTCCTTGCAAAAATTTCTTTTTGTAAAAAAATAAGTGTTATTTAGACACTCAATTATAAAGCTAATATATGAGCCAAGATCAGTACGTGATCGGTGTCGACTATGGGTCGGATTCCGTTCGCTCGGTAATCGTTGACGCCTCCAACGGGCAAGAGATTGCTTCTTCTGTATTCAACTACCCCCGCTGGCGCGATGGTAAATACTGCGTGCCATCAGAAAACCAGTTTAGGCAGCACCCTTTAGATTATATAGAGGGCCTGGAAACCACCATTAAAGATTGTATTGAACAGGCAGGCGGCCAGGCTATAGCCAAAGCTATCAAAGGCATATCGGTAGATACCACCGGCTCTACCCCTGTTGCGGTTGATGCTACAGGCAGCCCGCTGGCACTGAGCCCGGAGTTTGCCGAGAATCCCAACGCCATGTTCGTTCTATGGAAAGACCATACCGGCATTGCCGAAGCCGATGAGATAAATGCACATGCCGAAAAATTCGAACCTAACTACCTTAAATATGTAGGCGGTATCTACTCGTCTGAATGGTTTTGGGCCAAGCTGTTGCATGTAGTACGTGTAGATAGCGAAGTTGCCGCCGCGCTGCACTCCTGGGTAGAGCATTGCGACTGGGTACCCTTCCTGCTTACCGGCGGTACCGATGTTAAAGAAATCAAACGTGGCCGTTGCTCTGCCGGGCACAAAGCCCTTTGGGCCGAAGAATTCGACGGCCTGCCGCCCGATAGCTTCTTCAGCTCGCTTGATCCGTTACTGACAGGCATTACCGATAAACTTTATACCGATACTTACACTGCCGATGTAGCCGCAGGCAACCTGAGTGCCGAATGGGCCGAACGCCTTGGCCTCAGTACCGATGTGGTTATAGGCACCGGCGCTTTCGATGCGCATATGGGTGCCGTGGGCGGGCAAATAGAGCCCTACTTCCTAAGCAAAGTAATGGGTACTTCCACCTGCGATATTTTAGTTGCCCCCTCTGCCGAGATTGACGGCAAGCTGGTAAAAGGCATCTGCGGGCAGGTAAACGGTTCGGTTATCCCAGGCATGGCGGGTTTGGAGGCGGGTCAATCTGCCTTTGGCGATACCTACGCATGGTTCAAAAACCTGATTGCCTGGCCAATCAATAACCTGCTGTCGCAATCAACTTTGTTGGATGCTGCTACCGCAGAAGCGCTTAAAGAAGAATTAACAGAACTCATTATACCTGAACTAAGCAAACAAGCGGCACTATTGCCTATAGAAGAATATAACGAATTGGCGGTTGATTGGTTCAACGGTCGCCGCACGCCCGATGCCAACCAGGCATTGAAGGGAGCCATCAGCGGCTTGAATTTAGGCAGCGATGCCCCGCGCGTTTTCCGTGCCCTGGCCGAGGCTACCTGCTTCGGTGCCAAAAGCATCGTAGAACGTTTCATTAGCGAGGGTATCCCGGTAAAGGGTATCATTGGCATTGGCGGGGTGGCCAAAAAGTCGCCATTTGTAATGCAGATGATGGCCGATATTTTGGGCATGCCTATTCGCATCCATCAATTTAAACACACTTGTGCGCTGGGCGCGGCCATGTTTGCGGCGGTGGTAGCGGGTATTTATCCTGATGTAGAAGCCGCCATGCAGGCCATGGGCCGCGGCTTCGATGTAAGCTACGAACCCAATACCCAACTGCGCGATGTTTACGAGAAACGTTACCGCCAATACCAGGCGCTGGGCAAAGATATCGCGAAGCAAACCGCGCTTAAAAATACCGCCGAACTTCAGAACGCCTAAGTCATGAGTCAATTTCAACACATTAAACAAAAGGCTTACGAGGCCAATATGCAGCTGCCTAAGCTTGGCCTGGTGCTGTTCACCTTTGGCAATGTAAGCGCGGCCGACCGCGAACTGGGCGTATTTGCCATCAAACCAAGCGGCGTACCGTATGAGGAGCTTACGCCCGACATGATGGTGATCGTAGATTTTGATGGAAAAACCGTAGAGGGCAGCCATCGCCCGTCATCAGATACACAAACACATGCGGTTTTGTACAAAAAATGGCCTAAGATTGGCGGCATAGTGCATACGCACTCCACCTTTGGCACGGCCTGGGCGCAATCGCAACGTGCTATACCCATATTCGGTACCACGCATGCCGACCACCTTACCTGCGATATCCCCTGCGCGCCGCCCATGAGCGACGAAATGATACAGGGCAATTACGAATATGAAACAGGCTTCCAAATCATCAATCATTTTGAAAGTCAGGATTTGGACTACGAAGAAGTAGAAATGGTACTGGTGGGTAACCACGCCCCCTTTACCTGGGGCAAAACAGCCGATAAAGCCGTTTACAACAGCGCGGTTTTAGAAACCGTTGCCCACATGGCTTACCTTACCGAGCAGATAAACCCCAATGCGCCACGCCTTAAAGATGCCCTTGTAAAAAAACATTACGAGCGCAAGCACGGGCCGGATTCGTATTACGGGCAGAGCTAGATTTGAGAGGCGAGATTTGAAATTAAAAAAAACAGGGTTATTAAATAGCATGAAATTTAGCCGCGTTATCCTACTTATTGTTTGTATTGCCTTTTGCTTTAGTGCATCGGCACAAAACAAAGTGGCCGTTACCCCGCCCATGGGCTGGAACAGTTACAACTGTTTCGGCTCGGCCGTGCACGAGGATGAGGTAAAAGCCAATACCGATTACATGGCCGATAAACTGAAGGGCTTGGGCTGGGAGTACATCGTGGTAGATTTCCTTTGGAGCTACGATAACCCTCCCGGCAGCAACATAGGCAACCCTTTCCAGATGCGCCTTTGGGATGGCTCGTATGTTCCCTGGCTCACCATGGATAAATGGGGCCGTTTGTTGCCTCAGCCTAACAAATTCCCCTCGGCACTGGATGGCAAAGGATTTAAATCACTGTCGGATTATGTGCACAGTAAGGGTCTCAAATTCGGCATACACGTAATGCGTGGCATACCCAGGCAAGCGGTGTGGAGCAAATCGCCCGTAAAAGGCACCAACGGCATCACGGCAGATATGGTAGCCGATACCAATTCCAAATGCCCATGGATGAACCACATGTACGGCCTCGACATGAAAAAAACCGGCGCGCAGGAATACCTCAACTCTATACTGGAACTATACGCAAGCTGGGGCGTAGATTTTATTAAGGTGGATGACCTTTCGCGCCCATACAGCAACGCCGAGGTAGAAGGCTATAAAAAAGCCATCGACAATTGCGGCAGGCCCATGGTGCTGAGTCTTTCGCCGGGCGAAACGCCGGTTGCCCAGGCGGCCCATGCTACCCAATACGCCAACATGTGGCGCATGGCCGATGATTTTTGGGATAACTGGAAAGAGATACTCCATATGTTCGATTACGCCAAAAGCTGGGAAGGCGTTGGCGGCCCCGGCCACTGGCCCGATGCAGACATGATACAGATAGGCAAGCTATCGAAACGCGGTCCCGTGGGTAACGAGCGTTACAGCCGCTTTACCGAAGACGAGCAGTACACCCACATGACCTTCTGGAGCATTTACCGATCGCCCCTGATGATTGGCGGCAACATGCCCGAGAACCGCGACCTGGAACTGAAGCTATTTACTAATGCCGAGGTATTAGGCGCTAACCAACATGGCGAAAACCCCAAACAGCTTTATAAAAAAGACGGCGCCATGGTTTGGTACTCGCACGTGCAGGGCAGCAAAGATTTGTACGTGGCGCTGTTCAACATTGGCGATGCCAACAAAAGCGTAGCGGTAGATTTTGCCGCGCTGGGCCTCAAAGGCAAAGTAAAGGTACGCGACCTGTGGAAGAAACAGGATCTGGGCCAGTTCAAAAAAACATACCAGCAAGCCATAAACCTGCACGGCGCGGCATTGCTAAGATTATCATCAACAAATTAAAAAAAACCTCATATCCCATATCTAAATAACAATGATCGATCTAAAAACATTTGAAGTTTGGTTTATTACCGGCAGCCAAAATTTATACGGCGAAGAAACCTTAAGGCAGGTTGCAGAGCATTCTAAACATATAGCCGCAGGACTTGACAGCGCAGGGCAGATCCCCGTACGCGTAGTGTACAAGCCCGTGGTAAAAAGCACCGACGAGATATACCAAACCCTGCAGGAAGCTAACGTTGCGCCAAACTGTATCGGTATCATCACCTGGATGCACACCTTCTCGCCGGCCAAGATGTGGATACGTGGTTTGAATATATTGCAGAAACCCATGCTGCATCTGCATACCCAATACAACCGCGATATCCCATGGAGCAGCATAGATATGGATTTCATGAACCTGAACCAAAGCGCCCATGGCGACCGCGAGTTTGGCTTTATGGTATCGCGCCTGCGCAAAAACCGTAAGGTGGTTGTTGGCCACTGGCAGGATACCGGCGTACTAGACGAGATAAACGGCTGGGCACGCGCCGCAGCAGGCTGGCACGATTGGCAGGGCGCAAAATTTGCCCGTTTTGGCGATAACATGCGTTTTGTGGCCGTTACCGATGGTGATAAGGTAGAAGCCGAAACTAAATTCGGGTTCTCGGTAAACACCTACGGTATAGGCGATTTAGTTGCCGTGATTGATAGCATCAGCGAAGCAGAGGTAACTGCACTTACAGATGAATACGAAAGCCTGTACACCATGGACGCATCGCTTGTAAAAGGCGGCGCGGGTTACTCATCGGTTTACGAGGCGGCCAAAATAGAACTTGGATTAAAGAAATTCTTGCAGGATGGCGGCTTCAAAGGCTTTAGCGATACCTTCGAAGATTTGCACGGCATGGTGCAGCTGCCGGGCATAGCTTCGCAGCGTTTGATGGAAGCCGGCTACGGCTTTGCAGGCGAGGGCGACTGGAAAACTGCCGCTTTAGTACGCGCATTCAAAGTAATGGGCAGCGGCCTTGCAGGTGGCAATGCCTTTATGGAAGATTACACGTATCACTTCGACCCAAGCAACGAACTTGTTTTAGGCTCGCACATGCTGGAGATCGATTCATCTTTAGCCAGTGGCAAACCTGCATTAGAGGTACATCCACTTGGCATTGGCGGCAAAGCTGATCCTGCCCGTTTGGTATTTAACGTGGCCGGCGGCAACGCACTAAACGCATCCCTTATTGATATGGGCAACCGTTTCCGTTTGCTGGTGAACGAGGTAGTAGCTGTAGAGCCCGAGCACGACCTGCCCAAACTACCCGTGGCGCGCGTGCTTTGGAAACCCCTGCCCGATATGAAAACCGGCTGCGCAGCCTGGATATACGGCGGCGGCGCGCACCATACCGCTTACAGCCAAAACTTAAGTGCCGAACTATTGCAGGATTTTGCAGATATGGCGGGCATAGAATTTATGCGGATAGGCAAGGATACAACCATACCGAATTTCCGCAACGAATTACGCTGGAACGAGATAGCTTACAAATAATTATCAAGACAGGCAGCCGAATGGGAACAGGCTGCCTGTTTATAAAACCTAATTAACAAAACCAAATTATGAACAAGTTTACTACTATAGATTACGTCATTTTCGTTGTCTATTTCATCATAGTATCCAGCTATGGTTACTGGGTTTACAGCCGCAAAAAAATAAAAGGCGTATCAGACAGTAAGGATTTCTTCCTTGCCGAAGGCTCGCTTACCTGGTGGGCCATCGGGGCCTCGCTCATCGCATCCAATATTTCTGCCGAGCAGTTTATCGGGGCCAGCGGCACGGGCTTTGCCGTAGGTTTGGCTGTGGCCGCCTACGAATGGGTAGCTGCTATCGCACTAATTATTGTTGCTGTATGGTTTGTGCCGGTGTATCTTAAAAATAAGATATTCACCATGCCGCAGTTCCTGCATAAGCGGTATAACGAATCCATGAGCTTTATTATGGCCATTATCTGGCTGTTTATGTATGTATTCGTTAACTTAACCTCCATCCTTTACCTTGGTGCGCTGGCACTGAATAACCTTATTGGCGGCGATGTAAACAGTATGCACATCATCATTATTGCGCTGGCTGTGTTTGCTTTGTTTATTACCCTGGGTGGTATGAAGGTTATTGGCTTTACAGATGTAATACAAGTGCTGGTATTGGTTATTGGCGGCTTAGCCACTACCTATATCGCGCTAACCTTAGTGAGCGAAAAATTCGGTTACGGCAAAGATGCCATTGCAGGTTTTAATGCCATGCTTAAAGATGCACCGGAGCACTTTAAAATGATTTTGGCCAAGCCAAAACCAGGTGCACCGCAGGCCGATATTGATAAATACCTTACCCTGCCGGGCATTGCCATGTATTTTGCAGGCCAATGGATAGTGAACCTTAACTATTGGGGCTGTAACCAATACATTACCCAGCGCGCCCTTGGTGCCGACTTGAAAACCGCGCGTACAGGTATCCTGTTTGCCGGTTTAATGAAACTGGCAATGCCTATTATCGTGGTACTGCCGGGTATAGCTGCCTACGTTCTTCACAAAAACGGCGGCCTGCAACAGGAGATGCTGTCGGGCGGTAAATTCAATTCCGACAATGCTTATTCTGCTGTGCTTGGCTTTTTGCCAACCGGTTTAAAAGGGCTTTCGGTAGCGGCGCTTACAGCTGCTATTGTGGCTTCGCTTGCGGGTAAAGCAAACAGTATCTCTACCATATTTACGCTGGATATCTACAAAAAACACATCGATAAAGAGGCCAGCGAACACAAAATGGTGAACGTTGGCCGCTGGGTTATTTTGGGTGCCATGGTGCTTTCTATCGCCCTTACCTGGAAAGATCTTTTGGGTATCAGCGGCGAAGGAGGCTTTACCTTTATCCAAAAATATACCGGCTTTATCAGCCCGGGTATATTTGCCGTATTCATTTTAGGTTTCTTCTGGAAACGTACTACTGGCGCAGCGGCTATTGCAGGTATCCTCACCAGCTTTGTCATGTCGGTAGTGTTCAATAACTATGCACCGGCCTGGTTCGGGCACGAAACCTTCTTGTACACTGCTTTCCCGAGGGCAAACGGCACCTGGGAAATTCCGTTCCTCATTTGTATGGGGTTGTCGTTTTTGTTCACCATTATCGTGATGGTGGCTTTAAGCTTTGCAGGGCCTAAAATTAACCCTAAAGCTTTTGAAATTGATAAGAGCATGTTCAAAGTGGACAAGAGCACGCTTGCGCTTATCATTGTAACCTTACTATTGTTAACCGCACTTTATGTGAGGTTCTGGTAAAGGCTTAAAATGTCCCTCCTCAGTAATAAATGGTAATATATCGAAAGGCTGAATCGGGCGCCCGCCCGACAGCCTTTCACTTTTTAAAAACAATTTTGAGCAGCGATAATATCATATAGGTTACCAAACCCGGCATACTATGAGGACAAAAACGGCTTTCAAATTTATACTTTTTGTGTGTATGGCTGCTTTAACGCAAACTGCTGCAGCACAGCAAAAAAGGTATATACCCGATGCGTTAAGCTGTGAGAATTATGCAAATCCCCTGGGTGTAGATATACAAACCCCCGCCTTAAGCTGGATGATTAAATCCTTATCGCCTGCTGCAAGGGGAATGCGCCAAACAGCTTATCAGGTGTTGGTAGCGGCATCTGAAAAAAACCTTAAAGCAGATAAAGGCGACGTTTGGAACACGGGCAAAATTGCATCCGGCCAAATGAACCAAATAGCTTATTCGGGGAAGGCGCTGGTATCGGGACGAAAGTATTGGTGGAAAGTACGTATCTGGGATGAAAAAGGCGAGGCATCCAACTGGAGCGCACCCGCATTTTGGGTGATGGGCATTTTGACTGATAAGGAATGGAACGCCAACTGGATATCTGCCGCAGGCGCAGAAAAGTATGCGCATGAATACAAATCGGCAAAAACAGATTTTAACTTAAAACGCGACCTGCCAGAATACCGCGCTAATAAACCGACGCCTACGGATCTCAATTTTTCGTCGATGTTGCTGCGTAAATCATTCCCGGTAAAGCCGGCCCTAACCCGTGCGGTTATTAATATCAGCGGACTTGGCCAGTACGAACTAAGCATTAATGGCAAAAAGGTGGGCGATCAGATACTTTCGCCGGGATGGTCCGATTATCGCAAAACGGTGCTTTACGATACTTACGATATCACCAGCCAGTTAAAAAATGGTGCGAACGCAATCGGCATTATGCTGAGTAATGGCATGTATAACATCACGCCCGATTCTGTGCGATATGTAAAATTCCTGAGCTCCTACGGGCCGCTAAAAGTAATAGCCACCTTAAAACTGGAGTATGCAGACGGATCGGTACAGGTTATCGGAACGGATAAGTCCTGGAAAGTATCGCCGGGGCCGGTAACCTATTCAAACCTTTTTGGTGGCGAAGATTACGATGCCCGTTTAGAACCCGCCGGTTGGAACACCGCCAATTTTAAAAAAGTCGCGGGCTGGGCTAATGCTCTAATTTGCCCTTCGCCTGGCGGAGCGTTAAAAGGCTTATCGTGTGCGGCACCGCCGGTGAAAGTGATAGAAAGCCTTAGCCCTGTAAAAGCAACAAAGCTGAGGCCCAACCTTTGGGTGTACGATCTGGGGCAGAATGCCTCCGTTATGCCTAAAATTACGGTAAAGGGGGCTAAAGGCGCATTCGTGCGTATTATCCCATCCGAACTGCTGGCAGCTGATGGCACCGTTGACCGCAGCTCGGTTACGCAGGACGGTGTTCGCCCGGCCTGGTGGCAATACACTTTGGCATCTGATCAGCCCGAAAAATGGTTCCCCAAGTTTTTTTACCAGGGAGGCCGTTATTTGCAGGTGGAATTGCATCCCGCCCCCGGCGATAACACACTACCCGTAGTCCAGACACTACAAGGCGAGGTGGTACATTCCTCGGCAACACCTATCGGTAGTTTTTCCTGCTCAAACGAGTTGTTTAACCGCATATATGCACTGGTAAGGTGGGCGCAGCGGAGCAATATGATGAGCATTATGACCGATTGCCCGCATCGCGAAAAACAAGGATGGCTGGAAGAATGCCACCTGAACGGACCTGCCTTACGTTACAATTTTGATATGGCACCGCTATTCCGCAAGGTAATGAACGATATGAACGACAGCCAGTTGAGTAGTGGTCTTGTACCCAATATTGCACCGGAATTTTTCCACGCCAGTGCCGATCCAAACAACGCCTTCCGAAACTCCCCCGAATGGGGAAGTTCGTTTATCATCGTTCCCTGGCAACAGTATCTTTTTTCGGGCGATATCTCGTTAATGCGCACTTATTTTCCAAATATGAAACGCTACGTGGCCTTCCTGGAGTCGACTGCAAAAGACAATATCTTGCAAACAGGCCTTGGCGATTGGTACGATATCGGGCCTAAACCCGCATGGGGATCGCAACTAACCCCGGAGAGTTTCACGGCAACTGCTATTTATTTTTATGACAACCAGATCATGGCGAAAATGGCTGCCCTTTTAGGCATGAAGGCAGATGCTGAAACCTACGCCCGAAAGGCGGAGGCCATCAGGATGGCTTTTAATAAAGCCTATTTTAAGGCAGAAACCAATAGCTATGCAACAGGGTCAAACACCACTTATGCAATGCCGCTATACCTTCATATTGCCGACCCAACAAACAGGAATGCCCTGATAAAAAATTTGGTTGCAGATATCCGTAAACAGGGTAATTCATTTAATTCGGGCGAGGTTGGCTACCGGTATCTGTTAGGAGCATTGTCTGACGAAGGTAGCTCCGATGTGATCTATGATATGAATAACCAATCGGACAGGCCCGGTTATGGTTACCAGTTAAAAATGGGCGCGACCGCACTAACCGAGAAATGGGATGCGGGCGTGGGAAGCTTTGGGTCGCAAAACCATTTTATGTCGGGCGAGATCAGCCAATGGTTTTTTGAAGGTTTGGCGGGAATAGGCGCTGACGAACGCGGCGCCGGTTTTAGAAAGATGATTATAAAGCCTGCCGTTGTGGGTAACCTTACCTGGGTTAAGGGAAGCTACCAAACCGTAAGCGGTGTTGTTTCTACAAGCTGGGAGCGGCAGGGCGACCAATTTTCATTAAAAGTGACTATCCCCCCAAATACAGGGGCCACAATTTACTTACCGGCAGGAAATGCAGAAACTGTAAAGGAAAACGGTAAACCTGCCGTCGCAGCCAGTGGGGTAAAATTCATCCGGTATGACAACGGGCTGGCGGTTTATGAAGTAGCATCCGGCAGTTATCATTTTCAATCGATACTTCAAAAGCAATAACAGTAAAAAGAATAATTGAGCCCGTTGTGGAACTTACCAAAACCGCGGTTAATGTGCGGTTTTGGCAGGGTAATTAAAATGTCTCTCCTCAGTAATAAATGGTAATATATCGAAAGGCTGAATCGGGCGCCCGCCCGACAGCCTTTCACTTTTTTAAGGGGCTTCTTGTATCGATTGTTCGAACCAAACAAAAGCGCTACTTTGAAGAAGGCAATGAAAAAAAGCGTAGGGTCGTCCTGAGCCTGTCGAAGGGCGTGCGGAGGCCAGGAACGGATCATCTATTAGCCGCGCACCGAAAAATTACCAGGCAAATAAATTGCCGTAACTGTAATGCGATTTGTTTATATTTAAAAACCTAACCATAAACAATGAGCATCGATAACAACTTCCTGCCAAAACAATTCCTGGGCGTAACTATCTCCAGCACCTTTACCGACTTAGAAGACCATCGTGCGGCGGTGGTTAAGGCGATAAAATCACACGGCATGACAGATGTTGCCATGGAGAACGACTCGGCAAAACTTTTAGATGTCATCGACTCATCATTACAAATGGTTAGAGATGGGTCAGCTTATATCGGCATTATCAGCAAAAAATACGGGCAGGTACCGGAATGTCCCCGCAGGAATCCCGAAAATCTTTCGATAACAGAACTGGAGTTTAATGAGGCGCAAAGGCTGAATCGGCCTGTGATTCTTTTTATTATGGGCAAAATGCATCTGATAACCGAAGATGATATTGAACCCGATCCTGTTAAAAAAGAAAAGCTTAAAGCATTCACCGAACGCGCGAAGCAGATTTCTTCCGACTCTAAAGTCCACCGAATTTATGCTGTTTTTGAAAGCCTGGATGATTTTAAAAGCAAAATAGCCGCACCGGCATCCGACATTAGGCGTCACTTAGAGCAACAACCGTCTCCCCAATCCATAAACGAAATAAATACAGCAAAAAGTAAAGAGGATTTAGTAGACCCCATTCCGAGCCCGCCGGCGCTATATGCAGAACCAGCCTATATCGGCTCTCATAAATTTGTTGGCCGGCAATCTCAATTAGACGATTTAAATGATTGGGCGCAACCGGCTAATCCACACGTTATACTTCTTTTTGATGCTATAGGCGGGAGTGGTAAAAGTATGCTTACCTGGGAGTGGACAAATAATCACGCGGTTAATGTGCGCAAGGATTGGGCAGGTATTTTTTGGTATTCGTTTTACGAAAGAGGAGCTGTAATGGTAGACTTTTGCCGGCATGCGTTAGCTTACATGACCAAATCCCCTGTAGAGGATTTTCAAAAGAAGAAAACAGCCGAACTTAAGGGCATAATCATGCACCATTTAAAAAGCAAACCATGGTTGTTTATTCTCGATGGTTTGGAACGCGTGCTTGTTGCGTATAACAGGATTGATGCAGCGGAAATACCGGATGAAGATCTGAATACGCCAACTGACAAGATTGTAAATAGAGACCCCTGCATTTGCATTAAAGATGAAGACGACGACCTGCTTCGGTTATTTGCCTCCGCTTCGCCTTCTAAAATATTGATCAGCTCCCGGTTAGTGCCGCGCGTATTGTTTAATACCGCAAATCAACCTATTCCCGGGGTGCAACGGATTGTATTGCCCGGCCTTAGGCCCGCTGATGCTGAAGCACTCTTTATAGGATGCGGGGTTTTCGGTGATTCGGTCACCATTCAAAATTATCTCGCTACCAATTGCGATTGTCATCCGCTCACCATTGGCGTACTGGCTGGCTTGATAAACAATTACCTGCCGGATAAAGGAAATTTTGACAAGTGGTTGTTAGACCCGACGGGGGGAGTTTCGCTAAATCTCGCTGACCTCGATCTAATTCAAAAACGGAACCATATTTTGAGGGCGGGCTTAGACGCCCTAGATACTAAAAGCCTCCAATTGCTATCAACCCTTGCGCTGTTATCAGAAGCGGTAGATTATCAAACCTTAGCCGCGTTTAATCCGCATTTACTCCCAGAGCCCAAAGCTGTGAGTAAGCCCGATATTGCCGACTTTGGACCGTTACAGAATTCATCTGATTTGACAAAAACGACGATTCAAAATGAATATGATTTACAGATGAAAAACTGGCAGCAGTACACTGAAGATTTAGACAAATGGCAAAAATCGTCGGCACACAACGCACCAAAAGAATTGGCGAAAACTATAAAAAATCTGGAGATAAGGGGATTACTGCAATACGATCATAACACTAAACGATATGATCTTCACCCGGTGGTACGTGGTGTAGCTTTAGGAAGTTTGGAGGGTTCGGAAAAACAAAAATACGGAAAACAGGTCGTCGACTATTTTTCTGCGCAAAGCCATCACCCGTATGAACAAGCAGAAACGATGGAGGACCTAAGTATCGGCCTAAATCTCGTAAAAACGCTACTGAAGCTTGGCGAATATCAACAAGCCTACGACGCATATTCCGGCGGACTAAATACTGCACTCGCTTTTAATTTAGAAGCAAATAATGAGGCATTGAGTGTTTTGAAACCTTTTTTCCCGAATGGATGGGACAATTTCCCAGTCGGATTAACAGGTATAGACGCAATTCAATTAATGAACGAAGCCGGAATTTTGTTATATAATATCAATCAACAAGAAGAAGCCCTTATTTTATATGGCATGTCGATAAAAGCAGGCATAGAATTTTCAGATTTGGATTTTATATTTATATTATTAAACAACATTGAGGCAGCTTTAAGTGGATTGGGCATGCTTCGCGAAGAAGATTCAGTATTAAATTTGATGGAATCGGTTGCTGTAATTAGCGGTGAAGATATAACCCTGTTCAGCGCTCGATTGTGCCGTTTTGATTTCTTAAGAGATCTCGGCAAATGGGCCGAAGCGATGACTATATGGACATTATTGGATCCTATGGGGCGTGATTGGACTCGCAATCATTATCGTCCTGGTTATGCAGAGTATTTATACGCCAGAGTTGCGTTCCATGAGGGAAAGATGACCGAAGCGGATTTGATCAATGCTGAAAAGTTAGCCAATCAAGGTAAAAACAGAGCAGTGGTTAGATGGCTGTACAATCTTCGTGGAATGTGGTTATTTGAACAGGGCAGCTATTCTGCTGCGATGGAAAGTTTTGATAATTTGGTACAGATGAATCGCGTAACAGGAAAACCGGATTTGTCGTCTGAGGTTTGGCTAGCGTTAACAAAGCTTCAGCTTAACCAGCTATCGGACCCTATTGCTGAAGCCGAACGTTTAAGCGCAGTTAGGCGTCCGGCAAATCGACCGCTTGCAGAATTGTGGTTTGCAATCGGCGATATGAATAAGGCCAAAAAATATGCTATCGACGCTTTCAATGAAGCGCTAGGGAGCGGTGAACCATATGTTTTTCGTTATGGTTTGAACAAAAGCATCGATTTGTTAAATCGCCTTGGTGTCGAAATTCCTGAAATACCACAACACGACCCGACTAAAGATAAAAAGTTTGATTGGGAAGATGATGTCGTTGCTTTCATCGAAAAATTACAACAGGAAAACGAAAGTGAGGATGATATTTAGTTCTTGTGGGCATTGCGTTTTCACACACCGGGGCGACGTGTTTTGCGCTGAAAACAGACCTGGAATTTTCTGGAAATCCATAGCTAAACTTGTACGATTTATTGGAAAAAGCTGGAAATTTTTTGGCGGCTGAAAAACGTGCTTTTAGCTAAAAAGGCCGTTTCCATGCAAATAAGGCAGTTTTTGCTTTCCGCAAGAAAAGGCACTAAAAACTCCGAAAAATTAAGAAAAACACGGAAAAACACCGATTTTTTAAGGTTTTCTGGAGGTTTCAGCCTTCCGCAAGGACAGCAAACAGCCATGTAAACTCTGTCTTGGGCGCGCGTAATTTCACCGCATTTGTCCAACATTTCTATAAAATAAAACCGGACAAAAATAGCAACCAAAACTAGTGCGTGTTTAAACTGAAAAAGAATACCGAGCCTACCCCCTCTTCGCTTTCTACTTCGATTTTGCTGTCGTGGTAACGCAGTATCTCCGAAACCAGGTACAAACCTATCCCGAAACCCGACACGGTTTTTGTACGTTCGTTTTTTGAGCGATAAAAACGCTCGAACAATCGTTCCTGGTCGGCAGGGTTAATGCCTACGCCTTCGTCTTTTACGTAGATCTTTACCTTGCCCGGCTGCTTTTCACAACCGATGGTAATGGTGCCGCCCTTCGGCGAATACTTAATGGCGTTGCTCAACAGGTTCATTAGTACCTGCCCTATTTTATCCCTATCGGCAAAAAGCTGAACGTCTTCACAATCTTTCAGCACCACTTTATGGTTCGATGACAGGTACTGCGCATCGTTGGCGGTTTCGTCTATTACGGGATGCAGTTCAAATGCCTCCATATTCATGGATATCTTGCCATCTTCCAGTCGGGCAAGGCTCAGGAAATCCTGTATCATCACCGTCATTTTACGGGCCTGTACGTTTGCACGGGTAAGCGCATTGACGGTAAATGCATCGCCGGTTTTTTTGGCATTGGCCAGCAGCACCTGCACGTAACTCATCATGGATGTTAGCGGCGTTTTAAGCTCATGGCTTACCATGGCAATAAAATCGTTCTTACGCATCTCCTCCTGCTTCTTCTCGGTGATATTACGGGCTATTTTAGAGAGGCCAATGATATTCCCCTCATCATCGAGGATGGGCGAGATGGTTAGCGAGATATCCAGCAGTTCGCCGGTTTTGGTTACGCGTTTGGTTTCAAAATGCTCTACACGCTCGCCCCTGCTAAGCCGGCTCAGTATCAAAGCCTCCTCTTCCTGCCTGTCTTCGGGGATGAGCTTCAGGATGTGCTGCCCTGTCATTTCTTCCTCGGTGTAGCCAAAAGTACGCGTTGCCGAAGGATTCCAGCTGGTGATGATGCCCTCCAGTGTTTTACTGATGATAACATCGTCGGATGATTCAATTATCGCTACCAGCCTCGCGCTCTTCTCCTGAGCAAGTTTAGCGCCGGTAATATCCATCACGGTTCCAATAAAGAAAACAGCTTCGCCGCCCTTAAAATATACCTTACCCTGCGAGCGTATCCACCTGCTTTCGCCGTTATCGAACCGCACTATCCTGAAAACGATATCATAGGCACCTGCACCGGCGGGGTCCATGGCCTTTTGTATGGCGCTGTTTACAAAATCGCGGTCATCGGGGAAAATGTGTTCGGCAAAAACGGCAAAGGTAATTTCGGTATCGGCAGGGGCTCCGTATATCCTGCGGCATTGGTCAGACCAGCTTAAATAGCCGGTAAGCGGGTTGTATTCCCAGGTACCTACATGTACCGATTCCATCACCATGTTTAGCCTGGCGATGCTTTGCTCCGATTGCTGGGAAACCTGCAGCAAACGGAGGTCTAAATCTTTTTCACGTTGTAAGGATAGGGCAAGTTGTGCTTTAAGGGCATCAATTTCTTCCATCGAGGAATGGTTGTTTACACCGGGGCAGTGTTTCCGGCGGGAAGTTACAATTTTTGCAACAACAATCAGGAATGCTGTTATTAAAATTTAAATAAACAGAAAATTGTTTTCCTTATTAATTAAGCAAGGCTACAGTTTGTTACTGTTCAAAACCGGGTTTTGGCTGGCATTTACCTGGTAGGTGAAAATTTGGTAGTTGTTGTCAATCTCCACTATGCGATAGCCTTTATAATCGGTCCCCCAGTCGCCGCCGATATGCGAATCGAAAAAATGCGGGAACTTATTGCCGGTGTACCTAACGCCATCAAGTGCATGGTCGTGCCCGTGGAAGGCGGCTTTTACATTAGGGTAGCTGTGTAGCAGTTCTACGGTTTCGGGGCAATCTAAAAAGCCCTCGTCCTTAACCCATTTTACCGGCGGGATGTGCAGCACCACGAAAACAATCTTTTTCGCTGCGAATTTATCCAGCGAGGCTTTGATAAACGTATTGTCGGGGCAAACGTATCCGCCTTTGGTATCAGCCGTATTAGCCAGCACAAAGGCTATATCGCCATGCTCAACGGTGTATTTATCTTCGTAGTTGAATGCATTTTTCCAGATGGCGGTATCGGCAAAATCGTGGTTGCCGGGGATGGTGTGATAGGATACATCCAACCTATCCAGGTATTTGGCCTTTATCTCGCGGAGCAAATCGGGCCGGTTATGCACCAAATCGCCGTTCACAATAACCATATCCAGGTGGTTTTTGGCATGGTCGGCATTGAGCCATTTGATGAGGTTCGCGGTGTTTTCGGCGTAAGGCGTACCCTGCTGGCCGTAATGTATATCAGATGCCAGCGCGAAGCGTAACATTGGCTTTGCCGTCGCGCCACTTTTATACCGGTTGCCCGGGATGGCAAAGCTATCAACCGCGGGTAACAAGGTAAGGCCTGCCAAAGCGGTTAACCCGGTGCCGATGAATTGCCTGCGGTTGCTCATTGTTTTTGATGTAAAAATAACGGTTGGGTATTAAATCGGCGTTAAGTAATGGCATTATTTTTATTGCTCCGCACTAAAAAAACAAAGCCTTCAGAAAAAATCCGAAGGCTTTGCGGCTGGCTGGTAATTGTGATTTTACTTAATAATAGTAATGTTGCCCGTGCGTATGCCCTGGTTATGCTTCAGATCGATGATGTAGTAATAAACATCGGGCGGCAGGGTGCGGCCGTTGAAGGTGCCGTCCCATGGAGTGCCGTACCCTACCGAATTGAACACTTGCTGCCCGCCACGGTTGAAAATCTTCACCGTGCAATCGGGATACAGGTTTATGTTAGGCAGCACCCAGGTATCATTTACACCATCGCCATTAGGCGTAAACACATTCGGCAGCGTGGTAGCAAACGAGGCGCGGGTTACCACAATGTTGTAACGTTTCACGGTTATGCCGTCTTCTGCAGTCACCACCACAAATATCTGGTTGGGTCCATCGGCCAGCACTATATCGCCCGATGAAGAGCCGCTAGCCACCGATACACCATTTACCTTTATTTTGGCATGCGGCTCGCTTACAACGGCCACCACATTGGTTTTGGTAACGCTGCTTTGTACCGTAGCTGTGTAGTTATAATTACTGCTGTTGAATGCCGGGCTCAGCTCTCCCTGGGTAAGGAACATCGAGGTAAGGCTGGCATCGGTAGATGGCGGTTTAACTTCGCGCGTTACCACTATCGAATACATATTTGTTGTACCATCTGCGGCGGTAACCACAACGTTTATCGTATTCGGCCCAACGGTCAAGGGGATATTCTGCGTTGCCGAGCCATTAGCTACCGGCGTACCGTTTACGGTGATAGAGGCGGTTACGTCGCCGGGTGTAGGCGTAATCTTTATAGCGTCGTCCTTGTAAGGTACAGTAGCCGTATAGTTGCCGGTTGAGGCCGAAAAAGCAGGCGATAAGGTACCCGCGCTTAGCTGCAGGCCGCCCAGGTCTGCATCGTTGGATAAGGCCCTGTTGATGGTAACCGTGTAGGTTTTTACGGTACCATCCATAGCGGTTACGGCCACGGCGATATCGTTATTGCCAAGCCCCAGTGACGTAGCTGCCGACTCGGTGCCGCTGGGCAATTGCTGGCCCAAAACATCGATGGTAGCGTTAGCATCGTTTACGCTTGCGGTAATAGTAGCCGAGGTGGTTGCATTGCTTACGTTCACCAAATAACTGATTACCCCTGCTGAAAATGCCGGGCTCAACGGCCCCGCGTTGGTAGAGAGCGCCGAGAGGTTGTTGTCAGAAGATTTTAGCCTGGTAACCACAACGGTATAATCTTTCTTGGTGCCGTTTTGGGCGGTAACGCTTACGGTAACGGTGTTTTGCCCTAATGCCAATGGCAACGAAGCCGATTGCGCCCCGCTGACAACTGCGGTGCCGTTAACCGTTACGGTTGCGGTAGCATCGGCAGTAAACGGCGTAAACTTAATGCCCGTAACCTGGTATATCACTACTGCCTGGTAGCTCTGCGTAGCCGGGTTGAACGTTGGCGATAGCGTACCGGTAGATTCGGGTATAAGGTTGGCTAAATCGGCATTGGCCGATGCTTCGCGGGTAGCTACGATGGTATAGGTTTGCTGCGTACCGTTTTGGGCCGTTACCACTATGGTGATGGTATTGGTGCCCACGATAAGCGGAACGGTGTTGGAAGCCGTGCCCGAAGCAACCGTAGTGCCGTTTACTTTAACGGTAGCGGTAGCATCGCTGGTGTTGGGCGTTATGGTAATACCGGCATCGGCATTGCTTATGGTAGTGGTATAATTAGTAGTGCCTGCAGCAAAAGCCGGGCTCAATGTGCCTGCGCTCAGAGTTACGCCCGCCAGGTCGGCATTGGCTGATGGCAGTCTGGAAAGCGAAACGGTATAGGTTTTGGTATTGCCGTCCTGGGCTTTTACTACTACCGGGATGCTGTTGGTGCCAACGTTCAGCGGGATATCGGGCGAGGCCGTGCCGCTGGCTACGGTTATGCCGTTAACCGTTACGGTAGCATTAGCATCGCTGGTGGTTGGGGTTATTTTTATAGTGCTCACTGTATTGGCAACCGTCGCGACTGTATAGGCCGTAGTGCCAGGGGCAAAAACCGGGTTTATTGGGCCGGCATTGGTGGTTAACCCGGCAAGGTCGGCATTAACGGAAGCAGCACGGGTAACGGTTACCGTGTAGGTATTGGTGACCCCGTTTTGGGCTGTAACAATGACGGTAATGGTATTGGTGCCACTGGTAAGGTTGATTGGCGCCGATGCCGCACCGCTCGCTACGGTTACGTTATTCACCGTAACCGTAGCCGTTACATCGGCAACGGTTGGCGTTACAGTAACGCTGGTAATGGCATTGCCCACTGCGTCGGTATAATCGTTTATGCCCGATTGGAAAGCCGGCGTAAGCGTGCCGTTACTTATCGTCAGATTGCTCAAGTCGTTTTCAGACGATAGTGCACGGTTTACGATAACGGTATAAGTTTTTATAGTTGTGCCGTCCTGCGCGGTAACTACCGTATTGATGAAGTTGTTGCCAACGACCAGGAAAATCGGCGAGGATGATGCTCCATTGGCAACCGCCGCGCCGTTTATCGTTATGGTTGCCGTATTATCGGCTAAAACCGGCGTAAGTTTTATACTGGTAACATTGTTGGTAACCAGCATGGTGTAGCCATATATGTTCGAGCCGAACGATGGGCTGTAGTTGCCTGTGCTTACTCCCAGCGCGTTAAGGAACGCGTTGGATGATGGCGCACGGGTAACCGTTACCGTATAAGTTTGGGTTGATGTGCCATCCTGCGCAGTTACCGTGGTTGTGATTACGTTTGGCCCAACCACAAGATTAATTGCGCTTGACGTGCTGCCGCTGGCAAGGGTTGTGCCGTTCACTTTAACGGTGGCGTTTTGTTCGTTCACCGTAGGCGTAAGCGTAACAGAAGTTACAGCATTGCCTACCGATGCTGTATAGCCCGTGGTTGCCGGGGCAAAAGTTGGCGTTAAGGTGCCAGCGCTTATGGCGATGTTGCTCAAAGTAGCATCTGGCGAGGGCGCGCGCGTTATTGTTACCGTATAGTTTTTGATGGTGCCATCCTGCGCGGTTACCGCAACGGTGATGCTGTTAGGGCCAACGATAAGCGGGATGCCGGCCGAGGCAGAACCGCTAACAAGGTCAACGCCGTTAACCTGTACAGTAGCATTTGGTTCTGCAACAGTTGGCGTAAGGGCAACACTGGTGATGAGGTTGCCTACAGATGCGTTGTATGTAACCGTACCCGCCGCAAATACAGGACTAAGCGTGCCGCTGCTCACGGCCAGATCCGCAAGGTCGGCATTTGGCGATTTGGCGCGGGTTACGGTTACCGTATAAGATTTCTGTGTTCCATCTTCGGCGGTTACAGTGGCTGTAATAACATTTGGCCCAACGGCTAAAGCAATAGCGCCCGATGCCGAGCCGCTGCTCACTGCATTACCGTTCACCTGCACTGTGGCCGTTGCATCGGCCACAGTTGGCGTTAAGGTGAGTGAGCTGACAGCATTGCTAACCGAAGCAACATAACTTACCGTGCCTTGCGCAAATACCGGGCTCAGCGTGCCGCCGCTCAGGGTAATATTGGCCAGGTTAGCGTTTGATGATGGCGCACGGGTAACCGTTACGGTGTATGTTTTAGGCGTACCATCCTGCGCCGTTACTACGGTGGTGACAGTATTAGCCCCCACTACCAGTGCAATATTGCCCGAAGCTGAGCCACTGGCAACCGTGGTACCGTTCACTTTTATGGTGGCGGTTGCATCGGCCACAGTTGGCGTTAATTTAATGGTGGTAATGGCATTGCCAACAGAAGCCGTGTAGCTTGTTGTACCTGCACCGAATACGGGGTTTAACGCGCCTGCGCTCAGCGTAATATCCGCCAAATCGGCATTTGACGATTGCGCCCGGGTTACCGTTACTTTATAAGTTTTGGTTGTCGCGCCATCCTGGGCGGTTACTACGGTGGTAATTACGTTCGCCCCTACCGTCAATGGGATATTGGCCGATGCTGCCCCGCTGGCAACCGTTATGCCGTTTACCTTAATGTTGGCGCCGGCATCCGCAGTAGTCGGCATAAGGTTGATTGCCGTAACCGCGTTGCCTACATTAGCCGTGTAGTTTATCGTACCCGCTGCAAATGATGTATTCAAAGAGCCTGCACTCAGTGTGATATCCGCTAAATCGGCATTGGCCGATGGCGCGCGTGTTACGTTTATGGTGTAAGTTTTGGTGCTGATGCCATTCTCCGCAGTAATCACTGTGGTAATGGTATTGCCTCCAACATTCAGGCTGATGGCGCCCGAAGGCGTGCCGCTGGCAACCGTGGTACCGTTTACGGTGATACTAGCGTGCGATTCACTGCTGGCTGCAGTAACCTGTATGCTGTTGGTAGCGTTACCAACAGCTACCGTATAGGATGAAGTAGCCTGCGCGAAAGCCGGCGTTAATGTACCCGTACTTACGGCCAACGATAGCAGGTTAGCATCGGTAGATGCCACCGGAACGGCTCTGGTAATGGTTACCGAGTAGTTTTTAACAGTTCCATCCTGCGCGGTTACCTGTATGGTAACCACATTTGGCCCCACCGCCAAAGGCATGGCCGATGAAGCCGAGCCGCCCGCAACGGTGTTGCCGTTCACTTTTATAATAGCGTTGGCATCACTGTTGGTTGGCGTTACGGTGATGGTGGAGGTAGCATTGCTCACCAGATCGGTATAGCTGGTAACCGCCGGGTTGAAGGTTGGCGATAACGAGCCGGTGCTTAACACCAGATCAGATAGATCGGCATTAGATGATTGCTGCCTGGTAACCGTTACGGTGTATGTTTGGGTGGTGCTGCCATCCTGTGCGGTTACTGCTGTAGTAATCACATTGGCACCCACAGTAAGCGCTATCGACCCCGATGTCGAGCCGCTGGCAACGGTATTGCCATTAACTTTTACGGTGGCATTTGGTTCGGTTACGGTAGGCGTTATGGTTATAGAATTGGTGGTATTGGCAACTGTGGCGGTATAACCTATTGCAGCCGAAGAAAAGCCTGGGTTTAAAGTACCAGCGCTTAGGGCCAGGTTGCTCAGCGTAGCATCTGCCGATGGGGCGCGGGTAACCGTTACTTTATAAGTTTTAGTACTGCCGTTTTGTGCAGTAACAACGGTATTGATTACGTTGGCACCTACGTTAAGCGCAATATTGCCCGATGCCGAGCCGCTTGCCACCGCAGTACCGTTTACGGTAATCGTTGCGGTGGCATCGCTTACCGTTGGTGTGAGTGTAATGGTGGTAATAGCATTCCCAACCGAAGCTGTATAGGTTATGGTGCCGCCGGCAAACGAAGGGTTCAAACTGCCGGTACTCAGCGTAAGGTTAGCCAAATCGACATTGGCAGATGCCGGGCGGCTTACATTTATGGTGTAGGTTTTGGTGCTGCCATCCTGCGCGGTTACCACAATGGTTATGGTATTGCCACCAACAACCAAAGGTATTGCCGTAGATGCCGAGCCGCTTGCAACCGTAGTGCCGTCTACCGTAATGGAGGCATTTGCTTCGTTTTGCGTGGGCGTTATAGTGATGGTGTTATCGGTATTGGCAACCGTAAGCGTGTATGCCCCGTTTGCGCTGGTAAAGCCCGGCGATAGTGTGCCTGCGCTTACCGTTAAGCCCACCAGCGTGGCATCCGAAGAAGCATCCCTGGTAATACTAACCGTATAGGTTTTGGTTGTACTGCCATCCTGGGCGGTAACAACAACGGCAATGCTGTTTGCCCCCACATTAAGGGCAATAGCGCCCGACTGCGTGCCGCTGGCAACAGCGGTGCCGTTTACAGTTACCGTGGCCGTTGCGTCGCTAAGCGTTGGTGTTATGGTAGTAGAAGCAGTGGCATTGCTTACGCTCGAGCTGTAGAACAATGTCCCTGCGCTAAACGCTGGCGATAATGCGCCGCTGCTTGCGGTAAGATTAGCCAGATTATCGTTTGCCGATGCCGCCCGCGTTACGGTTACCGTATAAGTGGTGATGGTAGTGCCGTCCTGCGCAGTAACTACTACGGCGATAGGGTTAGCACCCACTGCCAAAGGCACGGGTGCCGATGCTGCGCCGCTGGTTGTTGCAACGCCGTTAACGGTTACTGTTGCGTTAACATCGCTAAGTGTAAGCGTTAGGGTGATGGTTGTTGTAGCGTTGCCAACAGATGCCGTATAGCCTGTTGTTGCCGAAACAAAAGTAGGGCTTAAGGTGCCCGCGCTGATGGCCAGGTTTGCAAGGCTGGCATTTGCCGAAGCCGCGCGGGTAACAGTTAGCGTATATGTATTAACCGTTACGCCATCCTCCGCAGTAACCTTTACGGTAATAACATTTGCGCCCACGGTTAAGGGCTGTATCGCCGATAATACTCCGCTGGGCGTAGTAACGCCGTTGACGGTTATGGTTGATACCCCGCTGTTTGAGGTTGCCGTTATGCTAATGCCTGTGGTGGCGTTGCTTACAGATGCGGTGTATCCTGTAGTCGCAGGTGCAAATACAGGCGACAAGCTACCCGCACTGATGGTAAACCCGGATAGCGTTGCATCTGAGGATTGTGCCCTTGATACATTGATGGTGTACGTTTTAGTGGTTACGCCATCCGAAGCCGTGACAGTTGTGGTAATAGTGTTTGAACCTATCGCAAGAGGGATTGCGCCCGACACCGCACCACTGCCAACTACTGCACCGTTTACAGTTATAGTGGCAGTTGCATCAGATGCTGTTGGCGTTACTGTAATACTGGTGATGCTATTGTTCACCGACGTGCTATAAACCAAAATACCGGATCCAAAGGCGGGCGATAAAGTTCCCTGGCTTAACGCCAGTGCCGAAAGATCGGCGTTTGTACTTGCAGCCCTGGTAACCGTGAAATTGTAGGTTTTAACCGTAGTGCCATCCTGCGCCGTTACAACAGTTGTAATAACGTTTGCACCAATATTTAGCGGGATGGTAGCCGATGCTGCACCACTGGCAACGGTGACCCCGTTTACTTTTATAGTAGCGGTAATATCGGCAACAGTTGGCGTTACGGTGATACCGGTTATCGTATTGGCTACGGCAGCGGTATAAGTTAGGGTGGCAGCGTTAAACACAGGTGTTAAAGTACCATTACTCAACCCCATCGAAGCAAGATCGGCATTTGCCGATGCAGCCCTTGTTACTTGTATAGTGTAGGTGTTGTTATTACCATTCTCATCTGTTACTACGGTGGTGATGGTATTAAGCCCTACTGTTAAAGGGACAGCGGTTGA
Source organism: Mucilaginibacter sp. P2_D11 (assembly GCF_056404435.1). Lineage (NCBI taxonomy): Bacteria > Pseudomonadati > Bacteroidota > Sphingobacteriia > Sphingobacteriales > Sphingobacteriaceae > Mucilaginibacter > Mucilaginibacter sp. P2_D11. The sequence continues at coordinate 65,891 of NZ_JBFUEA010000009.1, forward strand.
GGGTGTTCCGTTGGCAACAGTAGTGCCGTTTACCGTTATGGTGGCCAGGCCGTTAGGGCTGGTTGGTGTCACGGTAAAGGTGGTTGTAGAATTGCTTACAGCTGTTGCATAATTAACTGTACCTGCGGCAAATGCCGGGTTTAAGGTACCCGCACTTACGGTTAACCCCGATAGATCGGCATTTGGTGGTACCGGCACCCTGGTTACATTAAGGGTATATGTTTTTTGGGTAACACCATCAGTAGCAGTCACCACAATTGAAATGGCATTTGCACCAAGCGCCAGCGGCACCGGGGTGGAAGCTGCGCCGCTAACAACAGTTACGCCATTTATTTTGATGTTGGCCGCCGGTTCCAAGGCTGTTGGCGTAATAATGATGCTCGTTTTTGTAACACTGGCGCTATAAGTTGTAGTTGCCGAAGCGAATGCCGGCGATAAAGTGCCGGAATTAAGCGTAATGTTACTTAAACGCGCTTCGTTGGTTATGTTGAATACTCGTATAGTTATGTTAGAAACACTGCTGCCTCCAAGGTTGTAAGCAGTAATTGTATAACTGCGGCTCGGTGTTACAGTTGTTGGGGTGCCGCTTATAATACCGGTTTTATTATCAAATACGAGCCCGTCGGGTAAATAATTGTGGGGGTATATGCCATAGCCAACCGTTTCAATTTTACGCACCGCGTTGTTGCCATAGTCTGCCACAAAAAGGTGCCCGTTTTGGTCTGCAGCCACACCCAGGGGATAAGAGAAGCTTGACGACATGCCGTTACCGTTCAACAACCTATACTGTCCATCCCCGGCAAAAATGATTACTTCGCCGGAAGGTGTGATTCTGCGTATCTTACTGTTTGCTGCATCGGCTACATATATAGTACCTATTGGGTCAACAGCCACCGCGGCTGGCGAGTCAAATGCCGCCGCAGTTCCTACACCGTCAACTTCCCCGGCGGTTCCCCGGCCGGCAAAAGTTGTAACCAGCCCTGCGGGTGTTATTTTTCGTATCACCTGGCCAAGCAGATCGGCTACAAAAACATTCCCGCTAAAATCGCTGGCAATGCCAATTGGCACCGTGAAGGTTGCTGATGTACCCGGGCCATTTACCGATCCGGTTGCACCCGTTCCGGCAAGCCTGTCTACCTGCCCGTCGAGCGTCCTTTTGCGGATCACCTTATTATCCTGGTCGGCTATATACACATTTGATAACCCATCTACGGCCACTCCAGCGGGGTTAGCAAACTCCGCATCAGCATCGGGGCCATTTACATAACCATAATTACCGGCATAACCCGCAAGCGTGCTAACCGTTCCTGCGGGCGATATTATCCTGATCTTGTTGTTCCCGGCATCGGCAACATAAATATTCCCCTGTGCATCCGAGCCCAACCCTGTTACATTGTTTAAACCGGCGCCTGTACCGGTGAATAACGATACAGCGCCCGCCGGCGTTATTTTGCGTATTTGCCGGGTTTTATCAGCCACATAAACATTACCCGCGGCATCCGCGGTTATACCCCATGGTGCAGAAATCCCCGTTGCAAACGTAGTTACCTGCCCATAACTAATGGCAGGTACCGCGCCCCCCGTATTGGTAGGCGCCAAATTTGGTATAGCTACATTTACAGGAAAGTTATTAGTAGTATTATATGATATAACGGGGCCGGCAATGGCCGTCTTTGCCCTAACTACCGATAGCAGGTAGTTACCTATCGTTACACCATCTTCCGCAGTCACCTTTATGGTGATATCGTTATTTCCCAAGTTTAAGGGGATGGTATTGGATGCGGCTCCGCTTGCCAGGGATGTGCCATTAACCGTTAGCGACGCCTGAAGGTTATTTAAAGCCGGCGTAACCGTAGTACTTGATGTACCATTGGCAACATTAATAACATACCTTTTGCCTGTTGCCACAAAAGCAGGATTTATACTGCCAACACTTGCTGTTAAACTGCTAAGTGTTGCATCTGTAGACGGTAGCCTTACTGCTATGCTTACAGTTTTGCTGCTGCTTCCAGCATCATTATAGGCAAAAATGGTATAATTAGCTGCTGCGGTTACCGCAGTAGGCGTACCGCTGATAATGCCTGTTGTTGGGTCAAAAACCAGGCCGGCAGGCAAATCTTTATCAATAAAATAGCCCTTGGTAATTATTTTGCGTATACAATTGGTACCGTTATCAGCGGTGTACATATTGCCGCTCGGGTCGAAGGTGATACCTATAGGGAAACCAAAGTTTGCAGTACCGCCTACCCCATCTATCCTGTCGAAATAGCCACCTGCACCGGCAAGAGTAACTACATCGCCATTGGGGCTTATTTTGCGAATAACACTGTTATATGAATCGGTTACAAACACGTTCCCGATGGCGTCTACTGCAACATCGCCTGGCTTGTTGAACCGTGCTGCTGTTCTGTTTGCGTTGATATAACCAGCCGCTCCGTTGCCCGCCAGGGTAGTAACCGTACCGGTTGGCGTTACTTTACGTACAGCACTGTTATTAAAATCGGCCACGTAAACGTTGCCTGCCGCATCTACCGCCACCCCAAACGGGTTTTTGAACGATGCTATAGCAAAGCCGCCGTTAGCGAAACCGCTGGCCCCGCTGCCCGCTAAAACGCTTACAACGCCTCCGGCTATTTTACGGATCTGGTTGTTACCAAAATCTGCTACATAAACATTGCCTGCTGCATCTACAGCTACGTCCTGCGGATTGTTGAATTCGGCCGATAAGGCGGGTCCGTTGGCAGAGCCCTGGTTGCCGCTTCCCGCAATAACTGTTACCACACCTGCGGGTGTAGCCCTTTTTATCAACTGGTTACCGGTGTCGGCTATGTAAATGTTACCATCTGCACCAACCGCCACCCCACCCGGAGATGCCAAGCCTGTAGATATAAATGTGGTAACATCCCCCGTGGGGGTCACCTTACGGATAACATTATTGTCGTAATCGGCCACATAAATATTGCCTGCTGCATCGCTTGCTATGGCATAAGGCGCCCTGAAGCGCGCGGCTAAACCGTTAGCATCAACCAAACCGGCGGCATTATCGCCCGCCAGGGTTGTAACCTGGCTGTATACCGTATTAGGAACTGCACCGCCCGAATTTGTGGGCGCAAGATTTGTAATAGCTTTGCCAAGCACAAAAACCTGTGGGCTTGGGTAAGAAATGTTGGGAGCCTGCGCAAAACCTTCCCCAGCAATTATCAGTAAAAAAACAGAAAGTAAAAGTTTCTTCATATTGTCAAATCCATCGGTGCCGCCAAATTATTACTGCCATTTAAACTGGCGCATACATTTTAAATGTGTAAACGTCGGTTTTGCCTGCACTATTTAGAAAATAGCCCAATAAATATCACATTAAAATTTGTGCAGATCGCCCCGGGCAGAAAGCAGCCTGCCGGGTGATAATTTTACTGATATAGAAAGAGAGCAACCTCACGTATATCAGTAAAGAAATTTTAATAGTTATTAATTAGAGCTGTTAACTTAAAAATAATAATTTTCTTTTATTGGCTTAGCCCTTGCAATACAAGGCGGGGGTAATAAACTAATAATGAGAAATTTATAGGGGAAAAGTACGATTATTATTTTTATTATCAAAACTATAATATATTAGTGCTTTGTAAATGCTTCATTGTCAATATCATACTTTTAACTCATCGGGGTTATCATTTTGGCAATAAAAATCTATCTATCCAAAAGAATCTTTTTTTTTAATTTATTTTATGCCAATTGCCAAAAAATCGCATAAAAAACAATACGGCGCTTTTTTATAAACACCTAAAAATGCCATTTTATTAAAACATCATCATTTTTAAGATAAAAGCAACAATAAATTAACACATATATTGAATTATGTATAATTATTGTTACCTTACGTTTAAATTTCAAACTCTTTACCCCTATCCGAGCATTTATGAAGAAAAATCTACTCCTAATTTTGATGTTATTTTTAATAACAGGCACTGCCCTTGCCCAAAAGATAACAATTACCGGTACGGTTACCGGCTCTACCGACAATTTAAGCATGCCGGGCGTAACTGTAAGGGTTAGCGGGAGCACCATCGGTACCAGTACCAATAAAGACGGTTACTATTCTATTTCGGCCTCGCCAACTGCCGAACTGGTGTTCAGCTTCACAGGCTACAAAACGCAAACGGTTACCATAGCCGGCAAAACCACCATCAACATAACACTGGAAAGCGATATAGCGCAACTGAACGAGGTGGTGGCCATAGGTACACGCTCGGCAGGGCGCGTAAAGCTGGAAACCGCAGTACCTGTAGATGTGGTTAACGTGAGCAAAGCCGCAGCCTCTACCGGCCGGCTTGACCTGACCGACATACTAAACTACAGTGCGCCATCTTTCAACTACAACAAGCAATCCGGATCCGACGGTGCCGACCACGTAGAACTGGGTACGCTGCGGGGTTTGGGCCCCGACCAAACACTGGTGCTGATAAACGGCAAACGCCGCCATTCAACGGCCTTTGTTTCGGTATTCGGAACGCGCGGCCGCGGCAACTCGGGCGTTGACCTTAGCTCGATACCCACCGCCGCTATCGACAGGTTAGAAATCCTGCGCGATGGTGCTTCGGCGCAATACGGCTCTGATGCTATAGCAGGCGTTATTAACCTGGTGCTGAAGAAAAACACCAACGTATTTACCGCGAACGTAGGTTACTCTGGTTATTACGACCCTACTTTCAACAGCGGCAATAGTGTAGTTTCGGGCTATTATCCGCATGGTAAAACCATCGATGGGCAAGGCATCACTATTGATGCCAACTACGGTTTCGACCTGGGCAGCAATGGCGGTTTCTTTAATATCACCGGCGAGTATGCTAAAAACGGCAAAACGTACCGCCAAACGCAAGATACCACTACCAGCAACCCTGCTGCTTTGCCAATAAACCCCTATCGCCGCGCAAACGGCGATGGCAGCTCTACAAGCGGCACAGTATTCTTCAACAGCGAAATACCATTAGCAGGCACCCAAACCACTTTTTACAGCTTTGGCGGCTACAGCTACAAACCATCTGATGCTTACGCCTTTACCCGTAACTTATCGGGCAGGCCAGAGCGTTTCCCCGTAGATTACGGCAAATCTACCGATATCATCTTCACCACCCCTGATGGTGAAACTTACTACAACCCCATCATCCAAACTCATAATACCGACGTATCCTTCGCCGCAGGCTTTAAGGGTACCGTTGGTGATGGCTGGGACTGGGACCTGAGTAACAACACGGGCAACAACAAGTTCCATTTTTTTGGCGATAAAACTTTCAACGCTTCGCTAGGCGCGTACAAAACGCATTTCGACGATGGCGGCTCGGAGTTTTTGCAGAATACCAGCAATTTAAACATCAATAAACATTTCAGTAAAGTAGCATCGGGCCTAAACTTTGGTTTTGGCGGCGAGTTCCGCTACGAGCGTTATAAGATATTTGCCGGCGAAGATGCATCGTACCGCAACTACGACCCTACCGGCGCGCAGGCCGCAGGTTCGCAGGGTTTCCCGGGTTTCCAACCTGCCGATGAGGCCAATGCAAACCGCAAAGTGGTTGGTGTCTATGCCGATTTCGAGCTCGATGCAACCAAAAAATGGCTCATCGATTTCGCTAACCGTTACGAGCATTACAGCGATTTCGGTTCTACTTTCAACACTAAATTCGCTACCCGCTATAAAGTAACCGATAACTTCAACATCCGTGGTTCGGTAGGTACGGGTTTCCGCGCGCCATCGCTGCAGCAGATAAACTACAGCAATACCTTTACCAACGTACAAGGCGCCATCGTATCCGAAGTTAAGATTGCCCCCAACTACAGCCCTATTACCAAAGCGGCAGGCATCCCTAACTTAAAACAAGAAAAATCTAAGAACGCGGGCCTGGGCTTTACCTACAAACCTATCCCTGAGCTGAGTTTTACGGTTGATGGTTATATTATTAAAGTTACTGATCGCGTGGTGCTATCGGGCCAGTTCAGCGCGTCTGATGCCACGCTCGATCCATCGTTCACCAACGCCCTTAACAGCCTGAATGTAAGCGCAGCGCAGTTTTTTGCCAACGCTGTGAACACTACTAACCGTGGTTTGGATATCGTGATAGATTACAGCAAAACCGTTGGTGCTAACCGTTTCAAGGTGTTATTTGCAGGAAATTTCCAGAGCATGGATATAGACAAGGTAAACTACCCACCTATTTTGGGTACCACGCCTGCGCTTCAGGCTACCTTCCTTAGCGATCGCGAGAAGAAATTCATTCTGGCATCGGCACCGCCGCAAAAATTCACGCTGAACCCGGAGTATGGCCATAAGAGCTTTACCGTGGGCACCCGCTTTACCTACTTTGGCAAGATAGACCTGCTTGGCTACGGCGATGGCAGCACCCTTAGCCCAACCGTACCTACAGACGATGGCTCGGCACAACTACCCGATCAGTACATCTATAGCGGCAAGGTAACCAGCGACCTGTATTTTTCTTACAAGGCGAGCAAAACCACCCGTTTTTCTATCGGTGCTGATAACGTGTTCAACGTTCACCCCGACCTTGCTTACGTAAAAGGCGCAAAAGGCTGGGCTTACAACAACGAGCCATCAGGCCCCTTCGATGCGGTGCAAATGGGTAGCAACGGCCGCCGCTTCTTTGCACGCGTAGGCTTCACGTTCTAAACAAATATGACCCCTATATAACTAAGCCGCCCTGTAATGGGGCGGCTTTTTTGGTTACTATCAACTAAAAAAGCCGCATCCGGTTTCCCGGTGCGGCTTGCTTTTTAAGTTAATAGTTCTAAATCGATGGTGTTTTTAAACGCCCTTAATGGTGCTGTGGGTAGTGTATGCGTTCCAGTTTGCCGTTTGCGTTGATGGCGTACTCTGCATCGCTTGTGTCTGTATTTACTTTTAATTCAGTAACAGGTTTGGGTTTAGCTTTACGGGGTATCAAGGGTATTACTAATAAAGCCAATAGCAATGCCACCCCTAAAAATTCAATTAACATGTCGGTTTTTATTTAATATTCAAATCATTTGTACTTGCGCATCCAAAACAGTGCCGAAAATTTGCGCCCGGAAGTAAAACCATGTTTAAACAATTTAAACACCGATTTTTATTTTTCCGGCGAAATTCAACGCCAATGCCACCTTCCCGAATCGGGAAGATATTTTTCAAAATGAACTGTTTAACAAGCCATTAGGTTTAATAAGAGGGAATTGGTTAGCCTTGTTTTTGCTGTTCAAATTACTATGCATACATACGATTTATTTTATAATAAGTTGTATGTATTTTTTGAGATATTTTTTGCGGGGGCGGCACCAAGGATGGGATGGTATCTTTGCCCGCCGGGGTTAGCTAAATATTATTCTTTTACCACCCGGGCATTCCCTTAAATTTCTTTACAAATCGGAGGTATTTAGGGCTTTTCCTTTGGATACCTTAGTCGCCATAGCAACAAAGCAGCAAGCTTTTATTTACGTTGCACCCTTACCAACCCTTGCCTGGTGGTTAGATATAATACGCCCTTGTTATCGAAAGCCATATTGCTAACGTAAGATGTTGGTATAGCCGAGTTTTGGTTATGATAGTTTTCCCATCCGTTTTTAAGATCCCACCTCACAAGGCCTGCCTTGTCAGTCGCTATCCAAAGCACCTTTTCGGTCCTGTCGTATAACAGTGTAGAAGTACCGTTGAATGGCATCCCCGAGTTTGCGGTAGTGTACTGCTTAATACTGCCATCGGGGTGGTACACGGCTATGCCCTCGTCCCTGTTAACCTCTTTTTTATCCTTCGGGCCGTACTCATAAAGCCCGAGGTAAATATTGCCGTTCTCGTCCTCATCCATCGAGGTGATGCATTTGCCTTTTAACACGGTATTGGTTGTATTGAACGATGTTGCCTTTCCGTTTTCATCTATGATTACCGATCCACCAAAGGTGCCTACCCAAAGCCTTCCCTTAGCGTCTTTCTTTGCGAAGTACACCCTGTTAGACGGTAATTGGGCAACGTTTGCCTGGTTCAGCAAGCTCCAGTTGCCGGCCTTGAAAATGCCAAGGCCGCTGTCTGAACAGAAGTACACTTCGCCACTCGCTTTGTTATTGATGATTTTATAAGCGCCTTTGAACCCAATTTTTAACGTATCCATCAAAGCCCATCGCCCATTGCTATAACTGTATATGCCGCCTTTTGCATCAACCCATATCGTGTTATCATTATCGCATGCAACAGCACGGTAGCCAAAATATTTACCCTTAGGCGTAATGTCTTGCTCGTTAGGCATAAAGGTTGTGCCATTAAACTTTACCAGGCTTTGTTCAACGCTAATCCATATGGCGTTGTCTTTATCAACCGTTAAATAATCGATGAAGTTATTGGGCAGGTTCGAGTTTTTTGAGTTCCAAACCTGTATAGCGTAGTCTTTTAAGTGCTCGTTGCTATACTGGTAGTTTTTGTTGAATATATCGGGATCCATAGGGTGATCGAAAGATTGCCTAAAGGCTTTCATATCTACCCGTTGTACCTGTGCCGATAATATGCCGTCCTTAATTTCTACCAGCAGGCTAATTGATGTTCGGCCTTCGGTTTTATTTCCGGCTTTTGCGGGTATCCAGCTGGTAAAAGCGTTCAGCTGCGTTACGATCCCCTGCACCAGTTTACTGTTCGATTTGTCGGTATGGCTTAATACGCAGCCGTGCCCAACGGAATCTACCAATACCTGGAACAGTACCTTGCCGGCAACGCCGCTAAAGCCGCCGGCTTTGTTCAAATCGGCCACCAGCGTTTCGAACTCCGGTGATTTTACGCCGGCCTTCTGGTCGCCGCAATCGAGGCAAAAAGCACTGGTTTCGCAGTTACTAAGTTTATATGGATAGATATTTTGCGCTTTCGCGATATGCGATGCAGTAAGTACAAGCAGCATCAACATCAGCTTTTTCATGATAATCCGATTTAGTGAAGCAATGATAATTAAATCGGCAGAAGTATCCCGGAAAATATCAATTATTTACCGCGAAGCTGAGCTTATTTGCTGTACGACGATGCCGCAGTGCTGCTTGCCACTTTCATGTAAAAGCCTAATATGGCGTACATAGCCAATATAATACCACCTCTAAAAATTCAAATCATTTGTACTTGCGCATCCAAAACAGTGCCGAAAATTTGTGCCCGGAAGCAAAACCATATTTAAGCAATTTAAACACCGATTTTTATTTTCCGGCCAAATTCCTTAACGCTTTTTTATCTGAAGAAATAACTTACATGTACCAACGCCGCGAATTTTGTACCCGCCGTAAACGCTATACCGTTAACGGGCTGCTGGTTTTTCAAACGGGTGAGGGTTTCGAACTGGGTTTCTTTCCATTTTACGTTGAAGAGGTTATTGATGGTCAGCCCCACCTCGAATTTGGGTTTGGTATAGTTCAATACCAAATCGTTTACGAAGTAACCTTGCGCGGTGAGGCTATAATCTTCGTTAGCGGCGCGGTTGCCCAGGTAGCGGTAACGCAGGCTGCCGTTGAAACCATCTTTAAAAATATAGGTGACGCCACCCGTGCTGCTCCACACCGGGGCAAGGGGGATGTAATTCTGGCCGGCGGGGCCGTCTACAGAACGGCCATGGGCATAGTTTAAATCCGCATCGAAATAAAGGGATTTTATCGGCTGGTAACGGGCCGAGAGATCGAAGCCGATGCGGCGCGTACGACCGCTAAAATCTACCGTGCCGCCATCGCCGGCGTAAACGTATTCGTTTTGCAGGTAGCTATACCATACCGCAGCATTGAACAACAGGTTTTTGGCCGGCTTAAGCAGGGTGCCCAAATCGGTACCGTAAGCGGCAGGCAAGGTTTGCAGCCCGTTTTGCGCCACAACCATCCGCGCATCGTTAGAGTGGAAGCCCTTGCCCGTGAGCAGGTAAAGCTGCACCTTATTGGTAGCCTGGTAATAAAAACTAAGCTTGGGGCTGATGGTGTTATTGTTGGCTTTGTAAATGCCTGTGCCGTTGAGGGTACCATCGCCTGCCAGCTTGTTATCGTACCGGTAATAAAACTGATCGAAACGCAAGCCCGCATTAATGGTGAACCGTGGGCTAAGCTGCAGGGTTTCGTTGAGGTAAACGCCCGCGCTGGTTTCGGTAACATCGCCCAGTTTGATTGGATCAATCAGCGTAAAATTATTTACGGTGTGGCTTAGTTCGCTATTATCGGTTGCATCATGCCTGATATTGATACCCGCATCGGCAGTCAACTTCATATTGCCTATGTACCCTTCGTGCAGGTAGTTTCCGTTGTAGCCCAATAGGTTACGGGCCTCGCGCTGGCGTATTTCGTCGCCGTTTACGGTATCGGCCAAAAAGAAGGTAAAATTGGTATGCAGATCGAACTTATAGCGCGAATAATAAAGCTGGTTTTTGATGATATCGTGATTAATAAGCGTAGTCAATAATTGCGCATTAATGTTGCTGCGCGAGGTTACGCCTCCCTCGTTGGGGTCCAGCGCGCCGTAGAAGCCTACCAGGCCTTCCTCTACTGCGCTCTCGGGTATCTGGCCCGATGCCTTCCAACTGCTGTACATGGTAGATGCGGTAAGGCTGAGCCAGTTATTATCATTAAGCCTGCTGTGGTATTTGGTAAAAAAGTTGAAACGCTTAAAGTGCTGCGGATTTTCGAAATAGCTATCGCTGTAACGGTATTCTGATGCAGCATACCAGGATTGGCCATTGGCTTTGGCGTTCTCCCCCAATAAATTAACCATACCCAATACGCGATAAGTGTTGAACTGACCGGCATCTACTTTAATGATATTGCTGCTGATGGCGTCGGCGGTATGGAAATCTACAAAACCAGTAACGGCAAGGTCGCCTTTTTCGGCATCGTACATGCCCTTTTTATAGGTGGTGCTTTCGATGGTCTCGGGGATGATGAAGTGGCTATCGGCATAGCCTTGCCCGTGTGCGTGCGACAACATATTGATAGGCATACCGTCTACGCTCATGCTCAGGTCGGTGCCGTGGTCGTTATCGAAACCACGCAAAAATATCTGCTCGGCCTTACCCCCGCCCTGGTGCTGCCCTATAAACAAGCCCGGCACTATGCGAAGCACTTCCTGCGAGTTAGAAACGCCGCGCAGTTTGATATCCGTTTCGCTGATAGCTTTATAGGGGTTGGTGGTATTGGCCGTTATCACTACATCGGCCAGCTGGGTTTGCCGTGGCACCAAGCCGATGGCTTGCGCGTTCTCGAAATCGGCAAATAACAGCGTTTGCTTTTGATAGCCGATGGCCGAGACGATTATTTTTTTCGCCGATGCGGGCCCCTTATTAAAAAAGAAACGACCGTTTTCGTTTGTGATATCGGTTTGATTGCCTGGCGATAAAAGTACGGTAACACCGTTTATGGGCGCTTTGGTGGCGCTATCGATGACCGTACCTGTAATGTTTTTTTGCTGGGCGAAAACTGCCGGCATGCTTAGCAAAGCAATAGCAACCAATAACTGCCTTTTACCAGCCGGCCGCACCATGCCTTTGTTGGCGATAACCCTTTTTAAATATGAAAGTACTTGAATATACATAGGTTTTGTTTTGCCCGAGATAATAACAACCTCCGGATAAGACAAATTCGACCCACCCCGATTTTGATTAATGCAGGGCGAGGAATAAGCTGATAATAGGCGGGTGCATAAAATGCAGCGCCATGTTTGTATGAAAAAATAAGGGAATTTAAATTAAAACCGATACGGGAGTTACCGAGTGGAACTAACAAAACGGTGCAATAGCATACCGGTTTTAATTAAAACTTTAATTCGCGGAGGGTTATACTACCGGCGGCCGGTAATAAATATCAACATAAGAAAACGTGTAGTTGAACTTATAGGGATAATAGGGCCTTATGGTAAAATGGTAATCAACAAAGGTATAAGCCGTATTAAACAGCAGGTGTATAAATTCTTCAGAACCTGTTTTGCCGTTGGATGAGGACTTATCTTTTGACGATTGCTTCTCAGCATTTAAAATTTGGTAATGCACATGTGTTTTACCGTTCTCTTTGTGCACGGTAAGCAAATGCTCTTTTTCCCAAAAAGTATGCGCTACGGCATCCGTAAAAACGGGCGTTATCGAATTAAAAATAAACAACGAGTACGATAACAACAGCAGGTATCCTACATCTCTTGCCAGCTTCTTTTTCCACGGCCCCTCGCCTGCATATGGGGTATTACCCAACGGCTTATCAAGGTCGTAAATAAACAGGAACCAGTAGAGTTTTTTTAACAAGGTTATAAGCTATGAATTGTAAAACAAACTGCATTTACGTTTTTTTCAGGGTATTGGTTTTTTCATTTCATAGGGTTATTTCTAAAGCAAACGATATTATAGCTAAATGCCATTGGCCGTACAACCACAGGCTATAAATTACTTATTATCAAGCTATTCGTTAAAAAATAAATATCAAAATCTTAAAACCGCTATCAAATTTCCTGCGTAATTCCTCCAAACTTCTAATCTAATATTTAAAAACAAAACAATGAAAAAGAGCAAATTTTTAATCGCCGCAGCTGTAGCATTAACGCTTGGAGGCGGAATACTATGGGCATCTGACCATGCCGATGCACCTGGTGTGAAAACCAAAAAAACCGACATTACAGACCTCTACGTTTTCCAGGGAGCAAACACTGCTAACATGGTTTTTGTAGGCAATGTACAGGGGCTGTTAAGCCCAACGGCAACTTCGACAGCTTCGTTTGACGAGAACACCATGATTGAATTTAAAATAGACAACAATGGCGACAATGTTGAAGATTTGGTTATTCAATGCGTTTTTAAAGCTGGTGTAATGTATGTTTACGGCCCTGTTAAACCAGGCACAACCGGCTTATCAAGCACGGTAGTTGGCACGTACAACGTTTCTGTACCGGTTACCCCTTATGCTTCATCGGCGCCAGTTACTGCAACATCTGCAACGGGCATTACAGCTTTCGCCGGACCAAGAGATGATCCTTTCTTTTTTGACCTTGACCAATTCCACAAAATCACCGGCGGGACTGCAACTAGCTTCTTAGCCACTGGTGTTGATTCGTTTAAAGGCACCAATGTAATGAGCGTGGTAATTGAACTACCGAAAACATTGCTTAACAGCACAGGTAAACTTGGCGTTTGGTTACAAACAAAATCAAAATCGTAACTAATAAATATTATAAAATCAAAGAAAGTAAAATCATGAAAATTAAAATACATACCATTATAGCTGTTTGTGCATTAAGCGTTACGTTAAGTGCATGTAGCAAAAAAGAAACAGCTACACCAGCCGATCCGTTTACCGGCGTAACCTTTTCAGCCACCGGCGACCAGGTTGGCCGCCCGGGTATTGCAACCGTATTTGTATCAGCTGCCGATAAGGATAATTTTAACGCAACTATACCATCGTTAATGGGTGCAGCTTACCAGGCTAAATTCCAGGCACAGTTACAGGCTTATAACGGCGGCGCTTACTCAAGCAATATTTTAGGCTTAAATGCAGCTGCATTTACCGGTGTTTTAGCAACTGACGTTTTAGGCGTTTCAACAACAGGGAAAACCACATATTATGACGGGACAAATGTATTAACAGGTCGTGCCCTGGGTGATGACGTTATCGACGTAAGCCTGATACTAATATTTGGCGGAGCAACCGGCGCTTCAAACCCGGGCTTAACTTCTGACCACGTAAATGCGAACGATAAAGTATTCTTAACTGCTTTCCCTTACGAGGCAAGCCCCTGGTAGTAATCAGCAAAACTTATAAACAACAAAGCCGGGGAATTTTACCCGGCTTTGTTGTTTATTTAAAACGCCCGTTGTTTTATTGAATTTATTACTTACTTAGCCTTACCCAAATTATGGATAACCGGTTTGCACAATCGTTTCAGCATTATCGCCGTGTTACTGGTATAACATTGCTGTTACTGCTTTTTAGTGAACCATTGTGGGCACATGTTATAGTGGGCGAACTTGAAAAAATGTCGAAAACCGATGCGGCCATGGTTTATCTGGGCATTGGTTACACCCATATACTCCCTCTCGGGTTCGACCATATACTTTTTATACTCAGCCTTTTTTTATTAAGCCCCAAACTAAAGCCGGTTTTATGGCAGGCTACTGCTTTCACGGTAGCACATTCGGTAACGCTGGGCTTGGCCATGTATCATATAATTTCCCCGCCTGCAAAAATTGTAGAGCCGGTAATTGCCCTGTCTATAATGTACGTGGCTCTGGAAAATATCACATCGCCAAGGTTAAAAACATCGCGGATAGGTGTTGTATTTTTATTCGGTTTGGTGCATGGGATGGGGTTTGCAGGAGCGTTGGGCCATTTGGGCTTGCCTAAAAACGCCTATTTAACCTGTTTGGTAATGTTCAATATAGGGGTTGAATTAGGGCAGCTTACGGTTATATTATTAGCTTATTTTTTAGTAGCGCGCTGGTTTGGCGATAAACCTTACTATCGCAAATACATTGTTGTACCGCTATCTGCAATCATCGCGCTTATTGCCCTTTACTGGACCATTCAACGGCTATTCTTTTAATTACCGGCTTACCGGACCGATAGTTTGGCCGTCAAGAAAAAAATCAAGCCGCGTCATTTCCAATTTGAGTTCCTGATATCAGAATTCGACAGCTATCCTGTATTTCAGTATTTTAAAAACTAACAGCTGCTTGGATGCGGCATTTGGTAACGTTTGTATCGTTACTCGTCCAGGTTTTTTTTCAGGTCGTTTGCCATAGCGGGGCTAAGGTCGTACACGTTTTTGTTGGCGGCTTTAAAAAACTCCTGCGCATTATATCCCTTATCCAAGCCCTGCATCAATTTGCCCATATAATAAAGCTCCAGCCCTTCCAACGGCTTACCTGATACATGTTGCTGAAACACTTTATACGCCCGGTCTTTTTGGTTATCAACAAAAAGGGCGTAAGCATACCAGGCGTATGTTTGCGGTGTAGTACGGTTGTTCAGTTCGTCCGTAGCAAGGGCAAGTGCTTTGGCACGTTGGTTTAATACCCCAGTATAAATTTCAATTAAATATTTGTTATACATGCGGCCATAAATGGTATCGGTGGCTTTGGCTGCAAATTGCGCGGCATAACGTTTTTCAAGCGCGGCATCGCCCCTGCCCTGCGCCATTTGATATAATTTAAATAGCGGGTCGGGCAGTTTGTTTTTGCTTTCAACAAACTTAAATATCTTCTCGGCCAGGGTGTCATTTTTATCATTGATCAATGCAAGCCAGCCTAAGCCCATCATGCTGTGAAAATCAACCGGGTTTATCTTCATGCATTGCTTATAAAGTTCCCCGGCCTTTTGCAGGTCGCCGGCATGTATGTAGAGGTCCGCCGTGTTCGACAGCGCTACATCAAGCAAATAAGGCGATGTTTTGCCTTTGCCTGCAGCCTGTTGCATGGCGCTGATGGCACTATCAATAGTGCCGTTTAGGTGGTCGAATTTTGATCTTCTGAAGTAGTAGTTGTAATCGTTCGCGCCTTTCAACTGGCCTAAATACAGTTTTGCTGCCACATAATTGCCCAATTCAAAATTCACATCGAATGAAAGTGTTACAGCGGCAAACTTCTCTATCCCTGCTTTTTTTGCCTTTTGCAGCAGCGTATCTGCTCCCCTAAAATGATGCTGCAGCATTGCAGATGAGGCCAAAGCAGCAAACGGCGAACCCAATGAATTATTATACGTTCTATTTACCCCTTTTAAAATTGCCTCTGCCTGTTTTACATCGGCTATATCACCAAATTCATGGAAACGTGCTATTAAAGTAGCCGCATACCTCGATTCATCCACCTGCCCCGGATTCTTAGGATCTATCCTGTTTTTCCAGAATTGCATTTCTTTATCATTATCGGTAACCAACCTGGGCAACGTATAGTGGCTCATCAAGCTGTCTACATAGGCTTCCTCAACTATTTTTGTATTCTTTTTGCAGGACGAAAGAAGGAACGCGGCACAAATAGCAATCGTAAAATATCTCATGGGGTCTGTTTAAGATAAAATACGTAATCGTGGCGTTTTAAGTTTGATACCCGGCAACGTAGCGTGCATTAATACCGATGGGCGTTGCAAAAACGCCGGCTTTTACCTGTGTCGGTGCCAATCACTTACTGTACGACGATGCCGAAGTGCTGCTTGCCACTTTCATGTAAAAGCCTAATATGGCGTACATAGCCAATAACAACACCAGCCATGGGCCATAAACTGTTGCCGTCGCCATCGCAGAGGCTATGAAATTCGGTTGGTTACTTATCTGTTCTGCCATCCAGCCTGTCGCAGCTACAGCAGCCACCAAAGCACCTGCAACGCGCAAGCCTTTGTAATGATTAATACGGCTGAGGATAATAAGCCAGGGGCTGACTATGGCAATAATCAAGCCCAACATCAATTCGATGCCTAAGCTAAAGGCCACGATACCGAGAGCCAAATGCCCGGCATCAAAGTTGAGGTTTATCAGCGTTTCGGCAAAGGTCATGCCGTGTACAAGCCCAAAACCTGCCGCTATGTACGCCTCTTTACGGGCAAAAATAGGTTTATACGCATGAACTGCGACTAGCAAAATACCCAGGGCCATCAATATCCCGGTAATGCGGATGGGGAAGTGGATGATGCCCGTAGCAAAGATGAGCAGCGTGATGGTGTGACCTATGGCGAACGCCCCCGTTATCCTAACTATCCGCACCAGGCTGTACCCTACCCCACCAAAGCCGCTCCATTGCCCTTTGTTAGAAATAACCAGTACCGCAGGCAGTAGCAGCATAAACAAAAATAACAGCTGGTAGGTACCCTGCCTTATTTGCTGCAAACCCAGGGCCAGCATATTGCCGAAGCCCGCCCAGGTATTGCCTTGCGGGTTTGCCGCTATTAATAATAAGTTAGTGGTTTTTATTTGGAGCAAAGGCAGAAAAGCCGGCGCAATATGCGCATTTACCCTTAAGGTGCTAATAAGACCAACCAAAAGCGTGATTATAAACAGCCGACCGCGCTGCGCGGTACGGCTGCTTTTACTGGCCTGGATATGCATCTGGAACTTTAAAAGTTAAAGTCGTTGCCAAAATCGCGCGGGTGATTGCGGTTGATGCTATAATACTCAAAATTAACGGAATACGCAATAGCATCCCCGGAAACTTATCTCCAAACGCCCGCCAGGCCAATAAAGCCATAAACGCCGGCACCAGTGCCATCAGCAGCCTTTTTATTTGCACCATAGTCAAGATGTATCGGGTCAATGGAACCCATCTTCCGAAGATGCGCATTGCAATGGAGCGTATTGTGGTTGTATCGACAAACGGGGGCGATGTATCGGTAAACGGTTGTGCCTTAGCCTACATCCATCGCCTTTATCTGCGCCTTGTATGCCGGGGGGAGAATAGCTTCCTTCATCAAGCCATCGAGCTTAAAGCGGCGAGAGAGTTTATATAGCTGGATAACAGGCATTAAGTACGACAAACTATCTATCGGCAATAGCTTTTTGGCCTCCTGAGGCACGATGAGCAGCTGCACTTGCTTCAGCAACTGGTAGCGGATAGTGCCCAAATGCTTTTTATATTGCTTGAATAAATCGATGGTGAAATCGCTTTTAACCAAATGGGCATCAAGGTGTTCGCGACGGGCAATTACCCAACTTTTATAGTCAATCGGCATTTCTTTTAGCCCCATGCGCAGGGCCATTCGGTAAAACACTTCGAACACGGCTTCTTTTTCGTCGTCAGATAATTGCCTGTCTAACAGCTCATAAGAACGAATGGAGTAATCTATCAGCATGAAGATTACGTCGCGGTAGGCCCAATCGGGTATCTGTGCGCCACGGGCTTTTTCCACGCCGTGGTGTATAGCGTTTATTCTATCTATCGCCGCCAGCGCGCCATCATATTCGGAGAAGATGATCATGCGGCCGTATTCAACTGTAGAGAAAAGCCTGCCCAGCGGGTCGGCCGGGAGCTTGCCGGTAAAGTACAGCCAGTCTACCGCCTTGTTCAGGGCAAACTCCGCTGCCGAGCCAGCAAATATGAACAGGATGTTATCGGCCTTGCTCCAGATAGTGCGCACGATAGAGCCCTGCTCTACGAAATATTTCTTCGGATTATCCATTTTTCGTCGCTCCTCGTAAGGCATTATGCCTTGATAACCAATGCTCTATAATTACAACCAACAGCATCCCCAGCGTATAAGCCAGCATATCTTCCCAGCGGAATGTGGTGCCAAATATGTTGCGGGCCAGGCTCGAGTTTTCCCAGCCCAGGTGGTTAATAAGGTGGTAATACTGCGTAACTTCTACAACATACGAGAAAACAAGCACGCCAATGGCCGTTACCCATAAATCGCTTTTAATGAACGATTTAACCGTGCAATACACAAGTATCACCACCAAAAAATCGCCGCCGTAGGGGCGTATGAAAGCATCGTGCATAAAATCGGCTATCAATACCTCGACATTGAACAGCAGCACCGCCAGCGCGAAATAGTACTTATTGAATTTGAACATGTTACAATCCCCGGCGGTTAAAGTGCTCTATTTTTTTGATACTTACGTAAGCGATATACAAGGGGATGATACCCACGGCCCCGAAAGAGCAATCTACCAGCGTCCAGAACAACGGGATGCCCCTGATAGGCCCCATGATGAATGCCAGCGGGAATATCATTACGCAGGCAAACATACCGAATTTTATTACCCATATATTCCGTACCGGGTCCCGAAGCGGACCAACGAATAATACGGCCAGCATAATGTGCGCAAATGCCAGCCAATCAGTACCATAGCTTAAAAACGGGTAGGTCTGGTTGCTTGCTTTTACGGCTGCGTAAACGGTGTTCATCCAGCTGTGTATGTACTCCGGGGCAGCGCCGCTTAGGTTGGCCAGCAGGCGCAGTTCGGTTTCGATGGGGAAGGCAGTTATGCCGCTGAGGAACAGCCCGGCTATCATCACTTTCATGCAGGTTTTTATCCGCCGCATGGTGTGATTGTAGTTGATGGTGCGGGCCAGTTTGATCGGGTTTTTCACGTCGTCGATGTGGCGGTTGAGGTCGTTGCCGGCGTGATTGAAGTCGGCGGTTTGGAGTGTTTTCATGATTGTTTTGTTGCTAAAATTTCCGTGTTTTTATTAAAATAGATGAAAAAAGGGGTCGTTTTTCCCGTGTTTTTCTTTGATTTTCTGTGTTATTCTTTGCTTACCATGATTTTGTTATTGAAAATCTTTTGCCCCAGCATCTCCCCTATTTTTTGCCTCAGTTTTTGGGGCGAAGAAGCGTTAATGTTCACCAGGTAAAACTGCCCCTGATTTTTGGCGGCAGCCCAGCGCCAGGCAAACTGGTTAACGGTTTTCAGGCGGCCATCATCAAACCACCAGGCGGCGTAGATGCGGTCATGGTTTTTAACGAGGGTGGCGGTGTACATATCGTGCCCGTTCAGTGTCTCTACCCGGATGGTTTTGAAAACGTAGCCGCTGCCTGCCCAGCATATCATAGGGTCGTGCTCGGGCGCGTAGAAAGCGGTTGGCTTGAGGTAGATGAGCGCCTCCTTATTTTCGAATTTGAGGATGCCGCCATCCAGTTGCGTTTTGTGGTAACCGGGCAGGCTGATTGCGCTACTGCCTCTCACCAGGCTGTCGGATTTTACCAGCCGCACCGCCACCAACAACACAGCCGCCAGCAGGCAGGCATGCAAGAACGGGTACCTCATGGCCGGCCACGCCTTCGCGTTTCCGACTGTGGTTTTAACCCTGCCAAAACGGGCAAGCAAGGGTTTGATGCCCAGCAGCAAAGGCAGCAGCACGTACAGGCAAAGGCAGCCTATGCCCACCGCATCGTGGAAGAAAGTGCCGGGCATGATCTTGAACATCACCAGCAGCAATATCCGGAAGAAGTTGCACCCGATGTTGAGCGCAACCGTTATCACGCAAAGCAACGCCAGCCATTTAAAGCCCAGCACCTTGCCGCTTCGCTTTTGGTAAAACGCCAACACAAACAAGCACACCAGTACCGACATCACCAGCATATTCAACCCCGCGCAGGCCGGGTCTACCGAGAACTCGTAATTGCCCAGCATAATTTGGTTGCCCGCCGCGCTGGCCTGCTGCCCGCCCATGGCCAGCACGACGGCTACCTTATCGCTCAGCCAAAGCCGCACCGGGAACTCGCCCATGCGGGTGATATGTCCGAACACCGGCGAAATAAGCAAGAGCAGGAACAGCAATATATCGCTCAACTTGCCGAGGGTACACTCTATAAGCAACAGCACCGCAAACACCAGGGCCACAAAAAAAAGCGTATTTACAGGCAGCAGCAGGGCCAATACTGCGAATAACAACGCGGGCCACAAATAGCGCAGGCTGCGACGGCATTTATCCACCGTGCAGATGTAAGGTATCAGCAATGCCCCCATCGCCACATTGGCATCCCCCATAAAATAACCGGGGATGAACCATAGGGCCAGCACCAGGTACGCCAGCCCGAAGAACATTGCCGGCTGTGGTTTGATGAGGGTTTTTAGTTGGATGGTTAGCATGGTCTTGTTTTTAATTCTATTATGTCATTGCGAGCGATAGCGCGGCAACCTCATAGGACATGTTGCCAGTTTGCTAAACAACGTTGCCTTGCCTATGAGGTTGCCACGTCGCCCCTACGCTTGTTCCCCGAGCCGCTCCTCGCAATGACATAGTGGTTACAGAGCTGATGTGCGAAGCGGTTAGTTTGGCCCTACAGCTGCGGTACGGCCCTTCTCCCCCTATAAATAAATGTCCCAACGATACCTGCAGCCAGTATGATCAGTACCCACTCCTGTGGCTCGGGTACGGCGCCGGATGATTTCATGGAGGCGTTGTTTAAACTGTTCTTGTTTTCATCGATGCCGAAGCGTTCGTAATCCTGCTGGGTTTCCAGTACGATCATGCTCGATACCGGCGATACGATGTACGCCTGCTCTGCCTCGGCGATGGTTAGCGGTTGCACGTAATCGTGGCGGAAGTAATCGGCACCTACCTTTTTCATGATATCGTTATAGGCAAACAGGCGCAGCAGGTGGTCGGGCGCATCGGCGGTTTTAAGACCCTGCGCTTTTTGTATCACCAGCCCGGCATTATCTATCACCACAGTATTCTGGTTTTCCTGGTCGACGGTGAATTGGTGCTTATCCAGCAGGGTATCCAAGCCCTCCACTGTGCCATTTGCATAGCGAAAAACACGCAGCTCTTTCAGGGCCTTCAGGTACGGACTCAACTGGCTGCCCATATTATACAGGCGGATATGCCTTGGCACTTTAAGGTAGGCGGTAAGGTCATCGGCAAAACCGCTGCCCTCCAAATCGCTTAAATTGGGCGATGCATCGCTGCCTTTTGTAACAAGCAAGGCACCGTCGGGCGACTGTATCTCGTTCACCGGGAACAGGCTGAAACGCTGCCTGCTCAGCAAATCGAACAAGCCATCTTTGTTGTTATCGCTCAGTTTTACCAGCTTATCGTAGTAAATGTAAACCGGCAGGCCTTTGGCTTTATCGTATATATCGTCGAACTCGGCTTTGGTCCAGCTGTTGTTCACATCCAGGTAAAGGGCCGTTGGAACGAAATTCTCGTACTGCGCTTGATAATCGCTTACACGGTAAGCGGTATCGGCAAAGGCGAAAGCGGTTGTGGCCAGCTGGGGGGCATCGCAGCTGATATCCCAATCGGGGTCATAAGTCCTGTCGGCAGTGTACACATCTGCGCCGGTTTGCTTAAAAATACCGGGCAATTGCAGGTTGGCGGGTTTGTTGCTAAAGCTCAACTTCAGCGTTTCGAGCGCAGTGGTTGCAGTCGGCCCTTCAAAGGAGGCGTTCTCGTACACCAAACGTTTGCCATCTAAGTGCAGCGGACTGGTGATCCCTATCCTGAACTTGCGGTTTTCATCCGTAGTGCAGGGGAACACCCGCACGCTGATGGTGTTGCCCTCCTGCCAGTGCACAACGGATGGATCGTGTCGTTCTACCCCTACGATGGTTTTGTAGGTCGAATCGGCTTTGGCCTTGGTGGTCAGCCTCGATTTTGCTTCCTTACCATCAATCCATAACGAGAGCGAACTCACAACCGAGCCCTCGGGCAGTTGGAAAGTGTAGATAGCCTCCTGGTTGCTCCAGCTGTTATGCGCATTGTTGCGCACGGTAAGAGTTTTCTCGGTATAGGCCATGCGGTACTCGGGGTACAGCTTTACATTGCTGATCACGCTGATGGTCTCCAGCTTGTCGCCAGCCCACAGCCTATCCTGCGCCTGGTGGCGGCTGTTGTACATGGCTTTGAGGATGTTGATGCGCTCGGTTTCGTCGAGGTTGGGTTTCCCGAAGAACAGGCTGGCCAGCACCACCAGCGGGTCGTGCTGCTTGCGCTCGTCGAAAGAGCGGCTCGGCATCCCTCCGAAAAAGAAATTATCCATGGCCGAAACTTCGTGGTACACCAGTCCCCTTTTCATGATGCGCTCGGCAATGGGCGATTTGTCCAGCTGCCGGCTCACGGCAACCCAGTTGGGCAGTTTGCCCTCATTCAGGTTGTTTTGGTTGATGATGAGGTTTATTTGTTTATCGGTTTGGCCCCAGCAGAACAGGAACACGCCGGCTGCTATCAAAGGCAGCACGAAGCCGGCTGCTGTGGAGTACAGCAAACCCCTTTCCTGCCGACCGGCCCTTAGCAGTATTACCATGGTGATGATGCCCAGGCAAAGCGGCGCAAAAGTATGCAGGGCAATGCCCGCAGCCAGTATGCCTATTAAACTAAGCACGTACAGCGGCAGCAGGTAAAAGGCATAGTACATGAACAGCAGCAGGGCCGCGCCCAAAAAAAAGAAGGTAAAATACCGGGGGATGGTACCGAGCCATTGGTGGCGCATGGCCAGCAGCAGGGCTACAGATGACACTACTACCCATATGCTGAGCCAATCGGTACTATCATCAAACACGTTCAATTCGCGGTTGAGGGCGAATGCGCTGATGAAGCTGAGCACCAGCAGCACGGCGGTATGCTCGGCCTTACCACGCGAGTAGTGCCAGCCATGCTTTTGGATGGTATCAACAACCACCGCAATGCCGAAGCCTACGGATATCACGTAGTTCACCAAAAATGCCCCGAATGCCGAATCGGGCCGGCCATACAAGCCCGTGAGCCAAAACGATGCCGTGGAAATGAGGATAAGCACCAGGCCGATGGTGGTTACCTTGTCTTGCTTTAGGTAGTTGCTTATTGTTGTCATATTATTTATTTAAAAAGTACTTTGAAATTCAGAGTTTATGGGTAAAAAAATAGGCTTGTTAGCCTCAGCCTGCCTTCTCCAAAGAGAGGGTTATATTTATTTCCCGTTACCGCCGGGTCTCTCGATAGAGGACCCGGCGCCCGTAGGACAGGTAGCGAATATGCATCACGAAACGCATCGTGATACACGCCGGAATGTCCTGCTTCCGCAGGGTCCTCTATCGAGAGACCCTGCGGCGACAAAATCGCTTTGTCATTGCGAGCGATAGCGTTGCAACCTCATAGGGCGTATCGCCAATTTGCTAAACAACGTTGCCCGTCTATGAGGTTGCCACGTCGCCCCTACGCTCTTCCTCCCCCGCTGCTCCTCGCAATGACATGGTGGTAAGTTATTTCAATTATGTCATTGCGAGCGAAGCGCGGCAACCTCATAGGACATGTTGCCAATTTGCTAAACACGTCGGCCGTCCTATGAGGTTGCCACGTCGCGCCACCACGCTTCCTCCCCCGCTGCTCCTCGCAATGACATGGTGGTAAGTTATTTCAATTATGTCATTGCGAGCGAAGCGCGGCAACCTCATAGGACATGTTGCCAATTTGCTAAACACGTCGGCCTTCCTATGAGGTTGCCACGTCGCCCCAACGCTCTTCCTCCCCCGCCGCTCCTTATAATGACGTGGTGGTTAATTACATTCCACTTTGAAATTCAAAGCGTAAGCCCAAATTTTTTACTTCTTCTGCAGTTTTATCAAATTTTCCAGCTCCTGCAGGTGGCGTTTAAAAGCCTGTACGCCCAAATCCGAAGCGATGTACTTCGTGTTTGGCTTGCGGCCCAAAAAAGATTTGTTCACGGTGATGTACTCCTCCTTTTCCAGCGCCTTAAGGTGCGAGGCCAGGTTGCCGTCGGTAACGTCCAGCAGTTCTTTCAGCGAATTAAAGTCGTAGCTTTCGTTGGCCACCAGCACGCTCATGATCTGTAAGCGTATGCGGTTCTCGAAAGCCTTATCAAAATTAGTTAAGGTAACTTTCACCTGTCGTATTTAAAGTGCATAATGGTACCGTACAAAATGTGCAGCACGCCAAAGCCAAAGGCCCAAAAAAACAGGCCGTAGCCCGGGAAGATGGCAGCAAGCAAGCCCAGCCCAACATCAAGCAGGCCCAGCCATTTTACGTCGCCAAAGGTATATTTACTCGCAGCTATCAGCGCCAATCCGTAAAAAATTAATGTACAGGGCCCAATTACCACGTAGTACCCGCGCAATAGCATAATTACGCAGAAGATACCGCCGGTAACCAGTGGTACCGCGCCGTTCAATAACAACGATTGGCTGCTTTGGTTCCAAACGCTCTGGCCTTTTTTACCTGCTTTGCGCAGGGTAAGCAATACGCCGGTGAGCAGCGACAAAAAGAGCACTACAGCAGCCACTAAAATAAGCCGCTCTTCCAGCAACCGGTAATACCCCCGTTCAAGAAACGAATCGGTACGCAGGTATAACAGGTTATATGCTATGCCGGCACCAACCAGCGCATATATGCCGGCCAAGATGCCCGATAAGCCGCTCAACGAAATAAACTTGGTGCTCCTATCCATAATGGTGCGGATGGAGCTTATTTCGGCCAGTAAATCTTTTTCTTCCATTTAAAGTACTTTGTTATTCAAAGTAACGGAATGAAAACGAAACGTGCAAGAAGTTTTTCAAAATAATTTGGACGGGGGATGTGATGCGCGGGGTTGGGGGCTGCTGAAGTGATTGAAACTTTGTGAAGAAACGGTTTTAACGCTATTATGTCATTGCGAGCGATAGCGTGGCAACCTCATAGGACATTTAGCCACATTGCACAGTAGCGATGCTTGTCCTATAAGGTTGCCACGTCGCCCCTGCGCTTTCTCCCCGCCGCTCCTCGACATAGTCGTTTTCCCCTTGCCGGAGGGGCTCTCGATAGAAGCCCGGTGCCGTAACACAGGTAACGAAGATGCTTTACGGTTGATAAAACCTGATACCTCGGGAACTTCCAGCTTCCACAAGGTCGTCTATCGAAAGATCTTGGCGGCAAAAGATGGTAGGAGATCCTCTTTGAGACCTGTCCATTATGACATACAGTTAAAATTGAACCAAAAAATGACAGGGACGAATCGCCTGAAAAGAGCCGGTTCGTCGACACATAAGGCCTGTTAACCGACACATTACCGCCTTAGGCACCGCTTTTGCCCCACTGTATTTGAACCAAAATAATTTATTATGAAAAAGCTATTTTTATTTGCCGCGATCCTAAGCCTTACATTTTTTGCTTGTAAAAAGGACGCTACTAACTCCGCAGGCTCAACCTCGAACGTAACCGTGAAACTAACCGATGCGCCAGGTGCCTTCGATGCCGTTATTCTCAGCATAAAAAGTGTGGTAATTGTAACCGATAAGGGCGAACAAACCCTTGATGTTAATGGCGGGCCGATCGATATTCTGCGCTTCCGCGAAGGCAGAGATACTATACTTGCCAATAAGGATATCCCCGCAGGTACCATACAACAGATACGTTTGGTATTGAATGATACCGGCAACAAAGTAATTGTTGCCGGTGTATCGTTTGACCTTACCACCCCCAGTGGCCAAACTTCCGGTGTAAAACTTAATGTGCATGATAACCTCACCGCAGGGATTGCCTACACCATGCGCCTTGATTTTGATGCTGCGCAATCAATAGTATTAACTGGTAACGGTAAATACGTGTTAAAACCGGTTATCCGGGCCATTCCGCAAGCTGTTTCGGGCGCTTTAAGCGGCGTTGTTTCGCCTGCAGCTTCTTCACCAAAAGTTTATGCAATTATGGGAACCGACACCGTGGGAACCGTTAGCGACGCAACGGGTAAATTCTATTTTTCGGGTTTAAACGCCGGGACCTATAATGTTCTGTTTGTGCCCGTAAGCCCTTATACTGCAAAAACCGTTACCAATGTAACCGTTACCAACGGTGCAGTGCAGGATATGGGGACCGTAACCATTACGCAATAAACCTTTTAGAAATTCTAATCAGCGGCTACCTGCAAGGGTAGCCGCTTTTTTTATTTAACCTAATCCTCGTTTTTTAGCAAACGATAATTAGGGAAGCGTTTAAAAAAAGAGAGTTCGCGTTGATATACTTTTACAATAATGGCGACTGTATGATAAGAAGCTATATTGTATTACGCCACGTATAGCACCGGTTTCAGCATATCGCGCATATCAATCTCCATGGCATCGCAGAGCAATATAAACCTGTCCAGCGTAATGGCGGTAAAGCCAAGCTCCACTTTGCTGTAAGCATTTTGCGACATACCTAATTTATAAGCGATGTAATCCTGGGTATAATTTAGTTGCAGGCGCCTTTGGCGTATGGCTGCGGCAAGTGCTTTTCCGTTAAACATAGGTGCTCGGTTTATAATTGTCGCGTAGGGACAACAAACAAATTACGTCATTAAGAGCAGTGCGGTTTTGGTGCTGTGCATGTAATTATATTCCCTGGTTGCGTAAGCTTTCGGCGTAATTGCTCAGCAGTGCCTTCTCGCTTATCTCCAATGCATCGCACAAAACAATAAATTTGCCCAGGGTAATGCCGGTTTGCCCAAGCTCCAACTTGCTATAGGCGTTTTGCGACATCTCTAACCTACCTGCAACATATTCCTGCGAATAGTTCAATTCCAGCCTGCGCTGCCGTATAACCATCGCCAGCGCCTTTCCGTTGTACTTCATAAAAATATTTATCCGCACAAGGGGGCCGCTTGTACTATCGTGCTTTAAACCGGAGATATCCATCTATCCCCCTTAGCGATGATTTACGAAATTAATTTTAACGAAGTTTTTGTAGTTATAAATAAAAATTGACCTTGATTAAAGGATTTGAGGATTGAAGGATTTTAAAAATTTGTCTGAACTCGAATTTTTCGTGTTTAATTGATTTCAATGGCACTCAAGAAGGCTTCGCCGTTTTAAGGAATTTATGGAATGGGCAGAATTGATTAGTCCTTAATTCCATGAATTCCCCTAATTCCTTAAAATTCGAGTTCAGACAATTGAAAAGCAAGGTCTGTGGTGCTTCGGCTAGGTCCTGCCCCGCTATGCGCTCCAAGCCGCCGGTAGAAGCGGGCTTTTCGCTGCTATCGGGTTTAGGTTACGCGGGCCAGGGGGGATAATTATCCTTCCGGCTTCTGCTCTTCTCCCTCATCAGCCACCACCTCCTTCTTTCGTACGTATTTGCGTTTAGGCTTTGGCTTGGGCAGGTAAAAATACAGCACGCAACCTAACACCAGTCCGGCTGTTAAGCCGCCTATATGCGCAGCATTATCGGCATTGCCAAAAATACCCAGCAGCAAATTATAGCCGATGAATACTATGTTCAATATCAGCAGCCCCCGGTTGGCTTTCAAATCTGCGCGATTGGTAAGCAACAGTACGATAGATACGCCATAAAGCCCGAATATAGCCCCCGATGCACCCACCCCTACCGATGCCGGGTGCCACCATATACTGGCCAGGCTGGCTGCAATGCCGCAGATAACATAGGTGATGGCATAACGCAGTTTACCAAGTTTTGGCTCTAAAAACAAGGCCGCAAAAAACAGCCCGTACAAGTTGCCCGCCAAATGCATTAAGCCGCCATGCAAAAAAGTGCCGGTAAGTAAGCGCCACCATTGGCCATCTAAAACCGCAGGGCGGTAATTGGCTCCCCAGTTCATTAATTCATCGGCGGGGAAAGAAATAAACCCGAGCCCGGCGAACACCATGATGATAAACATCAACACATTGATAGCCGCTATAATAGCTGTAACGTACAGGTTGCTTTTGGTTAGCGATTGCAGCAAGCCGGTAAATGAGAACTGTTTACCAGGCGGGGGATTAAGGTACAGTTCATACGCCCTTTCGTCCATTTTGGGGATGCATATCATAATCAAAAATATGGCCGCGCCAATGCCGTAGCCCTTAAATATCCATCCTAATTTATCGCCTGTGCGTGTTTCAAAGGGTTGGTTTACCGCCTCTAAAATAACAGGCGGTTTGGCTGATACGGATATCTTGCCCACGGCCTTTAACAAGCCCCGGTGTTTGGTGCTTGCGCCTATCCTATCCAGGTAGGTAAAGTTTTCGAGGTTGGTATCTTTAAATGCTTTTTCGGTTTCCTGTGCAAACGCTTTGTAAGCACTTTCTTTTTCCCCATCGTTTAAGTTATTGCTTATCCGTTTTTCAAACTCTATACCCAGCCAGGCCTTTGGCGCAGTACGGTCGTCAAATACCTGCCCGTGCTGCGCGCCTTTGGTGGTGATGATAATAACCCCATTTTTAGCAGCTGCGCCGTAAATAGGCGAATAATCCACAGGCTTAACAATTGAAACATCGAGCACATCATCAGGATTGATCGTGTTTAGCGTCGAATTATCGATTGTCGCACCATCTACCATAATCAGCGCTTTTTTAGGATCTACGCTGCCCTTCAGCTGCGTAAGGGGCGCTCCGGTAAATACGGGCGCCGCCGGTGCTTTTGCCGTATCCAGTACCGGGCACACCACGTCGATGTAAAAAGTAAGCGTTTCGTTGTTCTTGCCGCTCGTTTCGGAGCGGTAGTGCACGCCGATGCGGGTTTTATCGATATAATGGTGCTTTAGCTTATAAAACTTGGTGAGCGGCTTGCTGCCGATGCCCGAAATACTTTGCAGGGTAGTCAATTTACCCGTGGCCAGGGGAATATATTGCTGCGCAATAATCGTTGGGATACATATGGAAGCAGCTATCGCCAGATAATACAACATCGGCAGGTCGGATTTTTTTGTTTTCAGCCTCAGCAGCTTCAACCGGGGCCTTAGCACCAGCAGTATAGGTATCCACACGAGCGAAAACGGCAGCCAGTAATTCACTACGTCATCATTTAGGGCCAGTAGCTCCAGCTTGATGATAAGCAGCCAGTTTAAAAAGGTATAGCCCGCAATAAAGCCTGCGCCGACAAGCAGGTAAGGCAGGTATATCAGTTTGATTTTGAGGAGAATTTTATTCATATTATACTATTGTGATTGCACCGATTTATGGGGATTGATTGCACCGATTATACTGCTACCCGCCTATTGTTCTCCCTTTTTCAGCACCTAAGGTTTATCGGAATAAATGTACGGCACAGAACGGGGATTTTTAACTCTTTAAATACTTTTTCAGTGGTGTTAAAGAGGGGTGCGCCGTTTCACCGATTTTGGTTTGATTTCACCGATTTTGATATGTTACGATTATCAAGCCGGCTCATCGTAAAATTTGTCTGAACTCGAATTTTTCGCTGTTGTTTATTTTAAAGGTGCTCAAGAGGGCTTCGCCGTTTCATGGAATTTATGGAATGGGCAAAATTATGTCGGTTCATACTGCTTATTCAAAATAAACGGCTTTTAATACCCTGATTTGGTTTAAAGAATAATTGTTATTTTTGAAAAACGAACGGAGTTTCATCCTTAATAATGCCGGTATGACAGTAGCAAACAAAAATATCATCGACACTTACGCCAAGTTGTTTGAGGGATTGGATGCAATTACGAAAATAGAACTCATCGAACGTTTGTCTAAATCGTTGAAAAAAGAAAAAAATTCAACGGAAAAAGCTTTTTTCAAATCATACGGTGCTTGGGGTTCAGATAAGCCTGCCGAAGAAATTGTGAATGAAATAAAAGCATCCAGGAAATTCCGGGAAAAAGATCTCAACTTCTAATGCAATACCTTCTTGATACCAGCATTTGTATATTCTTTTTGAGGGGCAAATTGGATTTAGCCACTATTATACGCGAAAAAGGGCGCACAAATTTTTTCATATCTGAGATAACAGTTGTTGAACTGCGATTTGGCGCAGAAAATAGTGGAGACCCCCTCAAAGCCCATAAGGCTGTAGATGATTTTATCAATGGACTTTCCATCATACCTATATTCGGTAGTATAAGGCGCTACGCAAAAGAGAAAGTGCGATTGAGAAAGATAGGCAAGCCTGTAAACGACGAGTTTGACCTTCTAATTGGGGTTACTGCTGTAGAAAATAGCCTCATATTAGTAACCGATAACGTTAAAGATTTTAACCGGATTGAGGGAATAACAATTGAAAATTGGTATACAAGAAATTAGTAACCTCAAATTCTGCCCATCCCAAAAATTCCTTAAAACGGCGAAGCCTTCTTAAGCACCTTCCTGGAGCAAAGAACTTTCGGGTTATGCCCAGCAATGGGCCAACCATTTGGCCATCACCAACACCTTGCCTTCGTTTACCCTTTGCGCGCATCCCCCTTATTGATACATTTGCAATATGGCGGTTTCGCAAAATATAAAAGTTGCTGTAGATGCTGTGGTATTTGGGTACACGTCTAAAGAAGGGCTGTCTGTATTGCTCATCAAGCGGAACATCCCCCCTTTTAAAGATGCCTGGGCATTACCCGGGGGCCTGGTGGGCGACCTCGAATCGCTGGAGGATGCCATCCACCGCGAACTGAAGGAAGAAACCGGCATCAGCATCAACTACCTTGAACAGCTTTATAGTTTTGGCCAGCCCAACCGCGACCCGCGAAACAGGGTGATCTCCATCACCTACTATGGCCTGGTAAAACCCGATGCCTTTGAGCTACATGCCGATACCGATGCCGCCGATGTGGCCTGGTTCAATATCAAAAACATCCCGCAACTGGCTTTCGACCATGCCGGCATCATCCAAACCGCCCACGAGCGTTTAAAAAACAAGATCCAATACCAACCGCTTGGCTTCGAACTGCTGGAAGAAAAATTCCCCTTTTCCGAACTGGAGAAGCTATACACCACCGTGCTCGATCGCCCTATCGACCGCCGCAACTTTAAAAAGAAGATCACCGGCTTCGGCTTTTTAGAAGAAACCAAAGAGAAGCAACAACTAAGCGGCGCGGGCCGCCCCGGCAACCTCTTCCGCTTTAACGAAGAAAAATACTTCCGCCTCAAAAAAGACGGCATCACCTTCGAGGTCTGATCTCCTTTACATTCAAAGCACACATCTTGTCGTGGTGAGCCTGTGAATTGTCATGGCGAGCCTGTCGAACCACCACCCTAAAAAATAATTGAAAAAATAATTTGCGTAATTAAAACACATATTTATATTTGCGTATAATTAACGCAAATTAGAAAATGAAAACCGCAGTTATTATCGCCCGATTCCAAACCCCATACCTGCACCAGGGGCATCAGCAGCTTATAAGCCAGGTGATGGAAAAGCATGATAAATTGATTATTATGCTGGGTGTTGGCCCCCTAACCGGCAGCCGCAAAAACCCTTACGATTACCACACCCGCGAAAAAATGATCAAAACCAGCTACCCTACAGTGGTTGTGCTGCCGGTAAGCGATCACCCGAGCGATACGGTATGGTCGGATAACCTGGATAACCTGCTCAAAGGCGTTTTCCCTAACGAGCAATTTTGCCTTTATGGCAGCCGCGATAGCTTTATACCCTACTACAGCGGCCGGTTTGAAACCGTAGAACTGCCCGAGCATGGCGACTATAATGCCACCGAGCTGCGCAAACAGTACGCCGATAAGGTTTTCGATTCTAACGACTTCCGCGCGGGCATCCTTTATGCATTGTACAATCAATACACCAAAGTTTACCCAACTGTTGATATCGCCATGTTTCGCCATAATAAAACCGAGATATTGCTGGGCAAAAAATCCATTAACAACAAATGGCGCTTTATAGGCGGTTTTGCCGACCCGGAGGATGCTGATTACGAAAGCGCCGCGAAACGGGAACTGACCGAAGAAGCGGGCGAAATGGAAAGCACCGCCATGCAGTACGAAACCTCGGCCAAAATAAACGATTGGCGCTACCGCAGCGAAGCCGATAAGATCATCACCCTGCTGTTTAGCTGCGAGCATATAAGCGGCGAGCCAAAGGCACAGGATGATATCATCGACCTCGGTTGGTTTAAACTGGCCGACCTGCCTCAAATGATCGCTGATGAGCTCATCAGTAACGAGCACATCGCCATGTTTACCTTCATCATAAATAAATACCTAAACAACAAATAGCCATGAAACGCGAAAATTTGATCCTACTGGCTGATGCCTACAAATACGCTCACCATAAATTATACATGCCCGGCACTACCAATATCTACAGCTACCTGGAAAGCCGTGGCGGCATGTTTAACCAAACGGTGTTTTTTGGGCTGCAATATTTTTTAAAGGAATACCTGCAAGGGCCGGCCTTCACCCAGCAGGACCTGGACGAAGCTGCCGACTTTTTACCACAGGTTTTCGGTCGCGATGATGTTTTTGATAAAAGTAAGTTCCAGTATATTTTAGATAAATACAATGGCCACCTGCCTGTTAAAATAAAAGCCGTTGCCGAGGGCACCGCCGTACCCACCGGCAACGCCCTCATGACCATTGAGAATACCGACCCGGAGTGTTACTGGCTCACCAACTTTTTAGAAACCCTGCTGATGCAGGTATGGTACCCCTGCACTGTAGCTACTTTAAGCAGCGAGGTACGCAAAGTAGTTACGCAATTTTATGCCGAAACTGCCACCGAAGGCAGCGAAGCCGGGATAGATTTTGTACTGAACGATTTTGGCTTTCGTGGCGTAAGCAGCGTAGAAAGCGCTAAGCTGGGCGGCGCGGCGCATTTACTCAGCTTTAGCGGCAGCGATAATTTGGCAGCATCTGTAATGGCAAAAAACTATTACGCTGCCCAAAAAGTTTACGGCCTCAGCATCCCCGCAACAGAGCATAGTATTTGTACGTTGCTGGGCCAGCAGGGCGAATTGGAGGTATTCAAACATGTGCTGAATACCTTCCCCACGGGCACCATTGCCTGCGTAAGCGATAGCTACAACATCTTCCGCGCCTGTGAAGAATACTGGGGAGAGGAATTGAAACAACAGATCCTGAACCGCGAAGGCACCCTCGTTATCCGCCCCGATAGCGGCGACCCGGTAATGACCCTGCTGCGCATTTTCGAGATCTTGTTCAACAAGTTTGGATATACCGTAAATGCTAAGGGTTATAAAGTGCTTCCACCGCAAATAAGGGTGATACAGGGCGATGGCGTAAACTACGAGGCTATTAAAGTGATGTACCAAAGTTTAAAAGCTAACAACATCAGCGCCGAGAACCTGGTGCTGGGCATGGGTGGTGCCCTGCTGCAAAAGGTAGACCGCGACACCCAAAAGTTTGCATTAAAATGCAGCAGCGCAGTGGTTGGCGGTAAGCAGATAGGCGTAGAAAAACACCCCACCGAACTGGATGCCAACGGCAACCTTACCCAAAGTTTTAAAAAGAGTAAAGCCGGCAGGCTTAAACTGGTAAAAATTAATGGCATCTTTAAAACCGTAAACCAGCAGGACAACCCCGGCCTGGCCGACGAGCTGCACACCGTGTTTGAGAACGGCGCATTAGTTAACGAGCTGAGTTTTGAGCAGGTAAAAGCCAATTTGAACCGATAAACCTAAACACTAATGTTGAAAAAAACATTGCTTATCATTTTATTATTTGCAAGCCCGGCCCTCAAAGCGCAACGGCTTGTTAAGCCCGATACTGTACACAA
The DNA here is from genome assembly GCF_056404435.1 of Mucilaginibacter sp. P2_D11. Taxonomy (NCBI): domain Bacteria; kingdom Pseudomonadati; phylum Bacteroidota; class Sphingobacteriia; order Sphingobacteriales; family Sphingobacteriaceae; genus Mucilaginibacter; species Mucilaginibacter sp. P2_D11. Next base: position 99,676 of record NZ_JBFUEA010000009.1, read on the forward strand.
AATAAAAGAAGTAGCCGTTGTTTACCAGGCCGATAAATTAACCCCTGTTACTTTTCAAAATATAAGTGGCAAAGATTTAAAGGCCCGGTCAACCGGACAGGAACCTTCTTATTTACTTTCAGAAACGCCCTCCATTACCGTTTACTCTGATGCCGGCAGCACACAGGGATATTCCTATTTCAGGATGAGGGGGATAGATCAAACCCGTATAAATATATCACTGGATGGGGTGCCTTTAAACGAACCGGAAGACCAGGGCGCCTATTTTTCAAACTATCCGGACCTTATTAACTCGGTAAGCCGCCTGCAAATTCAGCGGGGCGTTGGCACAAGCAAAAATGGCGTAGCCAGTTATGGCGGCAGCGTTCAGCTGTTTTCGCCCAATCTTTATGATCCCGCTTACACCACTTTAGGTTTCGGTTACGGTTCTTTTAATAGTTACAGGGCGTTTGCCGAATTTAACAGCGGCCGGCAAAACAACAAAGCATTTTACGCCAGGGCATCGCAACTTTATGCTGATGGTTATAAGCATCACTCATCTAATCTTTCACAATCTGCCTTTTTAAGCGGAGAACTAATTTATGATAAAGCCATTTTTAAGATGAATGTATTAGCGGGCCATCAGCAAAACGAGCTGGCCTGGCTTGGTGTGCCTGAAGCATTGATACAGCAGGACAGGAGGACCAACGCAGATGAGAATGAACACGATAATTTTACGCAATGCCTGGTTCAACTGCAGGGTGCGTGGCATCCCAATAATTCTTCATCGCTTCAGTCGAGCGTTTATTATACTTATCTTAACGGCAATTACGATTTTAATTTAAATAGCTATTTAGGGGTGCCCGGTACCGGCGAGCTATATAATTATGCGTTCCGGTCAAACCTGGTGGGTATGTTCAGTAACTATACATTTTCTAAGGGCGGACTAAACTGGACCACCGGCGTACAAGGTAACGTTTACCAGCGCCGGCATACCGGCAGCGAAAAAACGCTGGGCAAGCTATACGTAAATACCGGCTACAAGCAAGAGTTTGGCGCTTTCAGCAAAATTGATTACACCATTAACCGGCTAACGCTTTTTGCCGATGTGCAGGCACGTTACGCAACGTTTAATTACCGGGGCGATGTACCGCTGGATAAATTATACTGGCATTTTTTAAACCCTAAAGCCGGCATAACCTGGCAGGTAAACAACCACATGGTTGCCTATTACAGTATAGGTAAAACCGGAAGAGAACCAACCCGGAACGATCTGTTTGGCGGAAATGATAATTTGATAACCGATAGTTTGGGGCAGCCGCTGGTTTCCATTAAAAACCCCGAACGTGTTGTTGACCACGAATTGGGTTTTAGGTACAAGTATGGCAAAGTGAGCTGGAACCTGAATTTTTATTATATGGATTTCAAAAACGAAATTGTACTCGACGGAAAGTTTGGCCCTAACGGGCTTGCGCTTACAAGCGACGTTGAACGCAGTTACAGGACCGGTGCCGAAGTTACTTTTGCATACCAGGTAAACAGCAACTTTAGTTTAATAAATAACTCATCGTTCAATTACAGCCGTATAACCGAGCAAAAGCAGGTAATTGCGCCCATATTAACGCCACCCGTTATCATTAACCAGGAAGTTGTTTACACCCGGAAAAAATTTCTGATCAGCTTGTCGGCACGTTTTCAGGGGCAGTCTTTTATTGATTATGCAAACACTGCCAAAATAAACGCTTATGCCATATTAAATAGCCGCATGCAGTTTAATATGGGCAAATTTGAGCTGGGTGTTTTTATCAACAATATAACCAACACTAAGTATTTTAATAACGGCTACGTAGATTTTGATGCCAGTAAAAAGTATTTTGTGCAGTCGCCCGCTAATTTTTACACTTCGGTAAAATATACTTTTTGATGCGTTTTTTCGATATAGGAAACATTGCCTTCAGCATTATAGGTTATCCCATCAGTTACGTAGAGATGGTGGGCACGCTATTTGGTTTAATTTCGGTTTATTACGCATCAAGGGCAAATATCCTTACCTGGGGTACAGGTATCATCAACGAGGTGTTTTTATTTATCCTGTTCTTCCAGGTTCAGCTTTATGCTGATATGTTTTTGCAGGCATATTTTTTTATCGTAACTATTTATGGCTGGTACAACTGGAACACAAGCAAAGCTAAAAGTCATATTACAGTAATAAGTACAAAAGCCCGCTGGGCGCTAACCGTTGTGGTAATTGCCGGGGCATTGCTGGCCGGTTTGCTTATCAGCAACATCCACATTTACCTGCCCGGTTACTTTAAAATTAGCGCAGCTTATCCCTTTACCGATTCTTTGGTGATGGTTTTAAGCATAGTGGCAACCATTTTATTAGCGAAAAAAAAATTGGAGAATTGGTATCTATGGATCCTGATAGATGCCATTTGCGTGGTCCTCTATTTAAAAAAGAGCGTTTATTTTCTCTCGCTCGAATATCTTATCTTTCTAGGGCTGGCAATTTACGGAGCCATTAACTGGAAAAAGCAATTGGTAAATGACTAAGGCATTCGTATTTGGCAAGTTTTTACCTTTCCATAAAGGGCACCAGGCCATGATAAGCTTCGCGCTTACCCGCTGCGATTTTTTATCGGTTTTGGTTTGTTGCGATGATGAGGAAACTATTCCGCCCGGCGTACGAAAGGCCTGGATAGAAGCCACCTTCGCCGATATTGAAAACATGGAGGTGAATGTTTTATGTTACAACAAAAGCGTATTGCCCAATACATCAGAAACATCTGTAAACGTGTCGCGTATATGGTCTGCCGAGTTTAAAAAGATATACCCGGGCCATCAAATCGTGATTACATCAGAGCCCTACGGCGAATTGGTTGCCGGCTTTATGGGCATACAGCACGTTGCCTTCGATATTTCAAAAACGCAGGTCCCCGTTTCGGCAACATTCATCCGTAACAACCTGTATGCCGGCTGGGCTTTTTTGCCCGATGCTGTAAAGCGCTATTTTGCCCTTAAAGTGGTTATACTGGGTACAGAATCTACCGGTAAAACCACTTTGGCGCAGCTACTTGCCGCCCATTATAATTGCAACCTGGTTTTAGAGGCAGGCCGAGACCTGATCCCCAACTCAAACAATATCACGATGGAGAGCCTGCAATTGGTAGCTACAGCGCATGCAAACAGGATAGTTAGAGCTATGGTTGGCAGCAGCCCTTTAACTATCATTGATACCGATATTAACATAACCCGGTCTTACTGCCGGTTTGTATTTAACCGGGAACTGCCCGTAAGTGATTACATTGATACCGCTAATAACGCCCAATTGTACCTTTACCTTAACCACAACGCGCCGTATCAGCAGGATGGCACGCGGTTAAGTAAACCCGGAAGAGACTTATTAGATGCCAGCCACCGGGAAACGCTGGCAAGCCGCAATATTGCATATACCGAACTAACAGGTAACTGGCAAGATCTCTTTAACCAGGCAACTATTCATATCGACAGGCTGATCAAATCAAAAACTATTAATTTATGATGAAAAAGATCCTTTTCCACATCAAAGCATACGAATACCTCGCCGAAAAAATGCTGGCCTGCAGCAATCTGGAACGCGGCGAAGTAGAGGTAAACACTTTTACAGATGGTGAACGCTACCAGCGCATCCTGAGCGAAGTGGAGAACCGCGACATCATTCTGCTGGGTGGCACCGTTAACGACGAAGCCACGCTGGAACTGTTCGACCTGGCATCATCGCTGGTTAGTTATGGTGCTAATTCCTTAACGCTTATCGTGCCTTATTTTGGTTATTCTACCATGGAAAGGGCGGTGTTATCGCAGGAGATCGTTACCGCCAAAACGCGGGCAAGGCTGTTTAGTGCTATCCCACGCAGCAACAAGGGTAACCGTATCTACCTGTTCGATCTTCACTCCGAAGGCATTCAATACTACTTTGAGCATGGGCTGTACCCTGTGCACGTTTATTGCAAGGATATAGTGATAGACGCGGCCCGGCAATACGGCGGCGATAACTTTGTAATGGCCAGCACCGATGCAGGCCGGGCCAAATGGGTTGAATCGCTGGCGAACGATATGGGGGTAAACGCTGCATTCATCCTCAAGCGCCGCCTCAAAGGCGACCAAACCGAGGTAAGCGCCATTAATGCTGATGTAGCCGGCAAAACCGTTATTATTTATGATGATATGATCCGGTCGGGAGGCAGCATTATCAACGCGGCGAAAACCTACAAAGATGCCGGCGCTGCCGATATTTATGTGATATGCACGCACGGGCTGTTCGTAAATGATGGACTACAAAAATTAAAAAACTGCGGGTATATCAAAAAACTCATCTGTACCGATTCGCACATCAATACCCAAAACCTGCAGGATGATTTTATAGAAATAAGAAGCATTGCCGGGCTTATTTGTAAGGCTATTAAGGCGTAGGGGCATTCGGCTCACATCCCTTGAATTCCTCACACCGCGTTGCCCTCCGGAGCACCTTTAAAGCAAACAACAGCGAAAAATTCGAGTTCAGGCAATTTCCAATTAAATTTTATTTCACCAGACATTAAACTATTCCGAAATGCCTATGTTTAAGCCATATAACCTTAAACAAGCCAATCATGACCAAATACTTTATCGCCTTCCTCCTGTTCATATCCGCTTACGCCCATGGGCAAACAACTAACGATGCAACCGGCTCTAAAATTTCGGTGGCCGATGCCCAAAAAGTACTCAACCACCATAACATGGCCCGGAAAGAAGTTGGCGTGCAGCCGCTTACCTGGAGCAAAGAACTTTCGGCCTTCGCCCAGCAATGGGCCGACCACCTGGCCGCTACCGGTACCTTTGCGCATCGCCCCAATAATAAATACGGCGAAAATATTTTCATGGGCACCAGTAACTACACCCCTTTAGATGCTTCGGAGGGCTGGTACAGCGAAAAGAAAGATTATACCTACCGTAAGCTCAGCAGCGGCGGGGGCACCGGCCATTACACCCAAATGATTTGGCAAAACACCACCCAGGTAGGCCTTGGGGTAGCCATTTCGGCCAGCGGCGATATCTACGTAGTGGCCAACTACGCGCCTGCGGGGAATTATCTTGGGGAGTATCCTTATCAAAAGCAATAGGAAGAGAGTTGGGTTCAGGTCATTCAAAATTGGCAGGCGTTTTCTGAAATGCGCGGTTTTAATTCTGAGTCAGACAATTTTGAAAAGCAATTGCAGTGGTACTTAGGTTGGGTTCTGCCCCGCTATTCGCTGCAAGCCGCAGGCAAAAGCGGCTTTACGCTGCTATCGGGTTTAGATAACGCGGGTACTGTTTGTTGTTGGGTAGACCAAAACTACGCAGCTCTCTCAACCTCGTCATTGCGAGGAACGAAGCAATCATCGGCAGGATAGGTATGCGGTTTGCAAAGCGGATTTGTGTGCCGGATTTGCTCAGCGGCTCTGCATGTGGGCCACAGGTGGGGCACTTGCGGAGGCGGCGACTCAAATACCCCTAAAGCAGCGGGAGAAGTTATCAATTCGGGCTATCTACAAAACTTACCGGTGCATATGCTTTTACAATATCCAGATGCAACTGGTTTGGCTTCCCCTCCTTCAGGAGTTTATATTGAATACCAAACCATTGCTTCAGCGCTTTTTTATAATCAGCCTTTGCCTTGATTGTGTTTTGGGAATAGTAACCGTGTTTTGTGTCTTTTAATGCATCCACTACAGACACAAATGTGTCGCTTTCCAGTGCAAAAGATACTCCATCGGTGGCTTTTCTTAGGGTTTTAATATCTTCTGCTGAAAACGGAACTAATTTACTTTGGATATAATTAAAAGTGTAATCGCTTTTTAGGGCCAATAGCTTTTTGATAAAGTTGATATAATAATCGCCAAACATCAGAAACCTTTGAAATTGGGGTTTCGCCAATATGCCCTCCGCCAGCTTTAAGGCCCGATTATCGTTCATGCTTAGCAACAGGTCCATAGCATGCGGGTAATAAGCACTGCCATCGCATTGTTCCAGCACGGTTTCAAGCCCGGCCATGGCGTGCTCGTAACTTCCTTTATCATTCTTCAACAAGAATAACGAAGTCCAAAGGTTTACCTCCAAATCTGTGGTGTCTTTATTCCATTGTTTAACTGTGCCCAGGTATCGCTCGTCGCCAAGTTCAAACATCGTTTGGGCAATAAGCCACTTATGCACCGGTGAATAAAACGCCTTAAAATCGTTGTATCTTCCTACGATAGCGGGCAACAATAGTTCATACTTTTCCTGCCTCGCGGTTGCAAGCACTTTTTGGAACTCGCTCCAATTATCGGTTGATTTTAATACCGCAATGGTTAATTCCTGTCGCGACGAAGACGCATTTTCCTCACACCATTTTCTTATCTCCTCCACTTCAACTTTTTTCTGCTCAAGGGATAGCGATGTAAAAAAATCATTTTTTAAAAAGTGCTTAGTGGTACATTCAAATATTAAACTCTCCACCACCCAGCTTAATTTATGCACGGTTCTTTCGGGCCTAAAATCCCTGAAATAGCTATAAGAAGGTATGTACGTTTCTTTAAGCAGGTAAGGCAGCAAGGGCTGTATTTCGCCGGGCGATAATTTCATTTCAACCAATTCTACATAAGGGTTAATAACCCTGTACCGAGTGCCATGCCCCCAGTAAGAAACTCCGTTCTTCGTCGCTTCGGGCATGGATACAGAAAACTGGTCCATACTATAACTTATGCCCCCGGGTTGGCCTGGCTGTATACAATTCAAAAGGCGCAGCCTTTCAGCAAGATACAACACCTGCTCCTTTTTGTTTAACTTTTTCTTTAAGGCCGCCCACTCCACAGAATCCGGTTGATGAAATGCTTTAAAATCTTCGCTATTATCCTTCAACTGGCGGGTTAAAGCAATAGCTTCTTGCTGATATTTGTAGCCTTTAAACGCCCTTCCTGAAAGATGCGCACCAAATACAATAGCTTGTGCGTAGTCCCTATCCATCGACATTGCAGATAACATATCATCATAATAAATAATCCCAAAATTATCCCTCAAAGTAGTATCAGCCGGTAAGGCATCCCCTTCGCGCAATAATTGCTGCGAGTAACCGGGTTTACTTTTTTTGTATAACCATAATACCAGCAAATAGTCCGCTCCGAATTTGTCCATGAAGTAAAACGGATCCTCTTTACGCGGCCTGGTAAAAATTGAGATAGTGGCATCATTTATAGGTAGCACTTTTACAGCCGTAATTCGCCACTTGTCAATTTTAAGCTCCCGGCCATCTGTACAAAGCAATATCATGTAGTCTTCAACGCTACGCGCCCAGCCATAATAATCCTGCTTGTAAGTATGGCCATACATGGTATCTACCGTAAATACATGTTTAAGCGTATCGTAGCCATCCATTTTGTAGAATGAGAGGCTATCCATCAGGCGCATTTTATGCTGAAAAGTTTTCCCATCCCTTTGTTGTGCATAAGTTTTGCAAAATATCAACAAGAGTATTATAGTCAATAATAAGCATCGGGAGATTCTATGAGCAGGCATCTGTAGGTGTTTAGGCGAAGTTTAAGATGCATTAAATATAGTAAAACAAAATATGTTTTAAATGAACTACTTGTGTTTTATGTCCAATCGGTTGCAGAATCGGCAGGCGTTTGTAGTTCAGTATATTTTTATTTAGTAAATTCCACTAAATAAAATCAATGCCTATATTTATCAGGAAAATAGCTACTTTGGCTACATCATTTATTACTCAGCTAATTATCTCACATCATCTCATGTTTAAGCCTAAAAACCTTTTTAGGGCATTGCCTGCTTTTTTATTGCTGGCGGTATGCGCCACAGCTACGTATGCACAATCGTCCAAGAAACCCGAGGATAACCGCTTTACCAAAGTAGTGCTGGCGCAGGGCGTAGAAGAACCCATGCAGTTCCAGATACTGAAGGACGGGCGCGTTATCTACGCCGAGCGCAAAGGCAAAATAAAGGTGTACGACCCTAAAACCAATAAAATCACTGTGATTGCCGACTTTGCCGTGAGCACCAAATACGTCAACAAAAAAGGCGAGGTAAGCGAGGGCGAAGACGGCATGCAGGGCATCATCCTGGATCCTGACTACGAAACCAACCATTGGATATACGTGTACTACGCCCCCGCCGGCGATGTGGCCAAAAACACGCTGGAACGCTACACCTGGCTGGGTAAAGACATCCTGCGTAATACCAAAAAAACCGTATTGGATGTACCCACCCAGCGCGAGGAATGCTGCCACGTAGGCGGCGGCATGCTCTTCGATAAAGACAAGAACCTGTACCTGAGCACGGGTGATAACACCTTCAGCAGGGCCAGCGATGGCTTTAGTCCGCTGGACGAGCGACCGGGCATGTCGCCCGAGGATTCGCAGAAATCATCTGGCAATACCAACGATTTGCGTGGCAAGATACTGCGCATACACCCAGAGGCTAATGGCACTTACACCATACCGCAGGGCAACCTGTTTGCCCCCGGCACGCCGCAAACCAAGCCCGAGATCTACACCATGGGCAACCGCAACCCATGGCGCTTAACTATCGACAGCAAAACCGGCTGGCTGTACTGGGGCGAGGTTGGTCCCGACGGCTCTAAAGACGATTTCGATAAGCGCGGCCCGCAATCGTACGATGAATTTAACCAGGCCAAAAAGCCGGGTAACTACGGCTGGCCCTACTTTGTGGGCGATAATAAAGCTTACCGCAAGTACGATTTCGCCACGCACCAGTCGGGCGATTTCTTCAATGCCGACAAGCCAGAAAACCACTCGCCGAATAGCAGCGGCATGATTATCCTGCCACCTGCAACGCCTGCTTTTATATGGTATGCCAAGGGCCTGAGCGATAAATTCCCGCTGATGGAAACCGGCGGCAACAGCGCGGTTGGCGGCCCCATTTTCCGTGCAGCCGATTTCAAAGGCGCCAAGCGCCCCTTCCCCGATTATTATGAAGGCAAATGGCTCATTACCGATTGGGTGCGCGGCTGGATAAATGTGGTAGAAATTGGCGAAGACGGCTCGTACAAATCTATGGAACGCTTCCTGCCCGATTTGCGCCTGCGTGGCCCTATCGATATGAAATTCGGCCCGGATGGCGACCTGTACGTGCTGGAATACGGCAACGGCTACTTCAAAAACAACCCCGAAGCGGAACTTATCCGCATAGAATTCAACGGCGGCAACCGCAAGCCGCAGGTGCAGGCCAAGGCCGATAAAAGCGCAGGTGCGCTGCCTTTGAAGGTGGCCCTGTCATCGGCAGGTACTAAAGATTTCGACGACGGCGATGCGCTTACCTACCAGTGGACGGTAACCAAAGGCGGCAAACCGTTCAAAACACTTAAGGACCAAAACCCATCGGTAACCTTTACCACGCCGGGCGTTTACAAAGCCACCCTCACCGTTACCGACCTTAAAGGCGCAAAAAACAGCACCTCGCTTACCATAAAAGCCGGCAACGAGCCGCCTGTGGTTGCCGTTACCCTAACCCAGGGCAACAGCAGCTTCTTCTTCCCCGGTAAAACCATCGCCTACAAAATAAACGTAAGCGATAAGGAAGACGGCAGCCTCAGCAACAGGCGCATCCCGGCTTCGCTGGTATCGGTGAGTGCCAATTACCTATCAGAAGGCTATAACATGACGGCTATTGCCCAAAGGCAGCAGGGCGTTGATGCCACCGCGAGGTATGCGGCGGGCATGGCACTTATTGCCAAAAGCGATTGCAAATCCTGCCACTCGGTAAAAGATAAGGTGCTTGGGCCATCCTTCATCGCGGTAGCCAAAAAATACAAGAACAACCCCTCGGCTGTTGCTACCCTGAGTAATAAGATAAAAACCGGTGGTTCGGGCACCTGGGGTCATGCGGAGATGCCTGCCCACCCCGCCCTAACCAACAACGAGTTGGGTAGCATCGTGCGCTACATCATGAGCCTTGGCACGGCGCAAAAGGCCCAAAAATCTATGCCGGTTACAGGCACTTACGTAACCGCGGTACCCAAAGGCGAAAACGATAACGGCAGCTACATCTTCCGCGCTGCCTATACCGATAAGGGTACCGCAACAGCTACAGCGTTAACTACGGAGAACCTGCTGGTACTGCGTGGTTCGCTGCTTTCCCCATCGCAAGCCAACGGCGCCAAGGATATGGATTACAACCGCGATAGCACCATCGTAGTAGTGAAGAAACCCGGCGCGTACCTCGAGTTCAACAAGATTGACCTGACAGATATCAAGAACATCGAACTGAAACTCCTCCCCCGCGGCCGCGGCACCGACCCTCCGGGTACGGTAGAGATTCGCCAGGGAAGTGCAGATGGAAAGATTGTAGGCAGCTTTACCGGCAGCTTTGTGGGCCTCAACAGCCTGAAAGTCCCCATCAGTGGCGCTGATGGCAAGCAGGACCTTTACTTCGTATTCGCCGGCACGCCGGTAAGGCTTAATGGGGTTAAGTTTAATATAGAGTAGAGATTGTCTGAACTCGAATTTTAAGGAATTTTTTAAATTGACAGAATTGCATTCTAATTCTAAAAATTCCTTTAATTCCATAAAATTCGAGTTCAGACATCTTTCTAAAACGACACCCCCACCTGTAGCCCGGTTCCTATTGATGCAGGCACTCCATTACCAAACCTTACCGGGATAGGTACCGAGAGGAACATGGCCGCATCCTTCCCTTTAATGATGCGCTGGTTAAACACGGGGGTAAAGCCGAAGCGCCCGCTGGTTTCGAAGGCCATACGGCCTATAAACGTAAAGCCATGCTGAAAGCGGAACATGGCCCCGGGATGGAACAGCACACTGTTTACCTTGGATACATTTTTTTCGGTACGGATGCTGGGCGCTACCTCGAAGCTGATACCGAATTTATCGCTTTTTAAAATATTGACGCCGAATGGAAAGCCGATGGTGTAAGCCCCCGAGAAATTACTGGTAAAGCCGTCTTTGTTCCAACTGCCAATGGGTTGCACTACGCTGAAGTAGCCCGCCACACGGGGGTATGCAGGTGTTTGCTGGGCATTGCTTTTTAAGGCGAAGCAGGTAAGCATAACTAACAAAAAGGCAATTTTGGTAGGCGTAAAAAGTTTGTTCATATGTTTTTATATGGATTTTATGATGAGCCCGATAACAGCAGCCGCAGCTATGATATAAGGCTCCTGCATTTTTTTGATGTAAATTAGGGCCAGCACGGCGGCAGCAGCTATCAGCGCGGTAGGTATATCAATAACCGACCGCCGACCGATAATGATAACCGAACCCACCAATGCGCCTATCACCGCTGCGGTAATGCCATCTACAAAAGCCTTGATACTGGCATTTTTTGCTATTTTTTTGAAGGAGGGCGCAAGCGCAACCGTAAATAAATAACAAGGCAAAAAAGTGGCCAGTGCCGCAACGCAAGCTCCGGGGAAACCTGCTACTAAATAACCTATAAAACCAACGGTAATAACAACCGGCCCGGGGGTTATCATGGCTACGGCTACGGAATCTACAAACTTGTGTTCGTTTAGCCAGCCAAATTCGGTAACTACACCGGCGTGCAAAAAGGGCACAATGGCCAGTCCGCTGCCGAATACAAAGGTGCCGGCTTTGGCAAAAAACCAGGCTATTTGCTGTAGGGTGCTGCTATCGTACTTCCAAAAACCAGTGCTTATCAATATCCCGGCAGGTAAAACGGCAGGTTTTTTAAGCCACTTGGGCGGTGCTTTCAAAAGCATGTACAACAAGCCGCAAGCCACAAACAAGGCAATTTCTTCGCGCTGGGTAATTACGGTAACTGCAATACCCACAGCATAAAACAGCCACAAAAGCCATTTATCCTTTATGGCTGCCGGCTGAAACTTGCTGATAGATTTTATAGTGAGTTTATAAGCGCTCATGGCAATGATACCTATTACGGCTGCGCCAACGCCATAAAAAACCGCCTGCATCCAGGTGAGCCCGCCATAAAGCTTATAGGCCATACCCAACAGCACCACCATTATAAAAGATGGAATAACGAAAGCCAGCCCCGTAAGCGTGGCACCAATAAGCCCGTAATGTACAAAGCCAATGTATATACCCAGCTGCGCGGCCAAAGGGCCGGGGGCCAGTTGCGCCAGGGCCAGCCCTTCTTTATATTCTTCTTCGGTAAGCCAGCCTTTGGCCTCTACCAGGTCGCGCTGCATATAGCCAACCAATGCCACCGGGCCGCCGAAGCCCCAGGTGCCCAACTTTAAAAAGTATTTGGTAATATCGGCTAAAGAATAGGCCGGTTTTGTTTTGAGGGGCTGCGCATCCATCAGTTAATCTTTTGCATCAGGTAATTTCTGTCAGGAAGCAATATTACTGCGATACAGGCATGCAAAATTGTACGTTTTTAACTACTTGTATCCTTTTTACTTTTTTGTAGGCTTTTTTTATAGGCCGATGGCGTTTGCCCTGTTTGTTTTTTAAAGATGCGGTTAAAATGGCTCTGGTCAGAAAAGCCGGTGAGGTAAGCGATTTCGGTAAGTGGGTAGGCGGTTGTCGCCATCAGCTGCATGGCTTTATCTATCCGCAGTTTACGCACATACTCACCGAAGGACATGTTCTCGAAGTATTTAGAAAACTCGCGGGAGAGGTACGACGGATTGATCTCCAACTCATCTGATGCCTGCTGCAAACTGAACGACATATTGGTATCCAGTTGGTCTTGTATCAGTTCTTTTAGTTCGGTGGCCCATTCGGGTGCTTTTTTGGCATTGCTTTTTTGCAGGTATTTATGGTAAACGTCCAGCAGCAGGTGCTCGGCGGGGGTTTGGATATGCTTTTGCTGGTGCAGGTCACGGGCCCAGGTATATAAGCCATCGTAAATGGTCATACCCAGGCCGAGCAGTTCTTGATCGTCTGTAATGTTTTGGGATAGGCCCAGGAACAAGGCCGATAAGCCTGCGGCTTGCGGCGCAAAGTCGAACCTATCAGTATCCGCGCCGCGCACAATTGCCGCTATGCGGTGCAGGGCAATATCTTTAAGGTTATGTTTCTTCAGGAAATAATCAAAAGTGCAGCGGTCGTCGTAATGGCTGTACTCTATCCCCGGCAAATCGAAAGGAATGGCGTTCAACTCTTCGGCTTTCGCCAGTACTTCATCAACGGGGACATAAATAATCTCCGCCCCGGGGTTGATGAACCGTTTTATCAGCCATGGGCAGGCTATCCTGTCAATCTTGGGCCGGCTGCGGGTTATCCATTTGCTTGTATCCACAGCGTAAAGGTAAGCGGCAACACGTGCAGGTGCAAGCGGAAGCCTTGCCAATACGCCACAAAACAAAGAAAGCCCCGGTCAGCTAAACCGGGGGCCTTCGCCCTTGTTAACACATCACATCAAAACAATATTATTTTTTTGCTTTTTTCTCTAAAAAGAAGCAGTGGGCAGCGCAGGCGTGTTGCTTGTAATTTTTATGTACGGTGCCATAGCTATGGCCCTTAGGGTCTAAAATGGCGCACTTTTCAGCATCAAGGTCTTTAAGGGTGAGTATGGTTTCACCGGCTACGCTATAGTACACCCCGTTTTTGCCGGCTTTGCCCAGGTTTTTGCCGTTGGCATCAACAATATTGCCATTTTTATCGATAGCATAAATTCTGTTGCCGGCATTGTTGCGGGCCACATTGTCTTTATCGATATAACCCAGTTTGGTGCCGTCGTGGCTGTAGATGCCGCCTTTGCCGTCAATCATAATTTGCTGCGGCGCCATTTGGTGTTGCTGGCCCCGGGCAGTAATTGCCATGGAGGCAAGTATTAGGATAGAATAGATTACTGATTTTAGCTGGTTCATCGTCTTGTTTTTTTATTCAAAAGTAGATGATGAACAGGTGATTATTAATGATTTAGGGCACTACAGGAAATGATGCGCGTCACCCTGAACGGGCAGTTTACGGGTGGCTCAGCGTTTTTTAGCCTTTAGTGATTTTTTAACCAGCTTTTTTACAAAAGGGTTGCTGTAAACAGAGGGATTACCTGGGGCGGCACCAACAGCGGGGACCGGCTGCTCTTTATAGGCTTCGGGCACCCATTCTAATCGTATTTTTGGCTGGCAATCCATATTGTTGATGCTATACCCAAAGTTAAGCAATGGCGCACAAAAATGGCCAATGATTATGTCTACCACAAACCGGGATGATCGCGGTAATGGGTAATATTATCGATAAGCTGTTGTATGTTTGTCGACGTGAGCGGCTGCCCGCCGTCGACAGAGTAGGTAAACAGTTTACCGGGCGATTCAAATGTAATGAAACCCATATAATCAGGGCTCGTTTTTTTGGTCAGCAGCAGCTCACTTTCTTTTTTATCTATAGAGCCGGCATCCTCCAATCCCATATTACGGTAAACATTGTAGGTACGTGTAATTACTTCATGCCCATCTAAATGCGCCACGGAATCCGGAATAATCATCACCTGTAGGTTTTCTCCTACAGTAAAAAAGATGGGCTTCATGGCATATGAGGGTATGCTTGCACAACAACGGTTAAGCCAAATAGTTTCGGCTATCGTTATATGGCAATGCACACGTTTTTTTTGTATTTTCAAAGCATCAAAAACATCCATTTATGTTGAAGCTACAACTATCCGGCAACGTTTGGCTATCGGTGCAGCCATCCGATAAAAAGTTACGCCTCGTTATAAGCGATGGCGCTACCGAACTCGCCTGCCGTAAAGAAACCCCGGGTGCCCTCAAACGATTCCTGGCATCGGCAGAAACGCACTTGTTTAAAGGTCGGCTGCAACTGCGGAAGGATAAAGAAGTTGTGATATTGGTTTTGAAGGGTGAGGATATTGGAGCAATTGCAGTGGAGGAATTGAAGAGGGCGCTATCTTCGTAGCGATGGGTTTCAAACCCATTGCTATGTTGCTGCGATTCGCCTCCGCAACTTCCCAAAATCAACACGCGTGAGGTACACACCGCCCAATATGATGAGCAGGCAGCCTATTTGCCCAAGAGTAATGGTTTCGCCGTAGTACGAGCCCCAGCCGAAAGCTACGAATGGCACGCCATAACTTGCTGTAGAAGTGAACAACACGCTGGTGCGTTGCACCAGGGCGTAAAACAGCATCCATGCCAGGGCGGTGCCCAGCATGCCCAGGGTGCAAACCGCCAGGCAAGCTTTTATATACTTATACTCGTGCAGCGGTAAACCAAAGAAACCCGTTTGCCACAATATAACCAACGAAGGCAGGCCCACGGCAATAAGGCTAAAAGAGGTGATAACAACAGGGCTAACGCCACCGAGGTGCCGTTTCACCATAATAATATTCAAAGCGTAAAACACCGTGGCCAATATCACCAGCCCGGCATAGCTTATTTGCCCATAGCCCGTATGCTTTTGCACCACGTATAACAGCACGATACCCCCGAAACCGATGATGATGCCCAGCACCTGGCTCATGGGAATTTTATTGCCGAAAAACAAGAACCCGAAGATGATGGCGAAAATTGGCGTGAGCGAATTGAGCGTGCCCGCCAGTGCACTATCGATCTTGGTTTCGGCGATGCAGAACAAAAAGGCAGGCAAAAAACTACCGAAAAAGCCCGAGAACAGCAGCCAGCCGGAAAGCTTGAAGGGTATCTTGCTGCGGTGCCTTATCAATACCGGCGTAAGTACTATCCCAGCACTGATGAGGCGGATAGCAGCTACCTGGGAAGCTGTGAGCAAGGGTTGGCGCACATCGTCGTACAAGCCCAGTTTCATCAGAATAAACGAGCTGCCCCAGATAAGGCATATCAAAACGAACATCAACCAATTAATTAACTGCGGAGGAAAGACAAACGAACGGGGCTTTTGCTGCATGATGCTGCAAAATAATATAAAGAACTGAAAATGCGGCCATCCTATGATAATGCGCTTCATGGCCTCACCCCAACCCCTCTCCAAAGTAGAGGGGCTAAAGTCCTCTCCTTTGGAGAGGATTTAGGTGAGGCTTGATTAGCATATATTCAAAAATAAAACGAGATTTAAAAAAACAATCAGCAAACCATAATCCATATATCATATGAATATACAAGAGCAAATAGCAGCGTATATCGCCAGTCAACCCGAAGCAAAACGCAGCGAGATGCAAACTTTGCATGCGCATGTATTGGAGGCATTACCGGGATGTAAATTGTGGTTCCTGGATGGTAAGGACAGCAGCGGTAAAATAGTAAGCAACCCCAACATAGGATACGGATCTTACACCATCAACTATGCCGACGGAACCAGCAGAGAGTTTTACCAGATCGGATTGAGCGCCAACACCACCGGGATTTCGGTGTACATCCTTGGCATTAAAGATAAAGCCTACCTGGCCCAAACGTATGGCCAGGAATTGGGCAAAGCCAGCGTAACCGGCTATTGCATCAAGTTCAAAAAACTAAAGGATATCAATATCGATGTACTCGAAACGGCCATAAAAGATGGCGTTAAACTTACCGGCGAAAATTAACGATGCCCGGCCTGCGATGCCAAAACTTTATACCTTTATGCTTTAAATCTGGCTTTTACCTTAATGATGCTTTCGATAGAACAAATAACCCCGCAGCTTACCTGGCGCCTAAGGCGCGATGTATTGTACCCCGACCAACACCTGCGCGATATGGAGATGGACGAAGACAATCACGGCTATCATTTCGGTGCCTTCGCCGACAATGCGCTGGTGGCGGTAGTATCGTTATTCAAACGTGCAGATGGATGGCAGTTCCGCAAGTTTGCCGTATTGCCAGAGGCGCAGGGCAAAGGCGTGGGGGCGCAGCTATTAGATTACATAACCGGGTTTGCCCGGCAGGATGATGGCCGCCGCCTATGGTGCAAAGCCCGGTTAACAGCCATCGGTTTCTACAACAAGTTCGGCTTTACCGCGGTTGGCGAACTGTTCCACAAGAACGGTATCGACTACATCGTGATGCAGAAAGACCTCCCCCAAAATTAAAAAAGGTCGGCATGCCTTGCGCTGCCAACCTCTCAACTAAATTTAACTGATCTTATCTTAATTAACGGCGCGAAGGTGCCCTTATCATGTTAACTTAGTATTAACGCTAAAACAATATTTAATCTACCGCGTATAGGGTATTGCGGCAATGTCGTCCGCTTTGTTATATTTGCGCATGGCCATCCAAGGGCCTTATACTTTTATCAATGGCTAAAAAGAAAACCGAAGCAGAGCAGAAACCTGCCGTAGTAACAGAAAAATCACTGTCGTTCTTCGAAAAATATATCAATAACGCCTCTCCTACCGGTTTCGAGTGGAAGGGCCAGCAACTGTGGCTGGAGTACCTTAAGCCTTACATAGATGAGCACTACGTAGATAACTACGGCACCGCCGTGGGCGTAATAAACCCAACTGCCGAATATAAAGTAGTTATAGAGGCCCATGCCGATGAGATATCGTGGTTTGTAAATTACATCACCAACGATGGCTTGATATACGTTATCCGCAACGGCGGTTCCGATCATCAGATTGCCCCCTCAAAACGCGTAGATATCCATACCGATAACGGCCTGGTAAAAGCAGTATTTGGCTGGCCGGCAATCCATACCCGCCTCGGCGGCGAAAAGGAAGAAGCCCCAACCCTAAAGAACATCTTTTTAGATTGCGGCTGCACCAGCAAGGAGGAAGTGGAGAAACTGGGCATACACGTAGGCTGCGTAATTACCTACGAGGATGAGTTTATGGTGCTTAACAACCGTTACTACGTAGGCCGCGCTCTGGATAACCGCGCCGGCGGCTTCATGATAGCCGAGGTGGCCCGCTTGCTTAAAGAAAACAACATTACGCTGCCCTTCGGTCTGTACATCGTAAACGCCGTGCAGGAAGAAATTGGCTTGCGTGGCGCCGAAATGATTGCTCATCGCATCAAACCAAACGTTGCTATCGTAACCGATGTTACGCACGATACCGGCACGCCCATGATCAACAAAATTACCCAGGGCGACCTTAGCTGCGGCAAGGGCCCGGTAATATCTTACGCGCCTGCTGTGCAGAATAACCTGAACAAATTATTGATAGAATCGGCGCAAAAAGCAAATATCCCATTCCAGCGCCAGGCATCATCACGCAGCACGGGTACCGATACCGACGCCTTCGCCTACTCTAACGATGGCGTACCTTCGGCACTGATATCATTACCATTGCGCTACATGCATACCACTGTAGAGATGATACATAAGGAAGATGTGGATAACGTAATACGCCTTATTTACGAAAGTCTGCTGAACATTAAAGCTGGCCAGGACTTTAGATATATTAAGTAATTTTTAATATATAAACAAAAAATAGCTATTATTGGCAATAACTTAAGTATTACTATAAAACTATCATAAAATAAACATGAAACCTACCTTACTCATTTTAGCTGCAGGGATGGCCAGCCGTTACGGAAGCATGAAACAAGTGGACGGATTTGGCCCTAACGGCGAAACCATTATCGACTATTCTATCTACGATGCCATCAACGCCGGTTTTGGCAAAATATCGTTCATCATCCGCGAGGAATTCGTAGATGCTTTCAAAGCTATTTTCGAACCTAAGCTAGCCGGTAGGGTAGAAACCGATTACGTTTTCCAGAATTACGATCTTACCCAATTCGGTATAGATTATGAGGTAGAGCGCGCAAAGCCATGGGGTACTGCCCACGCGGTATTAGCCGCCCGTAACCAAATCAACGAGCCTTTCTGCGTAATAAACGCCGATGATTTTTACGGTGCCGATGCTTTCGAAAAAATGGCCAAATTCCTTACCACCGATGTTGCCGACGATGCCTACGCCATTATTGGCTATCAGGTAGACCGCACGCTGTCTGACCATGGGTCCGTTTCGCGCGGGGTGTGCCAGGTTGAGGATGGTAAAATGGTGGCCATTAACGAACGCCTTAAAGTTTACTTTAAAGAAGACGGCAGCGTTGCCTACGAAGATAACGATGTAGAATACCCCTTAGACCCGCTTACCCGTGTATCTATGAATTTCTGGGGCTTTACACCTGCGGTTTTCAAGCAAAGCGAGCCAATGTTTAAGGATTTTGTTGAGGCTAATAAAAGCAACCCTAAAGCCGAATTCTTCATCCCATTGGTTGCCGATGGCCTCATTAAAAGCGGTGAAGCTTCATTCGAAGTTATCCCGACCGATGCAAAATGGTTCGGAGTTACTTACAAAGAAGATAAACCAATCGTACAAAAAAGCATATCCGACCTCGTTGAGAACGGAACTTATCCGGCTAACCTTTGGTCGTAAAATAATTAACCTTATAGAAAGGAATCCTGCTCAGTTTTTGGGCGGGATTTTTTTTTGCAGGAATTTTTTTAACGGATCAGCTGAATAAGATTTTTTGCTAAGCTAAAAATGACATTCGGGACAGGGCTGTGTGGAAATTAACCCGCACGCGTCAGTAGAAAAGGGGTTTAAAGGCTTTGCTGTCTTTTCTTATCTTTAATAAGCTTTGCCATTGTCAAAATAAAGGCAAGCATTATCAAGCCGCAACCAATTGAGCCCATTGTTACCAGGGAATTTTCATGGTGTTTAATGCCCTTCAATATCGTGGTGATATTAGTAACCATCACGCTAACGAATATTACGATGGGAGCTATGTTTTTTCTGTTCATGCTTTGCGTTATTCAAATTTACAAAAAACGTTGAAATATGAGCAGTAGAAAATAACGGGGTCAGGAAAATTATTTTTATAATCCTCCTGTTTGCTTTTTTACATTCTACCCTTTGTAAATCAGCCGCATTGCAAAATCTTTGTGACGTTGGTAGTTAAATGGCAGCTATCAAAAACTAATTATATAGTTTCACTGCAATCAAACTTTACTTTTCTTTATATTTAAAGCCTTATCAATTAATATGAAAACAAAACTATTCATCTTCCTGCTACTGGTAGGCAGCTATGCTGCCAAAGTATCTGCCCAAACGCAATACGTTTGGAAAACCGCCACAGCCGGCGGCTATACCTATAAATACGTAACCAACGACCCCACCCACTCGCGTTTTTATACCCTCAAGAACGGCCTCACGGTTATCCTGAGCCCAACCAACAAACAACCGCGCATACAGGCTTACATCGCCGTAAAAGCGGGCAGCAAGACCGACCCTGCCGACCATACCGGCCTTGCCCACTACCTGGAGCACATGATGTTCAAGGGTACCGATAAATTCGGCACGCTGGATTGGTCGAAAGAAAAACCCCTGCTGGATAAGATAGATGAGCTGTACGAACAATACAACTCTACCACCGACGATGCCAAACGCAAGGAGATTTACAAAGAGATAGACAAGGTATCGGGCCAGGCTGCAAAATTCAGCATAGCCAACGAGTACGATAAAATGATGGCAGCCATGGGCGGCCAGGGCAGCAACGCCTTCACCTCATTCGAGCAAACAGTTTATACCGAAGATATCCCAAGCTCGGCCGTAGATAAATTCCTCACCATGCAGGCCGAACGCTTCCGCGCGCCGGTACTGCGCATCTTCCACACCGAGTTGGAAGCTGTGTATGAAGAAAAGAACCGTGGTTTGGATAATGATGGCCGCAAGGCACAGGAAGCCATGTTCGAGGCCTTGTTCCCCAACAACAACTACGGCAAGCAAACCACTATAGGTACCATAGAGCACCTGAAGAACCCATCGTTGAAAGCCATTCGCAAGTACTATTACGATTATTACGTGCCCAACAATATGGGCATCATCCTATCGGGCGATTTCAACCCCGATGTAATGATCAAAAAAGTAGCGGCCAACTTCAACTACATGAAGCCTAAAGCCATACCGGCATACAAGTTTGCCCCCGAAGTGCCAATCAGCAGCCCGGTGCAAAGGGAAGTTTTCGGGCCAAACCCAGAGAACCTCACCATTGCCTTTCGTTTTCCCGGTGCAAGCACTAAAGATGCCCGTATGCTTAGCCTCATCGGCTCTATACTTACCAACGGCAAGGCCGGTTTATTCGACCTTGATCTGACCAAGAAGCAAAAACTCCTTAGCGCATCAGCCTTCCCATATGTATTGAAGGATTACAGTGTGCTGATGCTGCGCGGCAACCCGGTTAAAGGCCAATCTTTAGATGATGTGAAAGCCTTGATGCTGGCCGAGATAGATAAGCTGAAGAAAGGCGATTTCGCGGCAGATTTGATACCTTCTATCGTAAACAACCTTAAGAAAAGCACCATACAGCAAAACGAAAGCTACGGTAACCGCGCCGGTAACCTCATGAGCGATTTTACATCGGGCGTTGACTGGCGTACCGATCTGGCCAGCATAAATGAACTATCTAAAATAGATATTGCGCAGGTTAAAGCATTTGCCAATCAGTACCTTACTGATGCCAACTATGTAATCGTTTACAAACGCCAGGGCGAAGACAAGAACATACTGAAAGTTGATAAACCGCCCATTACCCCGGTAGAGGTAAACGCAGGCTCGCAATCGCCTTATGTTAAGATGATCAACGATATGCCGGCTAACGCTATCCAACCGCTGTTCCTGGATTACGCCAAAGATATCCAACGCGCCAAAGCCGGCCCCATAGATGTATTATCAGTACAAAACAAGGATAACGCCATCTTCCGCTTGTACTACCGCCTGGATATGGGCAGTTGGAACAATAAGCTGCTACCAATGGCCGCCGCTTACCTGCAATATCTGGGCACCGATAAAAAGAGCACAGAAGACATCAGCAAGGCATTCTACAAACTGGCATCAACCTTTAGCGTAAGCGCCGGTACCGAAAACACCACTATCAACATCGGCGGCTTACAGGAGAACTTCGGCGCTTCGGTATCGTTGTTAGAAGATCTGCTGGCCAACTGCCAGGCAGACGATAAAGCCCTGGCCAGCTACAAAGTACGCTTCCGCAAAGCCCGCGAAAACCAAAAGCTGAACAAAGGTGCCATTATGCAGGGCCTGGTGAATTACGCCCAGTTCGGTGCCGATAACCCATTCAACAACGTACTTACCGAACAGGAGATAGACAACGTAAAAGCGCAGGATTTGGTAGATATTCTGCACAGCCTTACCAAATACAAACACGCCATATTGTATTATGGCCCGGCAACCGCCGTGCAGGCCGGCGCTACCTTAGCCAAACTGCATAAAACACCAGCCACTTTCCTGCCATACCCTGCCGCAAAGAAATTTACCCGGGCTGTACAAACAGAAAACCAGGTATTGTTTGCCAACTACGATATGGTACAGGCCGAAATTAACATGGTACGCAACCAGCAAGCTTACGATGTAAACCAAACTGCATCGGTAGAGCTGCTGAACAACTATTTCGGTGCAGGCATCAGCTCTATCGTTTTCCAGAACATACGCGAATCTAAAGCGCTTGCCTACTCTACCTACGCTTACTACAGCCAGGCAGCCAAAAGCGGCGACAACGACAACTTTGTGGCCTATGTTGGCACCCAGGCCGATAAGATGAACGAGGCTATAAAAGCCATGAACGATTTGCTTACCACCATGCCCGAATCTGAAAAAGGCCTGCTGGCTGCTAAAGACAACGTGCGTAAGTCGATAGAAACAGACCGCATCACCCAGGACGATATCCTGTTCAACTACCTGGATGCCAAACGCCGCGGCCTGGATTACGATTTGCGCAAAAGCACGTTTACGGCCATCAACAAGCTCACGCTGAAAGATGCCGTAGCTTTTCACGATGCCGAACTGAAAGGAAAGCCGTTTACCTATTGTATAGTAGCATCAGACAAACGCGTAAGCGACGACGATCTTAAAAAATACGGCACTTTAGTAAAACCCGATTTGAAAGCCATATTTGGTTACTAAACAGGCTGTTTTAAAATATTTGCAAAAAAGGAGGGATTTTAATACAATCCCTCCTTTTTTATTTACCAAACACCATTAATTATTATAACAAATTTGTTTGTTCATTTACTTTGATAATTTATATTTGTCTTAATAATTAATATGTACATATACAATAACCCCCAAATTGTATTTGCTCATGACAATCCCTATCTCCATAAAAGTAACCGCCCAAAAAAAGACGGGTACCGTATGCTTTAAATGCAAATCGACCTTAGATAGTCGTGCCCATCGCGGTTGGTTCGTAAAAACTTTTTTATTTTGGCTACCGGTCCGCAAATTCAAATGCTATAAATGCAAACGCACGCAGTACGCCTTTATTAACCGGTAGTTAAGCACATTTATACTTTATTTTAATTTTTTTCAATAAAAAGCTGAATTGATTGCAGTAAATTGTTAGTATTACAAATTGTAATCAATTTTAGCCGAAATATTGGAAACTACTGCAAAAGCCATAAGCTCCCGTTGCCCAAAATGTGGCAAGCATTTTCATCATAAACTCCACCGAAGCTGGTTCGTAAAAAAAATATTAGCGTTTATCCCATTCAAAAAATATTTCTGCGCCAATTGCAAAAGGGCGTATTACGTCATCAAAAA
This sequence comes from Mucilaginibacter sp. P2_D11, assembly GCF_056404435.1. Taxonomy (NCBI): domain Bacteria; kingdom Pseudomonadati; phylum Bacteroidota; class Sphingobacteriia; order Sphingobacteriales; family Sphingobacteriaceae; genus Mucilaginibacter; species Mucilaginibacter sp. P2_D11. The sequence goes on from NZ_JBFUEA010000009.1 coordinate 123,085, forward strand.
ACGAAATGATTGACCCAAAGCCTGTTTTTGGTACAAAAATTGCGCAACACGACTGACTATTATGCGCTTACCGCGAATTTGATATTTAACGAGACGATACTATGCGACGGATATTAGCTGTGGACGATGATAATGATATACTTGAGGTGTTGCAATTCATACTGGAGGATTCGGGTTACGAGGTAGAAACCCTATCAGACGGGCACTTTTTAATGGACACTATTAATAAACATGCACCGGATTTGATACTATTGGATATTATGCTGGGCACTATGGATGGGCGCGAGCTTTGCAAAGAAGTAAAAAATACCGCCTCTACGCACAGCATCCCGGTGATACTGATATCGGCAAGTCACAATATATCCAGCAGCATGAACCAGGACGGCGCGCCAAACGATTTTATTGCCAAGCCGTTTGATATTAACAACCTCCTCGCTAAAATAAAATATCAGTTAGCAGCAGCTTAACCGTTCGGCGGCTTTATCCCCAAAAGCTGTAATTCTTTATCTATACGGGCGGCCCATTGTTGCTGCTGGTAAGCATTAGTTCCGTGCCCGGTTTCGGCATCATATTGTTTCTGCACCGCATAAATATCACGCAGGGCATCAAGGTAGGCCATGTTTATTGGGCCATCGTAATTATAAGTAGTGAGTTTTTCTTTCAGTATGGCCTGCTTAAACCTTTCGGCCGCCAGGCGCACGATGTCGAAGTGCCGTTGTTCATGGTTCAGGCTTCGGTCGTCGGTAGCATCGTACCGCACCCACGATGCGCTCTTGGGCACGTACACCTTTAAATCAAGCCTTATCCTAATGATGCCATCCACTAGCTTCACTTCTTCGTTATATCCCAGGCTGGCAAATACTTCCGCTGCGTAACGGCTGGTGGGTGGCTTCGCTATAAAGTCGGCCCATTTAAGGGGGCGGTTTACGTCATAGTAAATGGTATCGCCTTCGGGTTGTTCTTTATAATCGGCAAAACTTATGCTTACGCCTTTCGCCAGTTTCACATTAACGCCCGCCTGCATATCCATCCACTTGTTGATATATAGCAAGCCATTTACGATAGCACCCCTCAGCAACGCTTCTATGTACTGCGGCGGCCCGGCAGGGCGTTGGTAGGTACTGGTGGCGGCATAGGCATCCAGCAGGATGAAATCGTCATCGCGCTCGTAACCAAAGCTTATGGAATATGCGATTTTCCCTGAGGCCGCTCCATTACCCAGGGGCGTTTCGGCTACGCTGAAGGTTTTCAGTTTGATTACCAGGGCCCGGAGTTGTTTATTGGCCGTAAAGCTGTTATCCACAAAAGTTTTCATAGCCGCAACGGTACCGCCCTGCAAATCTACCTTCAGGCTTTCGGCCGGCTTGCCTGCTTTGGGCGGCGACAGCATGCTACCCATACCTGTTTTATCGGTACGGCGGTCATCTATACGGGCTATGTAAAATTCTTTTGGCGTAATGGAGAGGCGTTGGTTTTGCAAAGTAATATATGTATCCGGAGGGTTGCCCGGTGTGAATGCGGGCGTAAACGCCACAACAATTACGGCAATTGCCTGTATTAAGCGTTTTTTAAAAAAGGGCAAATTAAAATTTTGCATTGTTTAACAAAACGCTGTAAATGAAGGGATATTTTGAGGGGAAGGTGGGAGTGTATCAGTATAAAGTCAATAACGGCAATCATCAGTCATCACCGTTAAGCATGTCGTCAAAATCGTTTTGGGTATATCCTTTTTCGGCGACCACTTTGTCTACCTCGTCATCTAACAACCGCGAATAATGGTCAACTAATAAATCTTTTAAGATTAAAGTCTGCTCCTCGCTCATCGCCTTATGCTATGCTATTAAAGAGTTCGTCTACGCTGTTGAATTTCCGTCCTTCACCAGCTTTCAATTCTTCCATAGCGGCAATTGTTTCGGCATTCGGCGTTTTATTGGCTTTCACTTTTACGGCTATACCCAATTCCTGCAGGAATTCTTTCACCAACGCAGTCTTGCTATTCGGTACCTGTATCTCAAGTGTTTGCATATCTTCCATATCCTTCTAACAAATTTAAGCAATTAACAACTGATAACAACATATCAGCATAAATGCGCGCCCAATTAAGTCACACATCCCAATACTTTTTAACACCCCTGCCTATTTACCCACAACAGCCCGCCCCACCAAACTTTTCTGCCTAATTTTAGTTTTCCACAGGCATACCAGCAGGTTTTTGCCGCCGTTTTAAAAAAAGTGCTTGTCCACATTTGTTAATTACTAATGTGGATTGCATTTTTGCGATTAGCTATTTTAGCACCATCATTCGTATGCGCTCTATGAATAAACTCAAATACATCACCCTCGTTGCACCGGTATTTTTTGCCCTCGCTACGCAGGCGCAGCAAAACCCCTCCTACCAACTAAACCAGGTCTACAACACCGCCGCCGACCTGCTGGACAAAGGGAAATACGCCTCTGCCGCTGAGCAATTCCGGTTGGTAGAACAAAGCCGCCTTAAAGCCGCCCCCCAGTCAAAATTCGAATCGGAGCTATCTCTGCTTAAAGAGAACGCCCAATATTACGAAGCCCTATGCGCGCTGGAGCTTGACAACGACGATGCCGAGAGCATGTTCCTCCGTTTTATAAAAGAACACCCCGAGAACCCGCTCACCAAGCTGGCGTTCTTCCAGGTGGGCCGCTCGTACTTTAAACAAGGTAAATATGAGGAAGCCCTGGTGTGGTTCAACAAGGTGCAGGCCGGCGAGCTTACCGGCTCGCAAAATACCGAGTACAAGTTCCGCAAGGGCTACGCCTACTTCATGCTGAACGATTATAAGAACGCCCAGTCGCTATTTGGCGAGGTGAAGAACAAACGCTCGCCCTTTATGGATGATGCCGTTTATTACTATGCCTACATCGCCTACCTCAACAAAGATTACAGCCTGGCCCTCGTAAACTTCGAGCGGCTCAAAAACTCCAAGAAATATGAAAGCAGCTACCCATACTACATCACCGCCGTTTACTTTTTAGATAAGCGTTACAACGATGTGATCAGCTATGCGGTGCCCATCCTTAAAACTACCAAACAGCAAAACGAAACAGAGATGCTGCGCATCGTAGGCGCATCCTACTTCGCCAAAGGCGATTTCGATAACGCGGTAGATTATTACAGCCGTTTCCAGGATGCCGACCAGGGCAAAACCCAAAACACGCAGGATAGCTACCAGATAGGTTATGCTTACTACAAAGTGGGCAACTACGGCAAGGCAGCAAGTGAGTTGGAAAAACTGGTGGCCCAGAACGATAACTACAGCCAAAGCGGCAGCTACACCCTGGGCGATGTTTTTCTGAAGATGAACAACAAGCAAAGCGCGCGCAGCGCTTTCCGACAGGCCTCCAGGCTCGATTTTGATAAGCAACTACAGGAAGATGCCCTTTATGAATTTGCCAAACTATCCTACGAGCTCGATTTCAATAACGAAGCCCTGGTAGCTACACGCCTATACCTTAAGAATTATCCGCGCAGTCCCCGTACAGATGATGTAAAAACCCTGCTGGGCGAGGTGTTGCTCAATTCGCACAACTACAAAGAAGCGGTAGAGATATTGGAGCCTATCCCCAATAAATCGCAAAGCGCGAAAGAAGCCTACCAAAAGGTTACCTATTACCGCGGACTGGAATTTTATAATGAACGCGCATTCGAGAATGCTATCGGGATATTCCTGCGTTCGCTCAAGAACCCGGTAGATACCAAAATACAAACGCTTACCTACTACTGGATGGCCGAAGCCATGTACGAGGTGCGCAAATACGGCGAAGCGGTTGATAACTTCCAGCGTTTTTTGGCGATGCCCGAAGCAAAGGAAACCGACGTATATAACTTTGCCAATTATGCGCTGGCCTATGCAGCCTTCGGCGACGAGAAATACGGCACTGCTGCCCAATACTTCGAAAAATTCCTGAAGGGTGATGTAAAGGACAAGAACACAGAGAATGATGCCATTGGCCGCCTGGGCGATAGCTACTTTGTGCTAAAAAGCTACGAAAGCGCGCTAAGCGCCTATAACAAAATCATCGCGCAGCAAAGCCAGGGGCAGGATTACGCCCTCTTCCAGCGCGGTATCATACAAGGCTTGCAGGGCAACCTGGATGCCAAGATAAGCACCCTGAATGATGTGCTGGCCAGGTTCCCTAACTCGGATTATGCCGACGATGCCTCCTTCGAGATTGCCTACACTTACTTTTTGAAGAACGATGGCGACCGCGCCAAAACCGACCTGCAGGCCATGATACAGAAGTATCCGCGCAGCAGCTACATCCCGCGTGCATTAACTACCATCGGGCTTATCGATTATAACGCCAATCGTGATGATGAAGCCGTTACCTCGTTTAAACAGGTGGTAGCCGACTACTCGAGCAGCGACGAAGCCAAAACCGCCCTTAAGCAGATAGAAAAAATATACACCGATAAGGGCGATGCACAAACCTTTATCAACTACGCCGGCACTACTGCCATAGGCAACTATTCCACTGCCGACCAGGAGAACATCATGTATGCAGCCGCCAACAACCTGTACCTGCGCGGCGACTGGCTCGGCACTGTGAACGCCGTTGGCGCTTACTTCGATAAGTTCCCAACCAAGCAGATATACGAAAAAGAATCGCGCTTTATACGTGCGCAGAGCCTGGTAAACCTTAACCGGACAGACGAAGCCATCGTAGACTACAATGTTATCCTGAACGACTGGACCAGCGCTTACAGCGAGAAGGCCCTCATCAGCATGGCTAAGCTTTATATGGCGCAAAAGAAGTATAACGATGCGATCGTGTTCCTGAAAAGATTAGAGACCAACTCCGAATACAAGGCCGACTACTCCTACGCCATCAATAACCTGTTGTTTTGCTACGCGCAGATAAATATGCCCGATGATGTGCTGAAATACGCCAACCTGATACGCGATAACGAGAAATCGGCAGAGGAAGACCTGTTCAAGACCGGGACTTATGCCGGCAAGGCCTACCTGGCCAAAGCGGATACCGCATCGGCCATTACCGAGTTCAATTACACGCTAAAGAACACCAAAACCATAGCAGCGGCCGAGGCTAAATACTACCTGGCCCTTATAGATTATAACCGCGGCAAGTACAAAACATCCCAAAAAACCTGCTTCGATCTGGTGAAAGAGATGCCAAACTACGATTACTGGATAGCCAAAACCTATATCCTGCTAGCCGATAACTATGTGGGCCTGAAGGATAATTTCCAGGCGAAAGCTACCCTGCAGAGCATCATAGAAAACTACACGGGCAATGATGATATATTGCCTACTGCCAAACAGAAACTGGCAGCACTGTTACCTAAGCGGGCCGGCGCAAACAACCTGGCGCCCGACAAACCTGCGGTGGTAGATACAACTAAACAAGGTAACAAAGAATAAAGAAGAGGAACAAGCAATGAACACCAGATACACCTACATACTGCTCGCCGCCTTGTTGATGAGTTTTTACTTTGTACCGGCAAGCGCCCAGCAAAAGAAACCGGCCGCAAAAAAGCCGGCTACAACTACGGCAAAGAAATCTGCTGCAAAACCAACCAAAAAGCCTGCTAAACCCACAACAGCCACGCAGCAAAAAACATCAGCCAAAAGCCTTGGCGATGCTGCAAACGCAGCTGCGGATACTACCAAAAAAGGCGGGCAAACCAATGGCAACACGCCAAACGGTGCCGGCCTTACCGAAGAGATAGTAGTTACCACGGCCTACAAACCCGTACTGGCCGAGGCCGTAAAAATACGCCGCAACCCGGGCCTGGAAGATGCACCTGCATTTAAGGCTCCGCTGGATTATAGTCCGATTGATAAGAAGCTATCGCAGGATAACAATATCCGCGCGCTGGATGCCATGAAACGCCCCGCCGAGCAGGATTCTGTATTGCTGAACAACTATGTTAAAGCAGGTGCAGGCAGCCTTAAAACCACCTACGCAGAGGGTTATTTCTCCAACGGCCGCGACCAGGCACTGCAGGTAGGCGGCTTTTTGAAGCACTTTGCGCAGGCAGGCAACCAATACAAACAAAATGAAATAAGGGATGAGCTGGGCGTTTTCGGCAAGAGCATCAACCAGGATTATACGCTTAGTGGCCGCATAGGCTACAAACGCCGGGGTACTTATTTTTACGGCGATAACCAATCGGGCGTAACGCCTGCCGCTTATACATTCGATCCACAGAAACAAACGTTCAACCTAATAGGTGCCGAGGGCGAACTGGCCAAAAACTATAAAGACGTTGAGAACGATTTCACTTACGCCTTGAAGCTAAAAGGCTATCTTTTTAGCAACGCTTACAGTGCAAAAGAAAGCAATGTGGTGTTATCGGGTTTCCTTAACCAAACGGTTAAGCAGTTTTACGCCGGCCTGGCCGCATCGCTCGACTTGAATACCTCTAAGGACGTAGGCTATTCGCTCAACAACAATATCGTGAGGGCCAATCCTTACATCAAATTCCAGGGCGAAAATTATAAGATTGATGCGGGTATTAATATAGCCAAAGAGTTTGGCTTGTCAGACAGGTTCTTCATTTTCCCTGCTGCCAAGCTGGAATTCCAGATAGTGCCTAAATATGTGCGCCTGTTTGCCGAAGCAAAGGGCGACGTAAACCGCGCCTCGATACAGGAATACACCGATACCAACCCTTTCCTGGGCGAGAACATCAACCTGGTAAACTCGGTAGATCAGCTGGATATTTCCGTTGGGCTTAAAGGCACGCTTGCGCCCGGCCTTAGCTTCAAGGCCACTATCTTCCGCAATGACGTTAAGAACCTACCCCTGCTCGTAAACGATTTTGCTAATACAGGCAACAAGTTTGCTGTGATATATGATGGTGGTAAGGCAAAAATAAGCGGGTTTACCGGCGAACTGGATTTCAAAGCAGCCGAAGACTTTGACCTGTTTGGCCGCGTGGAGGTAAAAGATTATAAACTCGCCACCGAAGCCAAAGCATGGAACCTGCCTACATTTAAGTTAACAGCAGGTACGGTTATCCACATCAGCAACACGGTAGATATCAATGGCGCACTGTTGTTCCGCGGGGCCACGCAGGATAGGCCATTGATACCCGCGGGTCAAATTACGGCGGTCGCAACCTCATCTATCGCTTCCTTTGCCGACCTGAGCGGCGGCGCAACCTATAAGGTAAACAAAAAGGTATCGATATTTGTACAGGTAAATAACATTTTGAGCACCAGCAACCAAACATGGCTTTATTACCCCAATTACGGGCTTAATGTGTTTGGCGGCGTAGGGTATGCTTTTTAGGGTTTTTGATGGTTTTATAATTATGCGTACTTTTAGCGAATGGATGTAGGCTACTATATAAGCGAGCTGCTTGGGCAACACGGAGATGTAAATGTGCCCGGACTTGGCTATTTTGCTCACACCCGCGTAAACGGCTATTATAACGATAGAGAGGGTAAGTTTTATCCGCCCGGCTACAACGTACAGTTCGATCCGCAGTTTTTGGATGATGACGACGCGCTGGCCATACACATTGCCGAGAAGAAGAAGATCTCACTGGCTTCGTCTAAATACTTTACCGAAAAATTCGTGATGAGCCTGAAACAGCAGGCAGCCCTTGGGGAAGCCGCGCTGGCAGATTTGGGCTGGTTTACCCTCAATAACCTGCAGATGGTTTTCAGGCCAAATAATGGCACCAGTAACGATCCTGAATTTTTCGGCTTCCCAACCATTAAGCTTAATAAAATAGGCAGGCAGCCCGTTGCCGAGCAATACGAACCCGAGCCCGAACCGGAAACCTACACGCCCGAACCGGGCGATGCGCAATATGCTCCGATACCTTACCAGATTGATGAGGACGAGGAACAGTATTTGGTAGATATGGCCAGGAATAAGCGCCGCACCAATATCTGGGTGTTTATTATCCTAACCTTAATAGCCGCTACCATGGCCGTTTTGCTGGTGCAGCGCTATAACCCAAAAGCCTTTAATTTCAAGTTCGGCAATAAAAAACAAGATCCCACAGTTGCCCCCACAATAGTGGTGCAGCAGGATACATCAAAGAACAAAGCCGACACCGGTTCGCTAACTCCGCCTATACGAAACGTACAGGGTGATTCGTTATCAAAAAGCGGCACGACAGTAACGGATACGCTATCCATACCCCGTTATGAGGTAATTATCAACGAATCGTTCAGGAACATTGCGGCAGCTTCGAAAGCTATCATAGCGTTAAAAACGAAGGGCATTGATGCTAAAATAGTGCCGGAATTGCCCGGGACACGCGTCAAGATATCCGTTGGCACTTTTGTAACCAGGGGCCTGGCAGAAGCGAAGAGCGCCGAATTGGTGGCTGCCAAAAAAATAAACCCCGGTGCGCATGTAGAGTTTATTAACCCTAAAGATAAGAAGCCAGCCACAGGCCAGGTCAAAAAATAATACCCGCTTCCGGTGAGAGCGGAATTTCGATACAAATCCAGAAACAACAACAAATGACTTTATTATTCGCGCAGCAAGTAACAGATACAGCACATAAAGTGATAGATACGGCAAGACAAGCCGGCGTGCAATTAGCCAAAATACCCGATGAGGACCTGCGCTTTGGCGATTTGCTTATAAAAGGCGGCTGGGTAATGATACCCATAGGTATATTGGCCGTATTGGGCCTGGTAATCTTCTTCGAGCGGTTCTTTACCATCCGCAAGGCATCTAAAGACGAATCGCACCTGATGATACAGGTTCGCGCCAGCATCATGTCGGGCAATTTGGAGTCGGCCATAGCCATCTGCAGAAACAGCAATTCGCCGCTTGGCCGCATGCTTCAGAAAGGTTTGCTGCGCATAGGCCGCCCGATTAAAGATATCGAAGGCGCTATAGAGAACATTGGCAAGCTGGAAGTTTCTAAACTGGAGAAGAACATCGGCATCATCGGCATCGTAGCAGGTATAGCGCCCATGTTTGGCTTCCTGGGTACCATTGCGGGGGTAATCAAGATATTTTACGATATCTCAAAAACCGATAACATCAGCATGAGTGTAATATCTGCCGGTTTATACGTTAAGATGGTAACATCAGCAGCGGGTTTATTTGTGGGAATCATCGCGTACGTATGTTACCACATTTTAAATATGATGGTAGATAAAGTGATACTGAAACTGGAGACCGATGCCATTGAGTTTATAGACCTGTTAGAGGAGCCAAGCAAATGAATTTAAGAAAGAGAAAACGCGGTGCAACTGCAGAGGTACACACCTCGGCCATGAACGACATCATGTTCTTCCTGCTTTTGTTCTTTTTGATAGCATCTACGGTTACCAACCCCAACGTTATCAAGCTATTACTGCCAAAATCGGCCAGCGGGAAATCAATGTCGAAAAAAACCGTTAATGTTACTATAGATAAAGACCTTAAATATACGGTTGACAAAAAGGAAGTGGCCCTTGCCGACCTACCTACGGTTATTGGCACGTATAAAGACCGGGCGAGCGACGTAACCATTGTCCTATCTGTAGACCGTACCGTTGCCATACAGGATGTGGTAGAGATAATGGATATAGCACAAAAATTAAATATAAAATTGGTACTGGCTACCGTGCATAAAGGGTAAGGAGTTGGCAGTGGGCGGTTGGCAGTTAGGAATTCCTTTTAACTGCCCACTGAAAACTGCAAAGTGACAAAAAAATGGACTACAGGGAAGAAAATAATTATCCGAAAGCGTTTGCTGCAACAGGTGTTATACTGGCTGCGGTGATAGCCCTGTGCTTTTATATTGTGATACAAGCACCCGAAAAGCAGGAAGACGGTACGGGTGGTATATTGGTTAACTATGGTACGGTTGACGAAGGCATGGGCAGCGACTACATGAGCATTGACGAACCCTCCGTTGCCGACAAAGCCAACCAAACCAAGCCCGACAAAGTAACCGAGGCCCAGCCCACCGAAGATAAGCCGCAGGTAGATAACAGCGATAAAAACGTAGTTACCCAAAACAACGAGGATGCGCCCGAGGTGGTGGCCAACAGCAAAACGCCAAGCAAAACGGTAGCAACCCAACCCACTACCAAGCCCGTTAAACAGCCAACGGTGAATCAAAACGCCCTTTACAAAGGCAAAACCAACAACGGCACCGGCGAGGGCGATGGCACAGGCAGTACGCCGGGTAACCAGGGCAAAACCACAGGAACTACACTCACCAACAACTATAACGGCACAGGCAGCGGTAATGGCGGCAACCTTAACCTTACCCAGCGCGCCTTTGTATCGTACCCCAAAATTGTAGATGATAAACGCCACAGCGGCAAAGTGGTAGTAGATATACGCGTAGATAAGAACGGATACGTAGTGTATGCCAACGCAGGCGCACGCGGCACTACCATAACCGACGCCGCCCTGTTGCAGAAATGCGAAGAGGCGCTAATGAATTCCAAATTCAACTCATCAGATACCGCGCCCGACTCGCAACCCGGCACCATGACCTTTGTTTTCAAAGTGAACTGAGTTTTAGTAGCAGTGGCAGTTGTGGTAGCAGTCAATTCAACTATTCTAAATATTTGTAGTGATTCAGTTTTTTAGGACTTTTGTTAAAAAGAACTTATATCATGACAGGCAGCTTCAGAGACCTCAAAGTTTATCAGTCCGCTTTCGAAGCGGCTAAAGCTATATACCACATATCCAAGAAATTCCCTAAAGAAGAAACTTACTCACTAACGGATCAGATCAGGCGTTCGTCAAGGTCTGTTTGTGCCAACATTGGAGAGGGCTATCGAAAGAGAATTTATCCTAAACACTTTACATCAAAAATGACGGATGCTGATGGCGAAGCCACGGAGACAAGTATCTGGTTGGATTTCGCATTGGATTGCGAATATATCGATAAGGAAACCCATCAGTTGTTGTTTCTTAAATACGAAGAAATTGGAAGGATGCTGAACGCCATGGCAAATAATCCTGAGAAATTCCTCCCAAAACCTAAGAACTAAAAAACTTGCCACAACTACCGACTGCCACCGCAACTGCAACTGCAACTGCTACTTTACCCATGAACTACAAACAAACCCTCGATTATCTCTACACGCAACTGCCCATGTTTACAAGGGTTGGTGCGTCCGCCTTTAAAACAGATTTGACCAACACTTTGGCGCTATGCGAACGGCTGGATAACCCGCAGCATAAATTCAGGAGCGTACACGTTGGCGGCACCAACGGCAAGGGTTCTACCTCGCACATGCTGGCGGCTATATTACAAACCGCAGGCTATAAAACGGGACTTTATACATCGCCGCACCTGAAAGATTTCCGCGAGCGCATACGCATTAATGGCGAAATGATAAGCGAGCAAACCGTAGTGGATTTCGTGGCGAAGCACCACCAAGATTTTGAGGAGATAAAGCCATCGTTCTTCGAGATGACGGTGGCTTTGGCTTTCGATATATTCGCCAAAGAGCAGGTAGATGTGGTTGTGGTAGAGGTTGGCCTCGGCGGTCGGCTCGATTCTACCAATGTAATTACCCCGCTGCTCTCGGTAATTACCAATATCGGCTGGGACCATATGAATATGCTGGGTGATACGCTGGAACTGATTGCCGGCGAAAAGGCGGGCATCATTAAACCGGGCGTACCCGTGGTGATAGGCGAGCATCAGCCCGAGGTATCGGAGGTGTTTTTGAACAAGGCCAAAAAAGAGGGCAGCCCGATAGAATTCGCATCCGAAAACTGGGATATCGTATCGCAAAGTACAAGCCTTAACCTGTTATCCGTAGAGGTGCAAAAACAAGTACTGCCTACCTTCGCGTTTTCGGACGAGCCGCTACTGTCCCTGCAATTGGATTTGCCCGGCCTCTATCAGCTTAAAAATCTCAAAACAGTACTATCTGCAGTAGAGGAGCTGCGCGAACAAGGTTTTGCAATCACCGACGAACATCTGTCCACAGCCCTAAAACAGGTAAAAGCCCTTACCGGCCTGCACGGCCGCTGGGAAGTGCTGAGCACCTCCCCGCTTACCATTTGCGATACCGGTCACAATCCCGAAGGCATACAGGAGGTACTGAAGAATATCTCGGCGGTGAGCTACCAAAAATTACGCTTCGTGATAGGGATGGTGAACGATAAAGACATCAGCAAGGTGCTGGCCATGCTGCCCAAACAAGCCATCTATTACTTCTGCAAACCCGATATCCCCCGGGGGCTTGAAGCCGAAAGCCTAAAGGAAAAAGCCGGAAGCCTGGGTTTACATGGCGAGGCTTACCCCTCGGTAAAAGATGCGTTCAATGCCGCGCAATCCGCGGCAAACGATAACGACCTCGTTTTCGTGGGTGGGAGTACCTTTGTGGTGGCGGAAGCGGTGTGATTATTATCAAAGTGTCATTGCGAGGCACGAAGCAATCTCCAAATAAGCAGAGCCGCTTTGCAAATCCGCTTGTCCAACGTAGAGATTGCTTCGTTCCTCGCAATGACGATGGAGTAAAAAGAGGATTATTGTAACCTCACATCCTCTCCCAAATCACTTCTCCCCTTACTGCATTACCCGTTGTAGGCACGGCTACGATGTATTTCAGCAATTTCCCATCAAACGTAAAGCGGCTTTTACGCTGCGTGTTTTCCCAGTTGGGATAACTTGCTGCGATAATACTATAAACGATGGTTTGCGTTGCCGGGTCGATGCTGTACTTGCCAAAATGAACATTGCTGCCCCGCACGGCGGCCCGGTACTCTTCATCGGTGCCCTTGCCTTTATCATTGGCCGCAAATGGCGGTCGGCCCTCGCCGCTGTATATTTCCATGGCGTAGTTGCCGGCGGCATCCATCATCAAAATACCTTTGGGGTTATCGCCATACAGATGCACGCGGCTGCTATCGGCCATGATGTTATCAACCATCTTAAGTCGGTACGTGCCAACAAGGTTTATAACGGATGTTGGTTTCGTATCCTTTTTCTGCGCGAATGCCAGGCTACTGCCCAGCAAAAACGCTAAGATTAGCGGTGTTTTCATATACCAAAGTTATATTTGCGTACAGGCAGCCGCAAGTAGGTACAAAAAAGTAGCCTGCGCACCAAAAAGGAACGCATCTGTATATCAGGCAAATAATTTTGAATATGGAAGAAAAAAGCAGGAACAAGCCCCCTAAATGCGGCATCGATTATGCTTTTCAGCGTATAGGCGGGAAATATAAGGGCCGGATTTTATGGCGGCTGCGGGCGGGCACCTTACGCTACGGCGAACTGCGCCGCACGGTAACCGGCATTACCCCAAAAATGCTCACCCAAACCCTGCGCGAACTGGAAGAGGATGGGCTAATCACTCGCAAGGTTTATGTAGAAGTACCTCCGCGCGTAGAGTACACACTCACCCAAACCGGCAGCGACCTGCTCCCCTTCCTGGCTCTGTTAAGGGATTGGGCCAAAGAACAGATGTTGGTGAATAGTATTGTGGCGATGCCGTAAGGGTGTCTGAATCAGAATTTTTCGGTTAATTGCTTTCAACGGCACTCAAGAAGGCTGCGCCGTTTACAGAATTTTAAAATTAACAGAATTCACGGCAATAATGGATTATCATCTGAACAAGTATTGCATTCTGAAAATTCTCTCATTCTGTAAATTCTGATTCAGACAAATCCCCTACCTTAGCCGCATAAACTAAATACCATGACGTACCAACCCTCACCGCAACGTTACGACAAAATGCAATACCGCCGCTGCGGAAACAGTGGCATCAAACTCCCCGCAATTTCTCTCGGCCTTTGGCACAATTTCGGGCACGTAGATGTGATGGAGAATTTCCGCCAGATACTGCACCTCGCTTTCGATAGCGGCATCACCCATTTCGATTTGGCCAACAATTACGGGCCGCCCCCCGGCTCAGCCGAAACCAACTTCGGCAAGATATTGAAAGAAGATTTCGCCGGCTACCGCGACGAGATGATTATCTCCACCAAAGCCGGGTACCACATGTGGGAAGGCCCTTACGGCGAATGGGGCTCCAAAAAATACCTCGTAAGCAGTCTGGACCAAAGCCTGAAACGCATGGGGCTTGACTATGTAGATATATTTTACCACCACCGCCCGGATCCCGATACCCCGCTGGAAGAAACCATGTCGGCACTGGATCTGATCGTTCGCCAAGGCAAAGCATTATACGCTGGTATCTCCAATTACAACGCCGAAGAGGCAGCTAAAGCGATAGCCATACTGAAACAGCTGGGTACGCCATGCCTTATCCATCAGCCCAAATACTCCATGTTCGTTCGCGATGCAGAAGAGGGTTTGCTGGATGTGTTGGGCAACGAGGGCGTGGGCTGCATCCCCTTCTCGCCATTGGCCCAGGGCCTGCTTACCAATAAATACCTGCACGGCATCCCCGAAGATTCGCGCGCGGCAAAATCTACCGGCTTTTTGCAAACCAGTTCGGTAACTGATGACGTGATAGCCAAAATAAAACAACTTAATGAGCTGGCCCTGCAACGCGGCCAAACCCTTGCCCAAATGGCACTGGCCTGGTTGCTAAAAGATAGCCGGGTAACATCGGTACTCATCGGTGCCAGCAAACCCGCGCAACTTGCAGATTCATTGAAGGCATTGGATAACATCGAATTTTCGGCAGAAGAACTGGAAAAGATTGAGGGGATATTGAAGTAAAAAACTTTAGCAATTATAGCGATGGGTTTCAAACCCAGGCTGCCGCGAGTTTCCAACTCGTGGCGGGCACAAGGTCAGCTTTCAGCTGACGAAAGCTGGAAGCTTTCTCTGTGCAAACCACGAGATACGCTATCGCTAATCTCGCGGTAGCGAAAAGAATACATTAAAGGGCATATTTAACTTAAAACTTAAATATGCCCTTCTGCTTTAACAATAATTAACAAAGCGTGTCTAAAATGTTTAACAGATAAGCTACATCTTAGCAAAACATTCCCACGCCTGATGAAACAAACCCTACTCCTTGCTTTAATAACACTATTTACGCTCAAATTATCCGCCCAGGATGTCACCCTCAGCGGCAAAATTACCGCTGATGACGGCAAGCCCATCCCCTTTGCAACCGTCTACGTTAAGAACACCACCAAGGGCACATCGGCAAACAGCGAGGGCGAATACAGCATCAATCTTAAAGCCGGCACCTACGAGCTGCAGTTCAGGGCCATGGGTTACCGGCAGGAAAGCCGCACGCTCGATTTAAAAGCCAACCAGAGCATCAGCATTCAGCTAAAGAACGAGGACTACCAGATAAAGGAGATTACCATACGCTCCGGCGCGGAGGACCCGGCTTATGCTATCATCCGCAAGGCCATCAAAAAACGTAAGGGCTACTTAAATGCCGTAAACGCTTATACCTGCGAAGTGTATATTAAAGGCTTGCAGAAATTGCTGGCAGCCCCAAAAAAGTTCCTGATGTTCGATGTGCAGAAAGCCACCCGCGAGGCCGGGCTGGATAGCAACCGTACGGGAATCATCTACCTGTCTGAGTCGCAATCTAAACTCAGCTTTATGCGGCCGGATAATGTGCACGAGGAATTGATCTCGTCAAAGGTATCGGGCAGCAATAAAGCGTTCAGTTACAACCGCGCATCGGACCTTAGGGTGAATTTCTACGAAAACACTCAGGTGTGGGAAGGTCTAAGCAACCGCCCGCTGGTATCGCCCATTGCCGATAATGCACTGTTTTACTACAAATACCAGTGGATGGGCATCTCGATAGAGAACGGCGAAACCATCAACAAAATAAAGGTCACCCCACGCCGCGAGCACGACCCTTGCTTCAGCGGGTACATTTACATACTGGAAGATAGCTGGCGCTTGCAGAGCCTCGGCCTCTCCATCACCAAAAAATCCAATATCAACTTCGTAGATACGCTTACGGTAAACCAGCAATTCGTACCGGTAACCAGCAACGTTTGGATGCCGGCTTCTATCAAATTCGAGTTTACGGGCGGCTTGTTCGGCTTCCGCATCGGCGGGTATTTTATATCGATATACAAAGATTACGATATCGACCCCAAGCTGGACAGGAAGCAGTTTGCCGAGGTATTGCGTATTACCAAAGGCGTAAACAAAAAGGATTCGGTCTTTTGGGACCAGCAACGCCCCATACCGCTCACCAACGAAGAGAAGGTAGATTACACACGCAAAGCCGTTTTAGCCGCCAAGCGCGAATCGAAACCCTACCTGGATTCGTTGGACCGCGAGAACAACAAGGTAAGCCTGGATAAGCTATTGCTGAGCGGCTACCAGCACCGCAACCGGTATCAGCACGAGTACTACAACCTCAATTCGGTATTAGGCTCGGTATTTTATAATACCGTACAGGGTTTCGCGCTGGATTACGGCGGGTCGTTCAGCAAACAGATCGATAGCGTAAACAACAAATACTTTTCAGTTTATGGCAGGGCAGGGTATGGTTTCGGCAACAAGCTGTTTTACGGCAGCGGCGGCATAACCCTGCCTGCAGGGCCTTTTACACTGAACGTAGCCGGAGGCGCCGATGTAGTGGATATGAACAACCGCGAGCCTATCACCCGTTTCATGAACACAGCCTACACCTTGCTCAACCGCGAAAACTTTGAGAAACTTTATCAAAAGAAGTTTGCTTCGGTAAGCCTTTCTACCCGCATCAGCGGCGGCTGGATGGCCAGTGGCACGGTAGAATGGGCAGACCGGAAATGGCTGCCCAATACGGCAAGCTATAGCCTGTTCCACCCCAAAGGAAATGAGTTTACCTCTAACAACCCGCTAAGCCCAACGGTTGAAGCGCCCTTATTCCCGCAGAATCAATCGTTCAAGCTGAGCCTGCACACCAGTTACGATTTCAGCAACAAGTACGAAACCTACCCCAACGGCCGCCGTTACCTGCCATCCAAATACCCAACCATCGGGTTTAACATCACCAAGGGTATCAAAGATGTGTTAGGTTCCGATGTAGATTATACGCTATTATCGGCCGACATCTCCAAAACAGATATCCCCCTCGGCTTTTACGGCAAAACCAGCTTTTACGTAGGCGCAGGCAAATTCTTCAACGCCAACAGCTTGTTTTATACCGATTACAAGCACTTCTCGGGCAACCAGGTGCTGTTTTACAGTTCGGGCATCAACCACTTCCTGTTGTTAGATTATTACCGCTACAGCACTGGCGACAAATACCTGGAGGCGCACCTGGAACACAACTTCTCGGGCTTCATCACCAATAAAATACCGCTCATCCGCAAGTTGAAACTACAAGAGATCATTGATGTGAATTACCTGTACACCCCAACCCTAAAGCACTATACGGAACTGGGCTTCGGCCTGCAAACTAACACCGGCATCAGGCTGATGTACGGCATGGCCTTTAACCAGGGTGGCAAGGTGGATAACGCAATACGGATTGGCTTGAGTTTTTAGGTGGCAACTAGATTTGTCATCCGTTATTTTTAAAAGTCGACAAATCTGCACGATTGTTGGCAAATCATATTGCTTAGTTATTGGTTTATGCAGGAATTATCCGTTACATTTATTCCACCAAAACTAAACAAACCATGATATTCAAAAACGCCATTAGCTGGTTCGAGATACCTGCAGAGGATATCAACCGCGCCCAAAAATTTTACGAAGCCATCTTCGATATCGAGATGATACCGATGGAGATGCCGGGCTTCGAGATGCGGATGTTCCCGATCGAAAACCCCATGGAGAATGTCGGCGGCGCCATTTGCAAAAGCGGCGATTTTTACAAGCCATCGGCAGAGAGCGGCCCGGTAGTTTACCTCAACGCCAACCCCGATGTGCAAATCACACTAGACAAGATAGAAGCAGCAGGCGGCAAAATCATCGTACCCAAAACAGAAATATCGCCAGAGTATGGCTTTATGGCCGTGTTTATCGATAGCGAAGGGAACAGGGTTGCCCTGCATTCGGTACCGGTGGGGATGGGTGATTAAACCAGTAAAACATCATACGGCCTATAACACCATCATTGCTGTTGACTTAAGTCAACGGCAATGATGGAAGTGCTATTCAGCTTTGACAACTCCTATGAGTTGTCAAAGCTTACCTTTTAAAATCAAAATTAATGAGTTCTAAGCCATTGAAACCCAATCTCGATCTACTACTTAACTCCTCCGATTTAAATAGTAGCATCATCGAATTAGATAATTACATCTGTGCGCTATGCGAGTGGGGCGATAATCTGGAGGCTTTAACATACCCTCAAATGGCATTTTATTTCAACCAGGAGCTGGAAAGGGAGGTAAACAATGGAGGATTAGACCAGTATTTTCGGAATTCGAGTGGAATGTATGCTAACGAAACTATCGAAACTTTAACGCTTATTGAGGCACGGAAAACCGCAGACATTTTACAGGAGGCAATCGAGCCGTTTCCTAATAAACAGGTACCGATTGAGCGTGATGCACGGGATGAAATTATGGGGCAAATAAGCGATGCAAATGCCGAAAAATGGGAAGAACTAGATCAGCGCTTTTTTAAATACGAAGATGATTTGAATGCCTTAAATATAGCGTTTGTAAAAAGTAACAGGGCTCATTTTGAGTAATTTCAACATCCCTCACACCAACTCCTTCCTCATCCTCACAATCCCCAACACCTCGCCATCAGGCAAGGGTGCATCAATGCGCTCAACAGCAGTATAGCCGAGGGCCTCGTACAATGGCACGCCGGGCAGGGTTGCGCCCAATTCCACGGTGGTGAAACCATTTGCTTGCGCGGCAGCTTCGCAGGTATTTATCAGTTGGCGGCCTATCCCCTGTCGGGCATAATCGGGGTGCACGAAGAATGCACGGATGCGGGCGGCATCCTTCAAAGGGTCGAGCAAGGGGTCTTCTATGGCTTTGTGCTGGTCGCCGCCGTAGAGGGTGTTGCGTTTGCTCCAGCCGCCGCAGCCGGTTATCACGCCACCGGCTTCGGTAAGATAATACGTGCCGTCTACCAGCAGCTGACTATCCACCCCAAAAATATGTTTAATGGCGCTTTCTATCTGCGCATCGGTATAATAGCCTTTGCTCAGCCCACGTACGGAGAGGGTTATCAGTTGCTGCAAAGCGGGGACATCGTTGGAATTTGCTAATCTCATACCTAAAGCCTCTTAAAGAGGAGCTTTGAAGGCTAAGATAGTTAAGTGGATATTATTTGCGAAATTGATGAGAAATATGGCTCATATTTAATTAAGTTTATTGGATGTTTAAAAAAGCCTTTACCCTTATCGCCACGGTTGTCATACTGCATTTTGCGCAGTTGGCGGCAGCTCAAACCGTACAATTTTTTGATGGCCAAAACTCCGCGCTGCCTGCCGGCACCATCAGCAGCGTAGGGATAGATAACAAGGGCGTAAAATGGGTATCTGCCGGGGCAAGGGGCCTGTTTACTTATGATGGCCATGCGTTTACGCCCTACACCAGCGCCGTTATCCAGGGCAAATTCGGTGAGTTTTTCAAGGATAGCAAAGGCAACCTGTGGATACCTTTTTCCGACAAACAAAACATGCTGGGACGTTATGATGGCAGCAACTGGAAGGTTTTTACTGAAACGGATGAGCCATTGTTAAAACATGGCGTTTACAAAATGGCCGAGGATAATAAGGGGAATATCTACATGGGCATCTTACACGGCTTGATTGTATATAATGGAAAAGGATGGAAACAAACACTTAAACCAATCGATTCCTTGGATGGCGGTGGCATTATTTCTTTGGACGTGCAGGGCGACCGGATTGCCGTGGGAACCACCGGGAACCTGCTACTATACGATGGCCGCACCTGGCAAAAATTGGATGAAAACAATTCCGAACTGCGTTTAGGAACCGTCCGCGCGGTTAAATACGCGCCCGATGGCTCACTTTATATTGGTTATGGTGGTGGTTTTGGCGATGGCGGATTCTCTCTCCTGAAAGACAATAAGTGGAAACACTATAACCGCCAAAATTCTAAAATGCCCGATCATATGGTACGCACGATCAGGTTTACACCCGGCGGGGCAGTATGGATGGCAACCAACAACGGTGCGGTGAAAATCGACGGTGATAAATGGACGATTAAGAAATTCAACTCCGGTCCATTTGATGCCATCTTGGATATCGCCGTGGAGAACGACCACGTTGTTTGGATAGTCGATGTAGCGGGCTTGGCGAGATACGAGGATTGAGGTCGCCGATTTTCATTTTCGACAATTTACACGAAAATAAAAGCACATAATTTTAAGGTAGCTTTTGTTAAATTTGACTAACAAAAACCAGGTCGATGGCATTATTACCAAAAAATCATATAGAGGAAGCTGATATAGAGAAAACAAAGAAAGTCATTTCTGAAGGTAGACCTAAGGGCGGCTTTGACGCAAAAAAATATAATGGGATTATGCCCCTCCTTGAAGACGCATTAGTAATTCAAAAGAAGATGAGAGAGGAGTGGGAAAGAAACATCGGTGACTTTTAATGCTGGAAAACCGTTCCTCACATTGATGATGATTTTATATTTGAAATAGGAGTTTTTATGACAACTAAGCGTATCGAAGAACAAATTATCGCGATTCAGCTTGCAACCAGCAAAGCAAACGAATCTGAACAGTCTGCCGCTACATTTTTGAGGAACGCCGGGATAATAAGTGCCAATTTCGTAATTAAACCTACACACACCCTGGTTGCTGTGTCCCGCGGCAACCAACCCACCAGCCTGCAAGCGATAGGGATTGCAGTGGAAACCCCGGAATGCAGCGTCGCTTCTATCAGCGGCGCGGAATGAGGAGTTGGAACGGAAAGCCCGGGCCGGAGGCATCGCCACAAATTCTCACGCCACAAATTCCATTATAAGCATCTAATCTCAATAAAGTCATCGGCTGCTCATTGCCGCAGGGGCTACTACTTTTGCTGCACCAAAAGTAGCAAAAGTGCTTTCAGCAGAAAGGCTTCTTTGCCGCACCAGCCTTTACCCTGCAAATCGGGCAGAACTCACAGGCTGGGAAAATTTGCTCCTTGCTTCGCCGCTCTTGTCCCACGCTTCAGCAAAAATTCCCTATGCCTTTTCCCGCTCACTGCCCACCGCGTTCTACCCGCTTTCGCCCGAAGCTTATCTACTGACCCTCAAAAAGAAATCAGTAGTCAATAAAAAATCCGAAATCGAACATCCGAAATCCTCTCATTTCTCAAATCTCGTTTCTCACATCTCAAATCAATTCCCTATCTTTGCCCATGCAAGAAAAAATCCTCATTCTTGACTTCGGTTCGCAGTTTACCCAGCTTATCGCGCGCCGTGTCAGGGAACTCAACATCTACTGCGAGATCCACCCATTCAACAAAGTTCCTGAAATAGACGAAAATGTAAAAGGTATCATCCTTTCGGGCAGTCCGTACTCCGTGCGCCAGGAAGATGCGCCTCATTTCGATTTCATTAAACACCATACTACCCTGCCAATTTTGGGCGTTTGCTACGGTGCACAATATATTGCCCATTTCCATGGCGGCGAGGTTTTAGCCTCCAGCACAAGGGAATATGGTCGTGCCAATTTGGATTACATCAAACAAGGCAACCCTCTGTTTAAAGATGTGCCGAAGGATTCGCAGGTGTGGATGTCGCACGCGGATACCATTGCTACCATCGGCAGCGATTTTGAGATTATTGCCAGTACCGATAGCGTAAAGGTTGCCGCTTACCAGGTAACCGGTACCCAAACTTATGGCATCCAGTTCCACCCTGAGGTTACGCATAGCACAGATGGCAAGCAATTGCTGCAGAACTTCCTGGTCGACATTTGCGGATGCGCCCAGGACTGGACACCCGATTCGTTCATCGAAACCACCATTGCCGAACTGAAAGCGAAGCTTGGCAATGATAAAGTAGTATTAGGCTTATCAGGCGGCGTAGATTCCTCGGTTGCTGCGGTATTGCTGCACCAGGCCATCGGCGCAAACCTGCATTGTATATTTGTAGATAACGGCCTGCTGCGTAAGGACGAGTACCAATCCGTATTGGATTCGTACCAGCACATGGGCCTCAACATAAAAGGCATAGATGCCAAGCAACGTTTTTACGATGCGCTGGCCGGCCTTACCGACCCGGAGAAGAAACGTAAGGCCATTGGCCGCGTATTCATCGAAGTGTTTGATGATGCCGCGCACGAGGTGCAAGGTGTAAGCTGGCTGGGCCAGGGTACTATTTACCCGGATGTTATCGAATCGGTTTCGGTGAAGGGGCCATCGGCTACCATCAAATCGCACCATAACGTTGGCGGCTTGCCCGATTTTATGAAACTGAAGGTTGTTGAGCCTTTGAACACCCTGTTTAAAGACGAAGTACGCCGCGTAGGTGCCGCTTTAGGCATCGACCCGAATATTCTTGGGCGCCATCCTTTCCCGGGTCCGGGACTGGCTATCAGGATATTAGGCGACATCACACCCGAGAAAGTTGATATTTTACAACAGGCCGATGCGATTTATATCAACAATTTACGCAGTGCCGGTGTTTACGATAAGGTTTGGCAGGCAGGCGCTATTTATTTACCGGTACAATCGGTAGGTGTTATGGGCGATGAGCGCACTTACGAGAACGTAATTTGCCTCCGCGCGGTAGAATCGTTAGACGGGATGACGGCCGATTGGTGCCACCTGCCGTATAACCTGCTGGCCAAAATCTCTAACGAGATCATCAACAACGTAAAAGGAATTAACCGGGTAGTATATGACATCAGTTCGAAACCGCCTGCTACCATTGAGTGGGAATAAGTGGTTCATACTTGTATTAGCATTGGTGGTGGGCGCATGCTCGCCTAAAGTGCGTACTGTACCTGTTGCTGCCAAACCCGTACCAACAGCACCCGTAGTAAAGCCCGAAAAGCCGATACCACCGCCTATTAAGCCGCCAGAGCCTAAATTCTCGGTGGTATCGCTTATTTTGCCTTTGGGGCTTGATAAGCTTGCGCCGGGCCAAAGCTACAGCGCGGGAGATTTAAGCAAGGCTAACATGTCGGCAGAGTATTACCAGGGCTTTAAGCTAGCGCTGGATTCTGTTGCCGGCCTGGGAGCCAACTTTAAGCTACAGGTTTTTGATAGTAAAGACGATGCCGCTATACACAGCCTGGCACAAAATCCGCAGATAAAAAATGGCGACCTTATCGTAGGTCCTATCTTCCCTGAGGATATACGGCTTTTTGCGTCGATGTTCAATTATTCGCGTAAGCCTATCGTGTCGCCGCTGTCGCCTGCCTCGCCTACCCTGTTCAATAACCAGAACATCGTTACCATGACACCGCCGCTGGAGTACCATGCCAAAGGCGCAGCTACCTATATCGTCAACAAGCTGAGGCCCAAGAAAGTGTTCATCCTCAACTCGGGCTTCAGCGATGAAAAGCTTTACAACGGCCCCTTTAAACGCACCATCGATAGCTTAAGCAAGCGCAAGATACAGGTAGTGCCGTTCACCGTGGTGCGGGGCAACCTTACCCCGCTGGTGGCACAATTGAACAATAAGGTGGAGAACGTTTTTTTAGTCTCCTCTACGCAGCAGGCATTTTTAATGGTGACGCTGAAATCCTTAGATACTTTATCAAAGAAATTCCCGGTTACGCTCTTTGGCCATCCTAATTGGGAGAAATTCGCCTTTCTGAAGGCTAACCTGCTGCAACGGTTGAAGACGCATATCACCAGTACCGATAAGATAGATTATAAGTCGCCCGATGTAAATGCGTTTATACGCATGTACCGCAAGGCATACCATACCGACCCGACCGATTTCGCCATAAAAGGTTTCGACGAGGGGCTTTACTTCGCGCAGCTGCTGGCGCGCGAAGATGATAGTTACCGCCGTGTGGAGCAGAATGATTTTACGGGGCTGCATAACAGCTTCCATTTTGAAAAGAAACCCGGGCAGGGCTGGGTAAACACGCATGTAGATATCCTGCGTTACCAGGATTTTGAACTTAAACCCGTGCAATGAAAGCCATAAACCAGCTTAAGACTTTTCAACGCATCCTGGGCGATTATCCGGCAGATACTCCTTTAGGCAAGTTCCTACCAGGCTTTTACCGGCAAAACAAGCAAATGGGCTCCACGGACCGCAAGGTGGCGGGCCGCCTGATTTATAATTACTTCCGCTTGGGCAAAGCACTGTACAATGCCCCTACCGAGGATAGGTTGATGGTTGCCGAGTTCCTCTGCAATACGCAAACCAATTCTTTTTTGCAGCATTTTAAGCCCGAGTGGGCGGTGTGCGTGGGTTTCGGTATCGACGAAAAAATCAACATCGTAAAAACTGCCCATCCCGATTTTAAGCTGGAAGATGTGTTCCCCTGGAGCGCGCAGCTATCGACGGGTATCGATAAAGATGCATTCCTGAAATCATTCTTTGTGCAGCCCGACCTGTATATCCGCATGGCCAAAGGGATGGAGGCGGCGGTTAAAGCCGAACTGGTAAGGGCTGGAGTAATATTCAAGGACGAGGGGAACAATTGCCTGAGTTTGCCCAACGGCACCCGACTGGAAACCATCTTCCAGAAACAGCATTGGTACGAGGTGCAGGATTACTCCTCGCAGCAAACGGCCAATTACTTCAGGCCCCAGAAATGGGATAGTTGGTGGGATGCCTGCGCCGCATCGGGCGGGAAATCCTTACTGCTGCATAGCCTGCAGCCCGATATAAAACTGGTGGTATCAGACATCCGCGAATCTATCCTGGCCAACCTGGATGAGCGTTTCCAACTGGCGGGCCTGCGCAAGTATCAAAAGAAACTGTTGGATCTTACCGAGAATAACGAGCAGCTTTTATACCAATACGAATTCGACGGGATTATTTTAGATGCGCCCTGCAGCGGCAGCGGCACCTGGGGCCGTACACCCGAGATGATAAGCCAGTTTGAAATACACAAAGCCGACTTTTTTAAACGCCTGCAGCAA
The DNA here is from genome assembly GCF_056404435.1 of Mucilaginibacter sp. P2_D11. Lineage (NCBI taxonomy): Bacteria > Pseudomonadati > Bacteroidota > Sphingobacteriia > Sphingobacteriales > Sphingobacteriaceae > Mucilaginibacter > Mucilaginibacter sp. P2_D11. Next base: position 147,936 of record NZ_JBFUEA010000009.1, read on the forward strand.
AGCATCATCCCCAACGTAGCGAAGCACCTGAAACCCGGAAAGCCCATTATCTATATCACTTGCTCGGCTTTTAAAGCCGAAAACGAAGATGCCGTAGATTTTATGGTAAAACAACTTGGCCTGAAGCTGGAAGAAATGCAGGTACTTAAAGGTTACGAACGCAAAGCTGATACGATGTTTGTGGCGAGGCTAACCGCGAAAGCCACCCAGCCCCCTGTCCAGGAGGACTCCTTTGGAGAAGAGGGAGTTCTTGAATAGCAAGCCCGGATTTTCAGACTTACTAATAATAAATTGACTACCCCTTAGCTGCCTTGTGGCTCATCACCTTTACCACAACTGCGATAGCAATAATAGCACCTAATAGTATCCAAGTTCGTCTATCGGCAAAATTGAAGGTATAACCCAACCCGAAGCGTTTCGGCACAAAAAATTTCGGGTCATCGGGGTTGTAGTAGATGAAGCCCCATATCCAATGGGCTGCATCGCTCTTATCGATATCGCTCATATTTGGGAAATTTAATTATTCGCAGTTATGCCACACGGCGAGGTTTTGTACCTACGGCACAAATATCGTTTTAATTTACCCCGCTACCGACATTTGGCCCCCATGGGGCCACTCTAAGCAATCAGGATAATCCGCTTCCGAAGTTCCGAGTTCCATCTGCACATCTGAAATTTGAAATCTGCACATCCGTTATCCCCCTGTCCCCGGCTGCGTATCAATCTTAGGTACAGCAAACATGGCCTCTTTTATGAGTTTGATAGGCGCGCTGCCGTAGCTTAGGAATTTCTCGTTGAACTCTTTTAGGCGGTACTTATCGCCTTGTTTCTTTTTCCAGGCTTGCTGCAGTTCGGTGATTTCTTTGTAACCGGTGTAATAGCTGGTGAGCTGTACACTGCTCACACTAACGCGTTTCCATTTGCCATCAGCCTCGGCCTGCTGTTGGAAGGCTTCGTGGGTGAGCATTTTGATGGCTTGCTCTTTAGTCATGTTGCTTGCGTGAACACTGTAATCTAATATAGCGTTGCAAACCGAGCGCAGGTTCCATTTATACCACATCAGGCGCATCTCGGGCGCGCTATCACCATATCCGGCATCCAGCATCATTTGTTCGGTATAAACCGCCCAGCCTTCTATCATTGCACCGTTACCAAATACCGATTTAACCATGCTTGGCGATTGATTGGCGTACACCTGCTGCGTATAATGCCCCGGGATAGCTTCATGTATATTTAATATCTGCAAAATATAGTCGTTGTACTCGCGCAGGTAACTTTCGGCGCGGGCAGGCGCCCAACCGGCAAGGCTGCCAACGTTATAATAGGTATTGCCCGTTTTATCATAAGGCCCCGGCGAAGTAACGGATGCGCCTGCAACCCCGGCCATATAGCCCGGCTCCTTACGTACCACCAAAGGTTTGGTTGGGTCCAGCGTGAGCAGGTCCTTGGCTTTGATGAAGGCGGTAAGTTTAGGCAATTGCTGCTGAATAGCCGTTTGAAAATCATCGGGCGCAACGTGTTTGGCCGATAGGGTGTCTATCATCTGCGCTATCATATCCAACGAATCGGCAGGCATGGGTTTCGTGCCGAAGTATTTTGGCCAAAGCGTCTTGCTTATTTTGGTCATCTCGCGGTGCAGGGCTTTTTTGCGCTCCATTGCCGCGTTGTAGGTTTGCTGGGCGGTGCCTTCGGCCTGTATATCGTATTTGAATTTGTTTTCGTAATACTCCTTGCCCAGGCGGAAGCTGCGCGGCTTATCGTTCTTCATGGCCTTTAAAAAGGCGGCGTAGGCTTTAATGGCATCTGTGGCGATGCGAGCCCTGTCTAACATCTGTCGCTGCTCGGCATCGGGTATCCTTGTTTTCTTCAGCGAGTCGGCAAAATCCTTATCTATCACGCTAAGGCCGTTCAGGTTTTGGTCAATGGCCAGGTCGGTAAGTTCCTGTACCGGATTCTTTAACTGTTTTTGGGCTTCCTTATAATAGGCGGGCACAAAGGCCATGCGCTGGTAAAAGCTGCGCAGGCGTTTTTCCAACGGCGCGTAGTTCTCGGTAAGCATAACCGCAAAGCTGCTGATAACGTTGTACGATGCCGGGTTCCACTGGTACTCGCGCAATTGCTCCAGCTTCCACTGCATACCTTCCATTTCGTTCTGCATCATGCGGTGGTCGATTTTGTTGGCATCAGACAGCGTACCCACCTCGAACCTGCTCAACGAATCCAGCTGTACTTTAGAGAATTTGATGGCTTTTTTGCGGCTATCGTCGCTCGGTATCGTAAGCAGGCTGTCGTATTTATGGTAGCCCGCAGCGGTGGCAGCCTGGGGGTTCTCTTTCCAATAATCGTCGAGGAAACGCTCTTCATATTTTTGGAAAGCGGCATCATCTTTAGCCGACAATGGCTCCATAGATTGCCCGTCTTTTTTACAGGCCGAGAATGCGGCCACGTACAGGGCGAGTAGTAGTAGTTTTTTTATCACTGTTTTACCAGGTTTGCTTTGGTTGATAAACTTAGATAATTTGGCGCACATAAATCAAATTTGCGGCTATTTTGTTGCAAAGGGAAACACTTCTTTTATGAACGAAGAACATGAGCTATTAATTGCCGAACTCATAAAACTGCTTGAGGGCGGCGGTGCCCATGCTACGTTAGCCGAGGCCCTGAAGGATATCTCCGCCGAATTCAGGGGAAAGAAACCGCATGGCCTGCCTTACAGCATATGGCAGCTTGCCGAACATATACGCATTGCGCAATGGGATATGCTGGAGTTTAGCAAAGATGGCAACCACCAATCGCCAAACTGGCCCGATGATTACTGGCCCAAAGATGCCGAACCCAAAGACGATGCCGCCTGGGATAAGACCATAGAACAAATCAATACCGACCGCTCGGCATTCCTGAATTTATTGAAAAGCGAAGACCTCTACAAACCCATACCCCACGGCACCGGCCAAAACATCCTGCGCGAAGCCTTGCAAATAGCAGATCATAACGCCTACCACACCGCAGAGATTGTTTTGTTAAGGAGGTTACTGGGAATCTGGGACCGCTGATTTAAATGATTACGTTGATTCCGCTGACGATTTTGAAACTCAAATCAACGTAATCCTTTAATCATTAAAATCAACGGTCCTATTTCAACCCACTCACAAACTCTACTATGGCCGTAACCAGTTCGGGCTTAAGCGGGAGGACGGGGTTGCTGTAGGTGGCTTTATTCTGTTGCCGGTCGGCGGGGGCTTCTTTCAGTATATGGTTCATGCCGGTAATGATTACAAGTTTGGCATCAGAGTTGGCTTTCTTAAGTTTATCTGCATCGTCTACAGGTACCTGTATATCGGTTGTGCCTTGTAGTATCAACGTGGGTATTTTTACCCTCTTCATAATATTGTAAGGGTCGTACCTATACCACGACATGAGGTACGGCTGTATGCTTGGCCGGGCTATGTAGTACAACTGCGGGTCCATATAGTCGGTAGTTTTGCCCTTGCGCAAGCTATCTACCATGGTTTTATACTGATCTACCAAAAACTTGGGCTGCTCTTTCTCCACCTGTTCCAATACAACCTTTTCGGCAGAGCGGCCTGCGCCGGCAACCGATATAAAGGCTTTAACGGGCTGATCGCGCAGCGAGAGCAAACCAACCAGTGAGCCTTCGCTATGCCCCAGCACGATAACTTTAGAGAAACGCGGGTCTTCGTTCAGCATGTTAATCAGGCCCACGGCATCGTCTACATAATCAGTAAAGCGTAGTTCTTTTTCTTTGGTGGAGGTTACGCTCTGCCCCACCAGGCGTTTATCGTACCGCAGTACGGCTATGCCTTTTTTGCCGAGTTCGTTGGCCAGCATTTTATAGGTATTGCCATTGAGGCCGAGTTTTGGGCTGTTCCCATCGCGGTCGGTAGGGCCGGATCCGGGGATGATAAGCACCACCGGCACCTTGCCTTTGGCATCCTTGGGTATGCTTAGCGTACCGGGTATAGTGCCTGTGAACATCTTGAACAGCACGGGCTCCTCGGTAATAGAGGCATCCATTTGTATGGTTCTGGCCGGTTCCTGGTAAGGGGTAAAAAATACGCCTACCAGTTTATTCTGGTTGTTGAGCGATAGGTTCAAAAAGAACACCGCGTTGGCGAAAGTGGCCTTGTAAATAGCAGTTGGCGCAACGTAGCGGTCTACATCAGCTTTAATCAAATTACCCAATTGGGTTTTTAGTTGTATGGTGGTTGCGTTCCATTTATCAAGCGGCATAGCCGTTTTCATTTCGGGCGCAAACATGGCGTAGATGCTATCGGGCTGCGATGCGTTGTAGAACTGCTTAAACTTAGCGAGTACCGGTGCAAAATTAGCCGGTACGGTTTGTGCCATGGCGTTTACTGCAAAAAATAAGGCGATAGCAATACTGGATATTCTTTTCATTCGGGGTTTAACCTATTATAATGAGGGATAATGGTGGCGAATTTACTAAATTTTAAAAGCTTTTGATTTGCTATATCCTATAACTACAGACAGCCATAATTATTATCGTGCGTAAAATGCATATTAACAATACATCGAATTAATATTTTATTAAATTTGGCTCGTCCTAAACGCACAATATCGAATAAAAATCTACCAATTGTTAATGAGTTTTAAAACAGGATGTTTACTGCTAGTATTCATAGCGGGCTTTTTTGGTTTTTGCAGCGCCCAAACCACTCCGGCAGTACTCAAGGGTAATATATATCTACAGAATAATACGGCTGCCGAAGCCGCTACCGCCATATTGCTCCGTCAGGCCGATTCATCGATTGTGATGTCGGCCCTGGTAGATAATGCCGGTGCATATACTTTCCGCAACGTACCTGCGGGCAGCTATATCGTGGCAGCTTTCCGCCTGGGATACCTTAAAGCTTACTCGCCAGCATTCCAGATAGCTGCCGGGCAGCAGTTTACCGCACAGTCCATACACCTGCAGCTTGCCGATACCCAGCTTAAGGAAGTAGCCATCGTTGGTAAAAAAGCTTTCGTAGAGGTTCGCCCGGGCAAAACCATCGTAAACCCTGCAGCCAGTATTACTGCCGATGGCAAGAACGTATTGGATATTTTGGCCCAAACGCCTGGTGTAAGGGTTGGCGATGCCGATAATATCAGCATCAGCGGCAGGCAAAAAGCTTTGATACTGATCGACGGCAGGCCTACCAATCTCACCGGGGCCGACCTGGCTGCACTCCTACGCAGCACCCAGGGCAGCAATGTAGACCGTATTGAACTCATTACCGGCGGCTCGGCCAAATATGATGCCTCGGCAGGCGGGGTTATCAATATTGTGATGAAGAAGGGCAAGAACATTGGCACCAACGGCACCATCAACTTAACTGCCGGTTACGGCAAGTTTTATAAAGGCATAGCCGGCTTTACCTTCAACAGCCGCAGCAAGTATGTAAATGTGTTCGGCCTGTATAATATCAACGCCAACAAAACCTACCGCGGCTTTACCAGCAACCGTAACGTAAATGATGGCGGCGCGTTAAGCAGCTACGATTTAAATTATTACGGCGAGCAAAAAGTGTACAGCCACAATTACCGCCTCGGGGCCGATTTTACGTTATCGCCCAACCAAACCCTCGGCGTACAGGTTTACGGATTTGTAACCGATAATGATTTCAACAAGAACAACAGCCTCAAAATTGCCAACCAGGGGCACCTCGATTCGGTGATTTTGGTGAACAGCCGTGTCGACCGCGACCTGCGCAACATCAACTACAACATAAACTACAGCGGCAAGCTTGATGATGCCGGGCGCACCATAGCTGCCAGCCTAACATACCTGCCCTATACCAGGCACTCGGCCGAGTACATCAACAACACTTTTTTTAATGCAGCAGGCTCAGCCTACCGCCAGCCCCAGTCATTACAGAATCTTTCGCCATCGCAGCGCCGCAACTGGACGGGGATGCTGGATTATGCTAATCCGCTCAATAAAACATCCAAACTGGAGGTTGGCTTTAAATTCAGCCATACCAAAAGCGATAATACGCTGATATTTGGCCCGCTGGTAAACGGCGCATATACTATCGACCCATTGTTCAGCAATAAATTTGTGTATAACGAGGATGTACATGCGGCATACTTAAACTACACCGCCGCCTTCGGCAAGTTTGATATGGTGGCAGGGCTACGCGGCGAAAACACCCATTCAAAAGGGCAATCTGTGGGGGTTGCATCCGCCACCGCTGCTTTAAACATTTTTAATTACTTTAAGCTGTTCCCCAACCTGTTGCTGCACTACGCGCAAAGCGACAAGCACGATTACGCTCTCACCTATATGCGCGGTATTTTAAGGCCCGATTATGAGAGCCTTAACCCCTTTTTGTATTATGTAGACCCTTACGATTTTCAGAGTGGCAACCCCTACCTGAAGCCGGAGTACAGCAACACCATCACCTTTACCTATACCTACAACCAAAGCCTCTCTATCGCTTTGTATGCGGGTAAAACCACGGACGCCAACTTCTCGTTCTACAGCCAAAACGATGCCACCAAGGTTAACCTTACCACTACGCGCAACCTGGGCGATGTGAAGGACATTGGTGTTCAAATTATATCGCCCTATACACTTACTAGATGGTGGACGGGCGAAATCGATGTAAATGCAGGCTACTACCATTACACCACGTACCCCGAAAACGGCAACCTGGATAAGGGCGCAGCCGACATTATCTTCAATACAACCCAAAACATCAGCCTGAGCAAAAGCCTGGCGCTGGAGATAACCGGCTACTACGAAACCGCTAACCAATACGGCATACGCCGCTTTAGCCCCAATTATTACGTTAACGCCGGCATGAGCACCCCAATATTCGGCAAGCGCGGCAAGCTTAGCCTGAACGTGGCCGATATATTCAACACCAACCGCGACAGGGCCTACACCCTTTACCAGAACATCGACTTGCGCATTAACGGCAAACCCGAAACCCGTATAGCACGCCTGGCCTTTACTTACCGGTTCGGCAAATCAACCGTGAAGGCTGCTACCAAACACCAGACCGGTACCGAGCTGGAGCAGGACAGGATGCGGAAGGGGGCAAATTAAAACAGGAAGAATATCGAATGATGAATTTCGAATGCTGAAGTTCGAAGTTTTGTTTGTGATGATTTTTTAACCACAGAGTGCGCGGAGAAGGCACAGAGGGGAACAGAGCTTTGCACCACTGTTAAACAATGGCTTTGTTTCCTTTGCGGTTTTTCCTTTGCGTGCTTTGTGGTAAAATTGCCACTGAGATTTGCACGCTCTGTTTAACCTACCTTTTGTTCCTTATACTTCCCTTTAATTTTGGTGACGAAAAAGTTGCCTAACGATTCGCTGCTTAAGAACCTTTTATATGCAGACGGCTTGAAATCGAAATATTGCCACACGCCGCTATGTTCCTTAAACTCCAGTTCGAGGGTGTGGGTTTGAGCATCGTAGCCGATGCTCTCTAGGGCCGATGATTGTACGGGCTGCCTGCGCATATCAGTATAGCAAGGCAGATGAAAATTGGTTTTAAAAAAATATCAGCCCGCGTGCCCGCTAAACATGCTGATGAAGATAATAAGCAACACGATAAGGGTGATGCCTACGTATAGATAATCCTTCTCCAGAATGAAACCAACGGCCGAAAACACCACGCGGATAACAGGCGTGGCAATCAGTAAAATAATGCCGGCCTGTATTATGGCCCTGCCCCTTAAAGTAAATATGCCGTTGATGATGCCCGATGCGTTATGCACAAAATCGGGAACACCTTTAAAGGTGTGGTAATCGGGAGTTTCGTGCCCGTGGCGGTAAATAAATACAATGCCCCCAATAAAAACTACCGACATGGAAACAAGTACCCCTGCGCGGAGTATCCAGCCGATGATGGCCTGCATGTCTTTTTCTTTGAAGCTGGTGTTCGTCATTGGGTCATTGGGTCATTGGGTCATTGGGTCATTAACCCGACGACAGGAGCAAAACTAAGGGTAAAAAAGAAAGCTTGCTAATTATTTAACTCATTAAATTACCAACGAAAGAAGCCGACAAAATTGAACTGATAAGTTCACCCCTACACCACAAATGAACTAATGAACCATTGAACTAATTAGTTCCCCGCGCGGATGGTGCGTTCCGTAAGTTGTTTAAATACCTCGTCGTTAAAAGCCTGTTCGCTTTTGTAAAGGATACTTATTTTGGATGATGGGATTATCTTTAAAAACTCATCCAGATAATGCTTCTTAATTGTAAGCATTTGATTATCATAGGAAAGGTCTTTGTTTATTTTATCGCTATCCGTGGTAGAAGCACTGTTTCGGTTTAAGCGTTTTAAAATACGTACCGCCTTTAGCTCTTCCTGGTATTGGTGGTACAGCGGCCAAAAAGCCTTCGCCTCCTCGTCGGTAAGGTCCAACTGCTGGGCCAGGAATTTATCGCGGGCAGCTTCTATTTTTTTGCCGTTAACCTTGCCTGCGCCCGGTGGCTGCAGCGTGCGACGGTTATCGCTGGTCTGCTTTAAATTAGTAGCCTGCGCAGACACTTCATAGCCGGTTGCAACGGAAATAACCAATAAAATAAAAATATATCTGAGCAATTTAGCCATTAAAAAGGTCGCGTTAGTTTGCATCAATATAATCGCTCAGGTCATCATCGAGCGCTTTGGTATTGATTTGTTTATCATCCTGTATCATACCGCTTGCATCGCCGGCATCTACATTCTGTTCAAGGTAATCTTTAATCTCGTCAACCGGCACGTTTGCCAGTGCGCTGTGCAGTAAGGTTTTTTGATGTGCAGATTCCGGCACTACCACGGTGGTGCCGTTCTGCTGCAAAATTACGCCTGTGCCGATAACCAGGGCAAGGCAGGCTGCAGTAGCGTATTTAAATGAGTTGCTGGCGAACAGCTTCCTGATGATGGTTTTACGGATAACCACCTCTTTGTTTATCGTTTTGTTGAGGATATTTCGATTTAGCGACTCGAAATAATTATCCGGAACGCTAAACCCTGTGGTTTTTTCGGCAAGTATCTCTTCAACGGCTATACGGGCTGCAATCTGCTGCTGCATATCGTTAAAGTAACCCTCTGGCACGGCAAAAAATTCTTCGCTGTTAGCAAGCTCTTCTACCGCAATGCGGCTTTCTATCTTGCTGGTCAACTCGTCGAAGTAACCTGCAGGCAGGGCGTAGCCCATATCTTCGGTAGCTTCGGCTTCGATATTGATACGGCTGGTGATGCTATTGCTCAGCTGTTCAAAATAGTTTGCAGGCAGGGCAAAACCGTTATCTTCGGTAGCCTCTGCCATTTCAATATTAATACGGCTGGTAATGTTTGCTGTAAGTTGATCGAAGTAATTTGCGGGCAAAGCAAAGCCATTATGCGCTGCATCTGCCTCCACATCTATATTTATCCTGCTGGTAACGTTGCCCGTAAGCTCGTCGAAATAATTTGCAGGTACCGTAAAACCGTTAGCCGGGTCTGTACTTTTTAATTCATCTAATTTAACCAATGATAAAATGCGCTGACCGGCTTCTTCAAAATAGGCAGACGGCACTGTGAACGGGTTGTTTTTAGTAAACCGTTTTAGTGACATTTCTTCGTCCCCCCATTCCCTATTGTCCATATCGCTTTTCATACTCTGTAATAGATGAATAATACTTCAAAAGGTTTAATGCTAATTTAGTAATTAATCGGTATTCGTAACAAACGCCTCTATTTTTTTCACGGCGAGGTGAAACGACGCTTTTAGCGCGCCCACGCTGGTGCCCAGCACATCGCTCATCTCCTCGTACTTCATATCGTCGAAGTATTTCATATTGAAAACGAGGCGCTGCTTATCTGGCAGGGTGAGTATGGCTTCCTGCAGTTTACGCTGTATCTGGTCGCCGGTAAACTGGTCAGTGCTGGAGAGGGTATCGGCCAGCTCGTAATCCACATCATCCAGCGATATGTTGTTCTTTTGCTTCTTTTTATTCAAAAAGGTGATGCACTCGTTGGTGGCAATGCGGTACATCCAGGTGTATAGCTGCGCATCGTTACGAAAGCCCGGCAGGTTTTTCCACACCTTGATGAAAACGTCCTGCGTAAGGTCGTCGGCATCGTCGTGGTCTATCACCATGCGGCGCACGTGCCAGTATATTTTTTGCTGATACTTCTTCAGCAGCATATTGAATGCCTCGTTGCGGGTTTTATCCTCCCTAAACTTGCTGAGTATCTCTTCGTCTTCTGCCTGTATGGCCATCTATTAAAATTTATCTTTAAATAAATATAAAGCTTTTTTGCATCAATATGTTTGGCCTGCGGTTATTTTACCAGCTCCAGCACTTGCTGCGATGAGGCCTGGGTATCAACCTTATCAATCACATGGCTGATGGTGCCTTCACCGTCAATAACGAATGTAGTGCGCACCGTGCCCATATATTTTTTGCCGTACATATTTTTCTCGTGCCAAACATCGTAAGCTTCTACTATGCTATGGTCGGTATCGGCTATCAGGGTAAAGGGCAGGCTGTATTTGGTCTCGAATTTCTTGTGCGATTTTTCGTCGTCCACGCTTACGCCTATCACCTCGAAACCCTCTTTCAGCAAGGATTGGTAGTTATCCCTGAAATCGCAGGATTCTGCCGTGCAGCCGGGGGTATCATCCTTTGGGTAAAAGTAGAGAATAACATTCTTTCCCTTATAATCTGATAAGGATACCTCCTTGCCGTTCTGGTCCTTTGCGGTAAATACGGGGGCTTTGTCGCCTGGTTGAAGAGTTGCCATGTTTATCGTGTAAATTGAGCCGTAAAGGTGGCGATATTGTTTTTAGCATCTATCACCGTAAATTCAAAATTATGTTTTCCGGGTGCAATATCGGCAGTAAAAGTATAACTTAATATTTTTGTTTTGTAGTTCCACTCTACCAATACCCATTTGCCGTCTATTTTGCCGACGAAGCTTTTTACACCCGAGAGATTATCGCTCATGCGTAGCCTTATCGCGCTGATGCCCTTTAAGTTGCTGCCGTTGCGGATGTTGATAGGCGTGATGACCGGCGGCACCGAATCTACTTTCACATAAAAATCGCCGAAGGCGTGGGCGGTGGCTTTCACAAAGCCGCCATCGTACTGGCCGCCAATGCTGCCCGTAGCCGCGTTTACAATTACCGCTTTATCCGCATACTTACCCAGGTCCACATCGGGTTTTATCCAAAGTTCATACTCATCATGTATCGGCGTAAACTTATTGTGGATGCGGTGGGTTAGCGAATACGCGCCGGGCTTCATGGGCTGGGTATCGTACATAAAATCAAGGTCATCGTACAAATTGCCGGGCATTATCTGCACGCGCACCTTGCCATTATAAAAGTCGTTGTTATCGTCGTAATGCATCAGTGTCCCTGCAGGTTTCAGCGGGGCTATGTTGTTTGCCGATGTGTTCGACTGCACCTTCAGTGTTACGGTGGAGGTGTTGCCCATCACATCCTTGCAGATGAACTCCACATCGTGCAACTGGTTATCGTTAAAGGGGATAATGCCCCGGTTGATAGATTGCGGATAAAGCGATATGCGGCTGCCCGGCAGTATGAAGCATTTCTGTATCATCCGGTGGGTAAGCAAAAATGTGGGATAATCGGTATAGGCGTTTACGGCGTGTGTTTGATCGAACGCGAAACGCTCTACGGCAAAGGTGTAAACGGTTTGCCCGTCCAGCTTCATTTGGATGGAATAAACGCCGTTGCGGTTATTAGATGCGCTGTTTTGGTCGATAACGGCAATACCGAAGCCGGTGTTGCCGCTAAGCTGTAGTATCTGAGGCTTTAATAGACGATAATTGCCGGCCGCCCCGGTTACGCTAAGGAATTCCTTGGGCGTTTTCTCGCTGAAGGGGTTGCCGTTTAAATGATAGATGCCAATGGCAGTAATAGTTGGCGGTACTTCATCAGGTATCGTCAGCCCGAAAAGTTGCGGGTTGATGGTTTCCTGGGTAAGGGTATCGCGCAGCTCGAAGTGCACATGCGGACCGGCAGATGCCCCCTCATTGCCCGACATGGCTATCACATCGCCCTTAAGCACCTTGAACATGCCTTTTGGCACGGCAATATCGGCCTCGAAGGTTTGGTTTTTGTATTGGTAATCGCGAATGTATTTGAACTCCTCGGGCGTAAAGCTCTGGATATGCCCGTAAACCGAAGTATAGCCATTGGGATGCGTAACATAAATGGCCTGCCCGAAACCGCCGAATTGGATGCGCATCCGCGAAACATAGCCATCGCCAACGGCATGTACCGGGAAGCCCGTGCGCTGCATGGTTTTGAAATCGAGCCCGGAGTGGAAATGCGCGGGCCTCAACTCGCCGAAGGAACCTGCGGTAACAGGCGGCAAATCTAACGGGTAACGGAAATAATTTTGCGGGTATTGTTTGCTTTGGATGGTTTGCTGGGCGAGAGATGCCTTGCCACAAACCAGCAGCAGGATTATTACTGCATACGTTTTACAATTCGTTTTTATCGATATCTTCTTGCTGCACGGTCGTACTGGCATACTTCTTTAAAATTTTTTAGATAACCACTATATGGCGGTTTTGTTGGGGGATATCAGTATAGTCAAGAGAAATGTCGAACACCGAATTTTGAATATCGAATAATGAAGGAAAAAACACTTCATCATTGGAAATTCGAAATTCATTATTCGATATTCAAAACCTTTCTTACTTTACCTCAAAATCAAGCATCTTCTCCCCTTCCAGGTAGCCCTCAAGCCTGTCGCCTATGCTCACCTTGCCTACGCCCTGGGGGGTGCCGGTGAAAATCAGGTCGCCTTTTTTTAGGGTGATGTATTGCGATACGAAGGTGATGATACGCTCGAAAGAAAAAAGCAAATCTTTAGTGTTGCCCTGCTGGCGGGTTTCTCCGTTTATATCCAGCTTAAAGCTAAGCTCGTATAAGTTGGCGAATTGTGCTTTCGGTACAAAATTGCTTACCGGCGCCGAGTTATCGAATGCTTTGGCCAGTTCCCAGGGCAGGCCTTTTTCTTTGTGGCGGGCCTGTATATCGCGGGCGGTAAAATCTACGCCAAGGGCAATCTCGTCATAATAGTTAGCGGCGAATTTCTCGCTGATGTGCTTGCCCTCTTTGCAAACTTTTAACACTATTTCGATCTCGTGATGTATATCCTGCGAAAAATCGGGGTGGTAAAAAGGCTTATTATCTTTCAGCAGCGCGGTATCGGGCTTCATAAAAATAACCGGCACGCTGGGCACGGGGTTGTTCAGCTCTTTAGCATGCTCGGCATAGTTGCGGCCAATGGCAATGATTTTCATAGAAGACGAAATTAGTTTAAAATCCTAAAATCTAACAGAGGTAAATTCTAAAATCTAAAACCTAAATCCTAAGCGGGAGAAATCCTAAAATCTAAAGCCTAAATCCTAACAGCGGTAAATCCTAAAATCTAAGAAGCTAAAAACAGCTTTAAACTACAATCCAAAGGATAAAGAGTAAATTTTTAATTAATTAGCCAATAGTTAACCTCATGCTGTTAACTATTGGCTAATCTTGGCTAGATCTGCAAGTCGCTTTTCAAAAGCATCTAATACCAGCTTTCTTAAAGGGTTATCCTTTAATATCAGCATAGAACTATACGTAATAACATCATTGTGATTTACGGCCTTAAATATCTTATCAATATCGTTAGACAAGTCTGTTAGCCATTTACGAAAAGCAATACTCCTATGTCTCCCGTAACCGTCACCATTGAAACAAAAATAAACAATTACTACATGCTCATGCTTAGCAAAGTAGTTTTCAATTATTGAAACAAGAGTATTTTTAACCTTTATATCATGCTTCTTAGTAAACTTTTCACATTCAAAGCTATCATTGCATAAAAAATCAAAGTTATACACAATGTGCGTATTGCCATCATCGTCATGTAATGGGTACTCAAGAAAATAAGCCGTGAATATATCTCCAGTTTCAGTAGTAAAAGTAGCTAAACCCTCTGAATTTAATGAGACGCTATAAAGGAGAGACAATTTTCAACCCGGGTATAGAAGACAATTTACCACCTTTTTTTAAGGTATCGACAATACGTTTTTTGTCCTCTATAACTTTAATGATAAAGTTATAAGGAGGCGGGTTTTTAATTGATGCCCTTACGATTTCGTTGGTTTCCATGTCAGTGTTTTTATTACGTTTATAGCTAATAAAAAGTTACTTATATAAATCTATGTACACCCAATATTTGACTATCGATATACTATTTTGGTTTAATAAATTTTTTGTAATTAACTGCTATCAAGGGACTGGACAGTGAGATGCGCTGCACGTTCAATTTTGATTTAGTTAGTTATCGAAGCAAAGAAAATTGATTTACACGCTTCTCCGCAGATTGAAATTGTGTGTGATGATAAATCTAATTAACTCTTTACTTTATAAGTCTTATTTGCTAATATACAAAGATAAAGAATTGTTTGTTACCTAAAAAACAACACATAAGAAGAGAAAAGCAAGGTATAGACTTTACAAGTATCAAGTTGCAAGTAGTTTGTAGTTACAAATGTCAATAGGAACAATAAGATGGCTTTAGGCTAATTAATACTACTAATTAATACGCCTATATGTACAAATACTATCGTGTCTTATATGGCTTAAAATTGAGTAATTGAATTGTCATAAATTTGTCAAGAAATAACTTTGATGTGGTTTTTTTTATATTTCAACAGTTCACTTGGTGTAAAGTAATATATAGTTACCAAAATATTGCGTCTCTACGGTCGATTCCGCCCTTGGAATCAGCCTCGGTTAAAACGAATTATATTTTCAGACAGCTTCTAAGAGAAGTATATTCTAAAACCTAAATCCTAAGAGAAGGAAATTCTAAAATCTAATGCCTAAATTCTAAAAGGAGGAAATAAAATTCTGTTCCTCCGCTAACCAGCGGAGGCTGGGGGGCCAGGGGCTTATAGCACCGATATCCTCTTGTTGATAGATTCGGTACCTACATTTATCCGCAGGAAGTAAAAACCGCGGGTAAGCTTGTTGTTGATGTTGTAGGTAATGTTTTGGTCGCCGGCCTCTGCACGCTGCGAATAGAGGGTAAGCACATCGTTACCCAACACATCCATCACCTTTACGTTTACGAAGGCGCCGCGCGATACAGTGTATTTTACGTTGAGCACATCGTTTACCGGGTTTGGGTACACCTGCACGTTAGATAATACTTTATCTGACTGCATTGGCGGACCAGGGAACTTGTTAACCGGCTGCGCGAAAATAATTTTGGTGGTAGAGATAGCCGCAGGTTTTATGGGCGGCAAGGATAAATGCAGGATGCTTTTGCTCCCCGTTTTGGCTTTGCTTTTAATGTACTTGAGGTACGAGGTGTCCGATTTTTGCTCGGCTATCCCCTTTGCAAAGGCAACGTTTACCATCACTGCAAGCAGCGCAATAGTAAACCAGGAATTAAGCTTCGTAAATTTTCTCCTCATAATCGGTATTACATGCAAAAGTATAAATATTGTACGCTATAAACTGTCAAACTATCAATTATTAAATGCTTTTAACAATTTTTAACAATTTAAGCATTTTTTATGCGTTATTGCAACTATTGACTTATACGATTCGCAATGGTTTAAGTTGCCCGTTGCTTATTTAATAAGCTGCGTTTATATTTTATATCCGTTCCATAAACCGGCAATTGGCACTCGTGGGCAAAAAGCCCTTCCCGCACGCAGAAAATCCCGCTCAGCTGCCTGAGACTCAGCCACACGCGCCAGTTAAACCCTAAATTTAAATTGAAAGTTTAATAAATCGGTAAGGTTTTTGGCTGCGCGGCTTAATAATTATGCAAATAATGATTGGCTTTTATCGCAATTCTGTAAATATGAAGCAGCATTATACCCTATTTTAAAATTACGGTTGTGCTAATGTAATTTTTATAAATTTGTGAACTTTTTAATAACGCTGTGTCAAATCATAAAGATCTGCAAAAACTAACGGCCGCTGGGCTCCTTATTAGTTTAGGAATTATCTACGGGGATATTGGTACGTCCCCCCTATATGTGTTCAAAGCCATCATCGGTTCAGAGCATTCAAACTTTTCTCAACGTATTTCAGAAACACTGGTGCTGGGGGGCGTCTCCCTCATCTTTTGGACGCTCACCCTCCAAACCACGCTGAAATACGTAGTAATTACCCTCCGGGCCGATAACAAAGGCGAGGGCGGCATCTTCTCCCTTTTCTCGCTGGTACGCCGCAAAGCCAAATGGCTCATCGTGCCTGCGGTATTGGGTGGCTGCGCCCTGCTTGCCGATGGTATCATTACCCCGCCAATCACTATCTCCTCGGCCATAGAAGGCTTAAAAACCTACTACCCGAAGCTGCCAACGGTTGACATCGTAATCGCTATCATAGCGGGTTTGTTCATTATCCAGCAATTCGGCACCTCGCTGGTGGGCAAGGCTTTCGGGCCTATCATGTTCATCTGGTTTAGTATGATGGGCGTTTTGGGCGTCTTCTACATTGCGCAGATGCCATCTGTACTAAGGGCACTAAATCCTTATTATGCTTACCAATTGCTTACCAGCAATTACAATGCCTTCATCATTTTGGGTGCGGTTTTCCTGTGTACTACAGGGGCCGAAGCTTTATACTCCGATTTGGGCCACTGCGGCCGCAAAAACATACAAATAAGTTGGATATACGTAAAAACCTGCCTTATCCTCAATTACCTGGGCCAGGCGGTTTGGTTGCTGCAGCGCAGCGGTCAATCGATAGACCTGAACAAGCTGAACCCTTTCTACACCATTATGCCGCCGTGGTTCCTGCCCTTCGGCATTGGTATAGCTACCGTTGCGGCTGTTATAGCCTCACAGGCGCTTATATCGGGTTCTTTCACGCTGATAGCCGAAGCCGTTAGGCTTAACTTATGGCCAAAGGTGAGGATAAACTACCCAAGCGAGCAAAAGGGGCAATTGTATGTACCCAGCGTAAACTGGTTGCTTTGCTTCGGCTGTATAGGCGTGGTAGTACTGTTCCGTCATTCGGCAAACATGGAGGCTGCCTACGGCTTAAGTATTACCGTAGCCATGCTCATGACTACAATACTGGTATCAAAATTTCTGCAGCGTAAAAAGGTGCCCGCCTACATCATCGGTACCTTCCTGATAGTTTACCTGCTTATAGAAGGCACCTTCCTGCTGGGCAACCTGCACAAATTCTTCGATGGCGGTTGGTTTACGTTATCCATAGGCCTGGTGCTGTTCATCATTATGTGGACCTGGCACATGGCGCGTAAGATCAAGAACCGATACGTTAAGTTCATCGAGATCGATGATTACTTCAACATCATCAAGGAAATGAGCGAAGACGAAAGCGTGCCCAAATACGCCTCGCAGCTTATTTACCTTACCAGCGCCAACTTCAACTCTGAAGTAGAATCGAAAATCATCTACTCTATACTGCAAAAGCAACCCAAACGTGCCGACGTTTACTGGCTGGTACACGTTGATGTGGTAGACGAGCCATACAAAAGCGAATACGAGGTAGACTTTTTGATACCCGGCAAACTCATCCGTGTAGACTTTAAGCTGGGCTTCCGCGTAGAGCAACAGATAAACCTACTGTTCCGCAAGGTGGTAGAAGATTTGGTGAAGAACGGCGAAGTGGATATCACCAGCACCTACAAATCATTGAACAAGCACAAAATTGTGGGCGATTTCCGGTTCGTGGTGATAGAGAAGGTGTTGTCGCGTTCGCATAACCTGTCGTTTTTCGAAAAGATAGTGATGTTCATCTACTCGCATCTTAAAAAGATAAGCCTATCGGAAGAGCGCAACTTTGGCCTCGACCTCAGCTTCGTAACCATAGAAAAGGTACCGCTGATGCTTACCTCACCCGATGCGGTGAACCTGACCAGGGTGATATAACAAGCATATTAAATGGATATAGCAAGGGCTGCCGGATATGGCGGCCCTTTTTTGTTTTGCCCGGACGCGGAGATAAACCAATTTTCCCACCGCGTCATCGAGGCACGAAGACAACCGACCGAAGGGAGCTCATTGATTCCTTGAGAAAAAAACAAAACATCAATAATCTCTGCGCAGGACAATCCACCTTGCAAGTTCGCTCTGCTTATTGGGAGATTGCTTCGTTCCTCGCAATGACGATGTGGTGAAAGGACGCGCCTGATCTGGCGCGAATATTCAGCGCAGGAAGAGAACGGAAGCATACTCGTGACTTTCTTTCCGAACCGGGTAGAAACATAGTAGAGTAGAACATCATCCGCGACATTGCAAATGCTTGGCACGAATACGCCCTACGTTTGGCAAAATTACATACGCGCCGGATGGGGTGGTTATTTCGACTCAATGGATGCTGGTAAAAAACAAAAGCGGTTAAGAATCTTCACATTCTTAACCGCTTCACAAATAATGCCTGGTGACATTGTTAATACTTCATTACAATATAACCGGTTTTGCGTTTACTAACTTTATTCTGCACGTATTCAAGCACATAAAAGTATGTGCCCGCCTGTAGTTGCTTACCATTTATGCTGGAGTGGCCGTCAAACGCACCGTTGCTATTGTCGTAACGTGCACGTTCGAAAACCTTGTCTCCACTCTGGTCAAGTATAGTTAATTTATTTTGAGCAAAAGCTGATATACCTTCTATAAACAGCACATCGTTCCGACCGTCGTTGTTTGGAGATAAGGCGGGGTTAACTATTGGTTCGGCTACATCAAGGCGTTCCCCAGGCTGAACCACGCCAATCAATTCGTTAGTTTTAACAGGTGCAGCGGATAAAGTAGGGGGATTTGGCAGTGTAGTAAAGTTAACGGGATATTGCCCCTGGGTAAGCCAGGTACCCACTTGCGGAGGATTGGTAGTCCAAAACTGGTTATACTCTACTACAGTTACCCTATAAGTGGTATTGGGCTTTAAACCTTTAAGCGTGGCCCCATCCGCGCGCCCTTTGGTGTTTTGAGATACAATTTGGCCGTTAGGAAGAAGATTCCCACCGTTCAGTCCGTTAGCGTAACAAACCCAACCACCTATCGAGTTTCCTGCTGTGTTATTGGCCCCCCCAACGTAACCCTGATAAATTGTATAACCAGGGTGATTGGGCTCTGGTTGAGGACCCGGACGCGGGTCTACTACGCCTGTAGTTCCTTCCAGCAAAAATACCGCCCTACCACTAAGTGCCCCGTCTTTGAATGTTACACGCGCGCTGGTTGCGGTTATATCAACAACCGCCAGATCGCTTGCCTGGTCGGGCACAATATGGGGGCCAACTTTTATGCTGAAGGATGCATCGCCTCTACCCTTATCGTTATACTCAACTACCACGTATGTTTTAGTAGGGCTTTCAACAACCGGTGTCCCCGTTATAAAACTCGTTGCACAATCAAGCACCAGGCCGTTGGGCAACGCTCTGTTTATAAAAAACCCACTAGTGGGTTTCAACATCTTAACTGCTTTTGTGCCGGTTTCCGCTACGTAAAGAACACCAAACGGATCAATGCACAAGCCAAAAGGCTTATTTAACTTACCTCCAATTCCAATCGGCGATCGACTGGCGAGCGCTGTTTTTCCAACAACAGCTTTCAATGTCCAAATGGTATTATAACCATAGTCGGCCACGTAAACATTGCCTGCGTTATCTACACTTACGCCTGTAGGGAAGTAAAAAAGATCTGAGACTAAAACGGTGCCGCTTCCATCAGCCTTTATTTTTTTTATAGCGCTGTTTTGGGCATCGGCCACATAAACATCCCCGCCTGGTGTTGCAGCAATACCAACAGGCCCGTTAAACCCGGTGCCTATAACTGTTGCGGCACCGCCGGCAGCTGGTATTTTCGAAACCGTGTTACGTTTATTATCGCTTACATAAACGTTACCAACCGTATCTACAGCAACACCGAGCGGGTTGTAAAAACCGGTACTAAAGTTTGTAACGGCCCCTCCTTGTGCTGTAATTTTTTTGATGGTGCCAGAGCCCGCGTCAGCCACAAAAACGTTGCCGGATAGATCCACCGCCAATGCCGAAGGGTGGAAAAAGCCTGAACCTATTGAAACCGCATTGCCGCCCGGAGGGATTTTAAATACCTTATTTGCGTTAACATCTGCTATGTAAACGTTTCCGGCCCCATCGGCAGCGGTGGCATAAGGCATCGTGTAAGTACCTGTAACTTTTACAGCGACCTGATTATACCCCACGCCAGGATCGTAAGCACTTCCCGCAGCGTAAAGTGTTTTAATTTGGGTACCAACATCAAAAACGTTAGGGCTTCTATAACTAAAACTTGGCACCTGAGCAAATACGCTTAAATTATACAACAGAATGATAGCGCACGTGAAAAGCAAGGTTTTTTTCATGACGACAATAAGGCTTGGTTAATATGTATTATTTTATTTATTGCTTTAAAAATAATAAAATAATCAGTTCAGGCCAAAAAGTTTTCAATCATAAAAAATGCATCCAGACGACAAAATCCGCATTGTCGTCAGCTAATGAAAAAAACGGCTTCATGTCAGTAGGCTTTTTTTAGCGTTCCGCTAATGTTGTTTTGGAACACTAATAAGACGAAAGTGCTAGAGTTTTTC
Source organism: Mucilaginibacter sp. P2_D11 (assembly GCF_056404435.1). Taxonomy (NCBI): domain Bacteria; kingdom Pseudomonadati; phylum Bacteroidota; class Sphingobacteriia; order Sphingobacteriales; family Sphingobacteriaceae; genus Mucilaginibacter; species Mucilaginibacter sp. P2_D11. Next base: position 168,513 of record NZ_JBFUEA010000009.1, read on the forward strand.
ATCCATATCAGTTAAAAATCCGCTCCGAATATGGAGGATTTACGTCATTTTTTTGATTAAAGACCCTAAAAAATCGAAGAAAAACGGAGAAAAACGAAGGTGTTTTCGAGCGTAATCGTAACCTAGTGCGAGATGTGTAGCTCAGGAAAAGAGCGAAGGTGTACTCGTGACTTGAAAGTTGTTAAGCCCGAGACGCATTTACTTACTTCCCAAACTCCTCATTCTCGCGCCAAGCTGGGGGGCTTCGATTATTTCAGAAGGCAAACTTTATTCTTACTTGCTTATAGAAAAACAAGAATAAAAAGAGCACCCCTATTACTAAATTGTAAATACCCGAAAGTTGATCAGATAATGAAAAAAAACGATTTAAAAAAAATTCAGCGATATAAAATACCATTAGTAAAGGCAGGAAATAACTCCCGTCTTTTATTTTCAAAACATAATATAAAGGGCCACAAAAAAGCAATATCAGAAAGGCAACATAATACAAAACGTATAATATATATCCAAAAGTAAGCTCCACTAACTCCCGTGTTGTTTCTGCTTTATCAATAACGATACCCTTAAATCTATTTTCCATAAATGCTAGGATAAAAGCATACACAATATATTTTACGAATAGGTAATAAATAGTGTTGAAAAAGTTGATTTTAAACATAATCTTAACGTGGGTAAACACTTCAGCCTTTAGTCGTTGTTATAACGTGCGTGCTGTTGCTGATGACTGCAAAAGATGCCGCAGCTCTTTAAACTCACCATCGAGCAGGTGCTTGCGTGCATGTATGGTTACGTCGAATCGATGTTCCAGGCCTGTTCCACTTTGCTCAGAAAAAGTGTCCCACCCTGTTTTTTAGCAAAAATCTATTTTTGCATAGTGAATTGACTTACAATAAATTATAGCCATTACCTAAACAACAGGGATGTTCCAAATCGTTCCACTAAAATTAGTTAAAATACTAATAATCAATATGATAGTATTTTTTGGTGTGCCGCGCACAAAAGTGGAACACCCTGAAATAGATGCGTTACGCTGCGTTTTCTGCCTTACCAATTAAGCTGTGCTTATAGCCGTAAAACACATAAATCACCAGGCCTATTAACAGCCAGGCGAGGAACCTTATCCAGCTTTGGTAGGTAAGCTCGGTCATGAGGTAGAAACAGCTTAGCAGGCCCAATACAGGTATCAGCGATAGGTTGCGTACCACCGCAGCCACAGTAAGCGCGGCAGATAATAAAATAAACAGGAAGAAAGGGAATTTTTCGTGGATGTTCTCCCCTGCTAAAATCTTATGAAAGGGTTCCCAAAACAGGTATATCATCCCTATAAAAATAAAGGGCACTACATACTTGGCGTTAACATACGGCAGGTGAAACTTACCCTTCACGGCAGCTTCCCTCGGCATCAGTAAAACGCCGCCGCACACCAGTACAAAAGCAAACAGGGTACCTATGCTGGTTAATTCCGTTACTTCGGTAAGGTTTAAAAACAATGCCGGGATAGCCACTACAAAACCGGTGACGATAGTTGCGAACGATGGCGTATGGAATTTTGGATGGATGCGGGAGAATGCTTTGGGCAGCAAGCCATCGCGGCTCATGCTCATCCATATCCGCGGCTGGCCCAATTGGAATATGAGCAACACGCTGGCGGTTGCAATAACCGCGCTGATGGATATTACGTAGCTGATGTTTTTTAACCCTACTTTAGCAAATACAAAGGCCAATGGGTCGCCTACCTGCAGGTCCTTATAACTTACCATACCGGTTAATACCAATGATATGAGGATATACAGTACCGTACAGATAAGCAGGGAATAGATCATTCCGCGCGGCAAATCCTTCTGCGGGTTCTGGCATTCTTCGGCAGTGGTAGATATGGCATCGAACCCTATATAGGCGAAGAATACGCCCGATACGCCCTTCATCACACCTTTAAAACCATTCGGCATAAAAGGGTGCCAGTTGGCCGGGGTTACGTAGAAAAACCCTATGGCGATAACCGCTATAACGATAACCACCTTTAAAACCACCATAGCATTGGTAGCCTTCTTGGTTTCGCGTATGCCGATGTACACCAGATAAGTAATGATAATTACAATGCCCAGCGCAGGTAAATTAGCAATGAATTTTATGTTGCCGAAGCCGGGGGCATTGGCCCATGCTACAGCGGCGCTTTTCATGCTATCGGTAATATCGCCAAGTTTGCCGGCGGCAGTAAGCTCCTGTATTTTTCCCGGCGCACGGAATGCAGAAACGTAATCAACGGTGAGGTATTCGGGCATATGGATGTGGAAACCTTCGAGGAGGTTTACGAAATAGGTGCTCCATGATATGGCTACCGCTATATTGCCTATGGCGTATTCCATCAGTAAATCCCAGCCTATTATCCAGGCAATCAACTCACCGAAGGATGCGTAGGCATAAGTATAAGCGCTGCCTGCAACCGGTATGCGCGAGGCGAATTCGGCGTAGCAAAGGGCCGAGAACCCGCAGGTAACCGCTGTTATGACAAATAAGATAGATACGCCCGGGCCGCCCGCGAAAGCAGCTTCGCCAATGGTAGAAAAAATCCCCGCCCCCACTACGGCGGCTATGCCCATCAGGGTAAGGTCTTTTACGTTAAGTTCTTTCCGGAGTTGAGAAGCTGTGCCGGGATGCTCGGCATCGCTGAAGCCGCATTCTACATCGGCTAAAATTTTGGATACAGACTTTTTGCGGAATATGCTTTTAGACATACAGTTCGATCAGTTTTGGGTTCTTTAAACCAAACATAACCATTTTTTTGCATTGAAAAACTATATCCGTTACTTTGTGGCCAATGAAAACAGGCTTTAAAGAGGTTTTATTCAGCATCAGATACTTTTTTATTCCGTACCTCGCTGTTTTATGCGCCTGTTTGGTAATTAAGCTGCTTTACAGCAAAGAGCAAATCTACTTCGCCGTAAACGGCATCTATAACAGCCTTTTCGATTTCCTGGCCCCCTACGTTACGGATATAGGCGACGGGCTTACCATTATCATCTTATCGGCCATCCTTTTATTGTTCAGTTACCGTAGCGCTTTTTTGCTGGCAAGCAGCTATTTAGTAACCTCTATTGTGGCGCAGACCATCAAATACAGCGTGTACAGCCCGCGGCCCCGCATATATTTCGAGGATCACTTAGATAAAATAAGATTAGTGAAAGATGTGTATGTGGTTGGCGGCATCCAAAGCTTCCCCTCGGGGCATACGGTTACGGCCTTTTCGGCAGGGGTTGCCATAGCTTACCTTATTAAGAATAAAAGTTGGGGTATTGCGCTGCTGCTGGTGGCCTTGCTGGTGGGTTACTCGCGCATGTACCTTAGCCAGCACTTTTTTGAAGATGTTACGGCCGGTTCGGTAATCGGTGTGTTCGTAACAGTGGCCTGGCTAAGCTTTATCGATAGCAAAAAGTTCATAAAATCCCCCCGTTGGCACAGGGGGATCATAAAACGTTGGGCAATTTAGCTTTCGAACTGCTCCCTTAACTTGCGGTTACGGCGTGTAATGTAGAATACGATGATACCGATAAAGGCCGCCCCGCCCAGCACGCCAAATATCAAACCAGGGGCTATCCCTTTAGCGTTAGACAGGTACTGGTCGGTCCGTTTCAGTTCCGGCGATATCACTATCGCACTTGAAAATTTCTTGTATTCGTCTTTTACCAGTTCGGCCCTGTTTTCCTGATAGTAATACTCGAATGTGTAGGTTACATCCTGCGTGTAAAGCAATATAAAATTACGGAACTGCACCCCTTCGCCCTGGTCGGTTGAGAGGGTAAAGGTTTTTGCTTTGAGGTGCCCCATGGTGGTATCGCGCACGTTCAGCGCGTCGGAGCCTTTTGCCTGTCCTTTGATACCTTTTATATAATCCTTCAGCACATTGTTCAGGTCGCGCTCTTTTTTAAGTGGGGTGTTATTTGCGGCGTTGGGCTGCCTGATCACGACCATATAACCCACGTTTGATTTGCCCGAATATATCTGCTCGCCAAGGGTATCTTTCTTCGTAAATGTCTCCGGTAAAGATACCGTGACGAGGCTATCTATCTTAACAGGTTTAAATGGAACCTGCGCAAAGCCAGCTGCCGATAACAGCAACAAGCTTAAGCTTATCATTATCTTTTTCATGTTAGTTTAACCTGAAAAGCGCCAATAAGTTTTAAATAAGCCCGGATTGGCCCGCAGACGACGTAATATTTACCTTAAAATGAACTTGCGCAGGTATTATTTCATGAGCTTTAATATCCGTGCCCGGTTGTATTGCTGCAATAAAATGGGGCAGATATTATAGATGATATTGGCCAATATAACGATTAATGCGAGCGGATACAGTGATACCCAAAATGCATAAATTGCCGTGAGCATAAAAAAGAGTAAGCACATGATGTGGAAACGCTCGTGCATCACCAGGGTGCTTTGATACTGCAGCGCGGTGGCTTTGTTTTTCACCATGCGATAGCCCGGATCCAGCTTGCGCATATAACGGTTTGCGTACCGGCCACCCTGCACAAATTTCTGGACGAATCGTGCGCCGAGCCGTTCGTAAAACTTAGGGTCGCGACTTAATTGGAATATCCGCGATGGCACAAACAGGCTCAGCACGCTCAACACCAGGCAAACACATAGCCACAGCACCGAATAGCGGGTTGCCCAAACCGCCACCACCGGCGTAAAGCCCAGTATCGTCCAGAAAAAGTTGATGGCCTGATTCATGATCAATTAAAAACAACGTCATTGCGAGCGATAGCGCGGCAATCGTCGGTCAGCAGTTCGGACGCGCAGAGCGGCTCTGCATGCCGAGCATTGCCACGTCTCCCCACGGCTCAGGCCAGCGCCGCTCCTCGCAATGACGTTGGGTTTGGTTGTCGCTTCCTTTATATCTTTTCCATCTCCGCCTTCACAAATTCGGCCAGCTCTTTTACATAGGCTGCGCTGAAATCGAATTTGATACCTGCGGTTTCGTATATCTCGGTAATGGTTTTGGTGTAGCCCAACTTTAAGGCGTCCAGGTATTGCTGCAGGCCTTTTTCGGGGTTTTCTTTATAGTTTTTCCATACCGCTATGGCACCTAACTGGGCCATGCCATATTCTATATAATAAAACGGCACCTCAAAAATGTGCAGCTGCTTTTGCCACAGGTTTTGCTCTGCCTGGGGGTTTACGCTCCAATCAACAAAGCCTGCGCCGAACGGCTCGTATATCTTTAGCCAGGCTTCTGTGCGCTCGGCGGCGGTATGCTCGGGATTAGTGTATATCCAATGCTGAAACTGGTCTACCACGGCTACCCATGGCAGGGTTTTCAGCACATCGAAAAGCTGGTCGCGCTTGGCGCGTTTCAGGTCTTCCTCGTTATCAAAATAAACATCCCAGTTATCCATGGATATCAACTCCATCGACATGGAAGCCAATTCGGCTACCTCGCTTGGGCAGTGCTTAAAATCGTTCAGCTCCAGGTCGGCAGTTAAAAAGGTGTGTACGGCGTGGCCGCCTTCGTGTACCATGGTGGTGAGGTCGCGGAAGGTATTTGCCGAATTCATGAAGATGAACGGCGCGCCCGTTTCGCTCAGCGGGTAGTTGTAACCGCCCGGTGCCTTGCCCTTGCGGCTTTCCACATCGAACAGGTTATTGTCTTTCATAATCTCTAAACGCTCGCCCAGGTAACGGCTGATGTTGCTGAAGCATTGGATAGATTTCTCCACCAGTTCAGCACCGCTATTGAAAGGCTTAAGCGCGGGCTTGCCCGATATATCTACATCCATATCCCATGGCTTTAGGGTATCCACATCAAGAGCCAGGCGGCGTATCTCGGCCTGCTCGCGCAGGATAGGCACAATCTCGGTTTCTATAGCGGCATGAAAAGCGTAGCAATCCTGCGGCGTATAATCGAAACGGCCAAGTGCCTGGAACATATAGTCGCGGAAATTCTCGAAGCCCGCGTTAAGGGCAACTTTGTGGCGCAGCGCACGCAGATGGTCGAAAAGCGTATCCAACACGGTTTTCTCCTGCAGGCGGCGGGCGGTTATCTTCTCCCATACCTCCTGCCGTTTGGTGCGGTCGGTGCCTTTCAAAAATACCGAAGCCTGTTCCAGGGTATATTCCTTATCGTCGATATGTACCGACATGGCGCCTGATATGCCCTGGTACTTCTGCTGCTCTACCTGTATCTCGGTTTGCAGCGGTATATTCTCCTCGCGGAAAAGCTCCAGCGACTTTTTCACAGCGCGCAGCATAATGTAGAATTTGTCTTCGTCCAGTTCGCCAACATACTCGCTGGCCACCAGTTTTTTGTTCAGTTCGTTATTGTATGGCGCGGTTTTGGGCTCAATTTCGGTAGCGAAGTACTGGAAGCTTTCCAGCAGGTCGGGGTTCATGGTATCGCAGGTCATGCGGATGTAGCGCCAGGCAAAGTCCTCCTCCAGGGCGGCCTGCAGCTCGCTGCCATCTTTAAGCCATTGCTCTAACTCTTCGACCGAATTGATAGCGCGATTGGTCAACTCCTGGTAGATAGGTTCCAGCGTTTCCCATTTAATTTCAAGGTCGGCCGGGATATAATGTCTTGTTTTTTTGTGGATCATGATGTTTTCAGATGTGCAGATATGCAGATTACAAATGTGCAGATGATTTATAAGCGCTGCAAATTACGGATTAGATATGGAGATATGCAAATGTGCGAATATGCAGATTAGTAGGGAAAGAGTAAAGAAATTACAGGCCGATTTACCCATGGTAAATCAATTCAGGCTTAGGACTATTATCCCGCCCAATATCAGCGCGCTGGCAATAAGCCTGCGGCGGCCATCGTCTTCATTCAATACTCTTGAACCCATGAACACGCCAAGTAATATACTGGTTTCGCGTGCCGGGGCAACAACCGTAAGCGGTGCAAATTTTAACGCCTGCAGCACCAATATGTAGGCCAGGGGACTAAGCACGCCTACGCCTATGATAAGCCATTTGTGCTCCTTCACCTCTCTTTTTATCTCGCTCTTTTGCCCGGCCACCAGAGGCAGCAGCAAAACGGTATTGAATACATTGGAGACAAAAGTGATGGTGAGTGGCGATATGGCGTAGTTTTTTATGGCAACGGCATCGTTAAAGGTGTACAGGGCAATAAACAAGCCGGTAAGCACACCCCAGAAAACGCCCGTCATTATCCCGGTGTTGTTAGCTTTTTTAAAGCTGAGACCGGTGATAATCACCACGCCGATAAGGATGAGGAATAGGCCGATGGTTGTTTTCAGCTTCAGCGCTTCGTGCAGGAATAAGATGGCAGCAGCCGATGAAAAAAGCGGACCCGTGCCGCGGGCAAGCGGGTACACTACTGAAAGATCGGCGCTCCGATAACCCTTCTGCAACACCAAAAAATAGCCTACATGCAGCAACGCGCTGCTTAAGGATAGCCACAGTAGAGGTGCCGACAAAACGATATCGCCTTGTATAAACATATATACCAGCACCGGCAGGTACAAAACCGCGCTGGCAATATAAATCAGCCAGATAAACGGTGCTTTGCCATTGGCTTTTTTTGACAGCAAGTTCCAGAAAGCGTGAAGCACGGCTGCCGAAAGTACCAGCGAGAGGACATAGAAACTCATTTAGACCCGTTTTTTAAGATGATAACACGCTTACGACCGCAGCCTAAGCCGTTTCACCATCAAAAGTTTAGTGTGGCTAAACTAATTAAAAACCCGGGCTTAAAAAAACACTATACCGGCTTGTAAAGCGTTTCCGACATTTTTTTTATCCCGTCTTCGTAGGGTGTGGGCTTAAAGTTAAACCGTTTTTCAAACTTGGTTGAATCGAACAGATAATCATGATCGTACTGGTAATACATCTCTACCGTACCGGCTACTACTTTCATAAACTTGCCTATTGTCCAAAGCATCCACTTTTTAAGGCTAAAATAGCTGGGTTTTGTTTTATATATGGATGCTGCCAACTCTATAAATTGCTTACCTGTGAGTGCAGGGGCGGTGGGCAGATGCCATATCTGGTTATCGCTATCGGGATTTTGGCCAAGCAGGTACATGGCTTTGCCTGCATCTTCAATATAAATAAAGCAATGCTTTGTGTTGGCGTTGCCTATCCATTGGGCAGTTTGCTTTTTGGCGTATTTAGCCAATACCATCATATCAAAAAAGCTGTTGGTGCTATCGGTGCCGTAAAAATCGGGAGCGCGGGCTATGCTTGCCTGCAGGCTGCCGGCTTTTACTTCGTTCATAATGGCGTTGGCAACACCTACGCGTACCTTGCCTTTTTCACTTATTGGATTGTATGGGGTGTTTTCTGTCATAGGCCCCTCCACCAGCCCGTAGCTATAAACGTTATCAAAAAATATCAGCCTTGCATTGTTCTCTTTGGCAACAGCTATCGCATTTTTTATGATGACAGGCCATTGCGCCTTCCAAATTTCGGCATCGTAAACAATGCCAGCGCAGAGATAGATTACCGTAGAACCTTTAGCCGCTTCGCGCAGTTCATCCAGGTTCAAAAGGTCGGCTTTTTGCCAGGTGGTGTTTCTGCCTGTTTTTATTTCGCGCCTGCTTACCAGGCGTATAGTGTCGTTATTGTTTTCTAACTGGCGGGTTAACGCATTGGCTACCGGGCCCCCTGCTCCTAATATGGTATGCATGTTTTTTTGCTTTAAGTTAAATGATGGTACAAATGTATGCTCGAGTTGAAAATCAAAACGTTAACAAAAGATAAGAATTTGGGCTTTAGATATGAGAATTGAGATGTGAGATATGAGATTGGAACACCGTTTCATAAAACAGAGAACATGCCACAAATATCTGCGAGCGACATACTATATTCTGTTAATTCTAAAATCCTGCAAACGGCGGAGCCCTCTTGAGCGCCCCAAAAACTCTAACACCGCGAAAAATTCTGATTCAGACAGTTAAAATCCGCTTCCGTATCCTTGATAGCGATACCGGCGTTATCCCTAAAAAGTTGGCGATGTAGTGTTGTGGCATGCGTTGGAGTATTTCGCGGCCGGTTTGCAGGAGCTTAAGGTAGCGCTCTTCGGGTGTTTGGGTAACAAAAGACGAAACCCGATCTTCGTAACAAATGAGGTAATGCTCGGCTATTAATCTGCCAAAGCGTTCCATTTTGTAGGCCAGCATGGGGTTGGCCAGCATCAGGTCCATGTTTTTCTTGCTGATAACAATGATCTGGCTGGGCTCTAAGGCTTCGATGTAGTTAAGGGAGGGCTCACCCGTTAGGAAGCTTGTATAGCTGCTTACATAGTCATTCTCAAAACTGAAGTAGTTGGTAATATCCGCCCCATCTTTAATATGATAATAACGTACCGATCCCTTCAGCACGAAACCTACATGGCCGCACACTTTACCGGCTTCGGCAAAAAGCTGTTTCTTTTTAAAGGTTTGTAAGCTGATATACTGGATAAATACGATCCATTCGGCCTCGTTGAAAACCACGTAGGGTTCCATGCCTTTGCGCAAGGCTGCGAGTTGTGCCGATGTTAGCGCATCCATACCCTATCCATCAGAAAGAATGCCGCGAATACTACACTGGCGATGCCGTTGGTGGTCATAAAGGCGATGTTTACGCGGCTAAGATCATTGGGCTTTACCAGCAGGTGCTGGTAGGTAAGCATGGCGCAGAAAAAAACTATGCCGATATAATATAACCAGCCTACGTTGGTATCAAATACGGGCATCACAATAAACGCTGCCGAAAATATATGCAGCACCGTTGATAGCCTTAATGCATTTACCTTGCCTAGCCAGGCAGGAATAGAATGCAGGTTTTCGTTACGGTCGAAGTCTTCATCCTGCAGGGCGTAAATAATGTCGAAACCGCTAACCCAAAACAATACCGATAAGGAGAAGAATACGGGCGTTAGGGCAAACGCCCCGGTTACTACCAAATAAGCCCCTATGGGTGCCAACGAGAGGCCAAGGCCCAATACCATGTGGCAAAGCGCAGTGAAACGTTTGGTTGCGCTATACCCAAGCACCACCAATAATGCAATTGGCGAAAGATAAAAACACAGCGGGTTTATAAACCAGGTGGTGATTATGAACAATACGCAATTGCTCAATGTAAAGGTTAATGCCGCAGCCGGACTGATCCTTCCTGCCGGGATATCTCGTTGCTTGGTGCGGGGGTTTTTGGCATCGATGTTCCTATCCAAGTAACGGTTAAAGGCCATGGCCGAGTTGCGGGCAAATACCATACAAAGCAGCATCATCGCCAGCTTTTGCCACTCGAATTTGTGGTCGGTTGTGGTTACCGCCAAAAAGAAGCCGATAAAAGCAAACGGCATTGCAAATATGGTGTGCGTAAACGTTACGAGGGAAAGGTATTTTTTCATTTCAAATATAAGTTCCCCTCTTGAGAGGGGTTAGGGGTGTGTTCGCCGGTGGAGCTGTTTTTTTCTGACGAAATATAGTTCCCCTCTCGAGAGGGGTTAGGGGTGTGTTCGCCATTATACAGCCGATTTCTATTCATTAACTTTATGTTCAAAAATATATTGCTCAATAGTTCGCAATACGTTTATCATATCTTTTCTTACTTCCATTTCGGTAAAGCGCAAAACCGTTAAGTCAAATTCTGCAAGTTCCGCTTCCCTTGAAACATCAAGTTTATATTGCTCTTCGTGATTGTGGTAACGGCCGTCGATTTCAATTACCAAATTTAATTCATAGCAATAAAAATCCACTATGTATTTTAACAATGGCTTTTGGCGATGAAAATCATAACCAAGCATTTGTTTACCATTTAATTCCTTCCAAAGCAGTGCTTCACCAAGCGTGTTATCGTTCCGCAAGTTTCGGGCTAATTGCTTTAGGTTTGGATTGTATGGTATTATTTTGCGTTTCAATATTCAGATACTTCCTTGCAACGGTCTCTGCTTGACCGACACACCCCTGACCCCTCTCAAGAGGGGAAGCGCGACGGGCTAATTGTGTTCGATATGCGTTCGATATTATTTTCCTCTAGCTTTTATAATACTCCTCATCAAAAGGCGGCGGCGTAAAGCTGCGGTTTATGCCGTCTATAAATTCCAGCAGACCATCGCGGCCGGCGAGCGTTTCAGACGAGGTTACGAAATGCTGCGGCGCTTCTTCAAAGGTAGTAAGTATCGCTTTGCGAAACTTAGCCACGTTCTGGTCGGTTTTGATATTGCTTTGCTTATCAGCCTTAGTAAATACCAATACAAAGGGCAGGCCCTTTTCGCCCAGCCAATTGCAAAACTCCAGGTCTATCTTCTGGGGTTCCAGCCGGCTATCTATCAGCACCATTACGCACTGCAGGCTCTCGCGTTTATCCAGGTAGCTGCGGATGAATTTGTTCCAGTCTTCCTTTTTGCTTTTAGATATCCTGGCATAACCGTAGCCTGGTAAATCTACAATGTACCACAGCTCGTTCACCAAAAAGTGGTTGATGAGCTGCGTTTTGCCCGGCGTTTGCGATGTTTTGGCAAGCCCTTTCTTCTGCACCAGCATATTGATAAGCGACGACTTGCCCACGTTAGACCGCCCTATAAACGCAAACTCGGGCTTAATAGGTATGGGCAACCGCGATATCTGGGTATTGCTGCAAATAAAATCGGCCGATTTGATAATCATGCCGCAAAGGTAACTTATTTGTTGGAACGTTGGAAGGTTGTAAAGTTTGAAGGTTAAGAGGGAGTTAAAAGGTTGAAACATTTGAAGGTTGGCGGAGAGTCAGAAAAGAAAGTTGTAACCCAACATATTCTTAGCTTTAAAACATTACAACTTTTCAACCTTCAAACCTTACTACTTTCCTTTACCGGTTGATTTGGTGAATTTATATTGCAGCGTAAGCAAAAAATACCGCCTGATGATTTGCGATTGGGTATCGGTAACAGTGTTTTGCACTACAGAGCGGTAAGTATCTATATTCTGATTCAGCAGGTCGTAGCAGGATAACTTTATCTCGCCCTTATCCTTTTTCAAAAATTGGCGGGCTATGCTAATGTTGAGCAAATTGCTGCTTTTTTGAAAACCGGGCGGCACCAGCGGGTTGTACCTGTAATTGTAATTACCGTTGATATTCATTTTAGCAGGCAGGTAAAGCAAAAAATGCGCATCAATACTGTGCGTAATAAACTTTTGGTTGCTGTAATCTACGCCGCTATAGGTTGTATAAGTTTGATTTAACGTGTACTGCGGGTCTATCTCAAACTTGTCTTTATAATTAAAAGTGATGTGCTCGCTCACACTAAACTGGTACGAGTCCTGAAAACCATTCACCCTGTTCAGCACAAAAAAATCGTGATTTTTCGAGAGATTAAAATTAGTAGCGGCATCCAATTGTACGTCGTCCTTTTTTGTGAACCGCTTGTTTACATAGCCGCTCATGCTGATATTGTACCTGCCATCGCGGTTTATCGGCGTACTGGTTTCTACCAGTTGCGCATCCTGCGTGCGCTGCCTAAAAACGCTGTTCTGGTAAAATGTTGCAGCGGCCCGCACATTGTAGCTGGTGCCGCTTTGAAAATTATACTTCGAATAATTGATGCTGAAGCTATTGTTTGTGGTAGGCTTAAGCGCGGGGTTGCCCGTAACCGAGTACGAGGGACTAAACACTACGGTATAAGGCACCATATCGCCAATGTTGGGCAGATAAGTGTAGCGGGAATAATCGGCCGAGAAGTTTTTGATGTTGAAATTGAACGACGGCATAAAAAATACGTATTGCTGATCTAAGGCCGCCGTGCCGCGCCCGAACGTGTTTTTTACCTGCTGAAATTGCGTATTGAAATGCACCCGCAAATTTATATTGTTTGATGAGGTAAAACTAAGGCCCGGGTTAATGCCCTGCGTCCATCTATCGCGCCGTAGGTCGTTGCTCTTGTCGAATAAATAGCTATCGTATTGGCCGCTCAACGGGTTATAATTGTAAAAAGTAACTTTATCCAGGTTATGGCTATAGCCTCCCTGCGCAGCCACATCGGCCGTGATTTTTTTACTCAATGGATAAGTTAAACTGGCAGATAGGCTTGCATCGGTACCGCGCGACCGGTTATCACCAAGCTGCCGATAGCCGTACGATGGTAGCGCCGCCACATACGAGGCAAGCCGGGTACTGTCATAATTAACACTATTGCGCGGACTTACGCTAAGGCTGTGGTCGATATTAAGAGATGCACCCTTCTTTTTCAACTGCCGGTTATAATTGAACGATTGCGAGAACCTCACGGTATTACCGCTTGTATTGTTGGTATTTGTAGAATTATTGATGGGATTTATAAAATTACTGTAGCTGTTACTTTCGCTTGCATTTGTAGCGATGTTGTCGCTTATATTGATGTAAGGCGTATAGCGGAGGCTGGTTTTATCATTTGGTTTCCAGGCCACCGTGCTGCTAAGGGAGTGGCCGGTATTATCGCTGTTGCGCTTTGTTGCCGAGTTTGTAAACACCGTTGTATCGGTTAAAAATTGCTGCTTTTTGGCAACACTATTAAACTCATAAACATCTTTTTTATACAGGTAGGCAAAGTTTATCTTTAGTTTTTTGCCGTAATCAGTATTAACATTGATACCCAGGTTTGTGGTGGTTTGCTTACCGCTGCCGCCGCCGCCAAACGCAATGCCGGATCGCGATATGGCTTCCCCTCCCCTGTTTAAACCGCCTGAAGTATAAAGGTCGTTAAAATCGAAGCCGGTACTATTGAGGTTATTTAACGAACCTAAAAGGCTAATCTGCAGCGTATCCCTGAATGCGTTAATCAGCCCACCCGCCTGGTAATAGCCTTTTGTACCCGCCCCGGCATAGGTTTTGCCAAAAACGCTCTTTTTAAACGCCTTTTTAAATTTAAGGTTGATGATTTTGTCCACTTTCGAATCGGGTATCAGGTGGTCGGGATCGTTATCCCGGTCATCATAAACCTGTATCTTATCAATCATATCGGCATCGATATTTTTTGTGGCCATGCGGATGTCCGACGAGAAAAACTCATGCCCATCAACCAAAACTTTATTTACCGTTTTACCCATTACGGTAATGCCTCCATCGGCCCCAATCTCCAGGCCGGGTAATTTTTTAAGCAGGTCTTCCACCACTGCATTCGGGCGCACTTTAAAGGCTTCGGCATTAAATTCAATGGTGTCTTTTTTGATGATAATGGGCAGGCGTTCGCCTTTCACAAGCACTTCGTTAAGTTCCTTTATATTTAATTTGATGATACCGAGGTCCAGCGCATCGGTTTTCAGCGTCACTATTTTCCGGTATGGCTGATAGGCTACGAACGATATAAACACCTTTACAGAGATACCCTGCGGGATATTGTGCAGCTTAAAATCGCCGTTTTTATCAGTAATGGTATATGATAACAAGTGGGCGGCTGTGTCCCGATTATCCAGTATGGCAACGGTGGCAAATTCGATGGGTTTGTTACTTAACGAATCTACTACCCTACCTTTTACGTTAGCTTTATTTTGAGCTAAGGAAGCAACTGTTATCAGGATAAAGAAGATGAAAAAAGACAGCGTTTTATTCATACAGGCTCAGGCGGATGTTTAACGCTTAAAAATGTATAAAATGTTCCGAATTATACCTACACGTTAACATTCTTTAACTATAATTAAACAACATTAACAATAAAGTTACACCAACGCTATTTTATAGATAAGTGTTTAAACACGCAATTTTACTTACCCACAACAAAAGTAGCCTTGCAACCTTGTAACTTTACAACATTACAACGCAGAAAACATGAGCGATTATAAGATACCCGCACAAACCCGCATCGGGCATGTGCATTTAAAGGTGAGCGATATACAAAAGTCGTTAGCCTTTTACGGCGGCTTACTGGGTTTTGAAGTACAGATGATGTACGGCGACCAGGCGGCTTTTATCTCAGCCGGTGGCTATCACCACCACATTGGGTTAAATACCTGGCACAGTAAAGGCGCTTCGCCCGCGCCGGAGTATGCGCCGGGCTTATACCACACGGCAATTTTATATCCGGAAAGGAAGGATTTGGCCGCCATACTGCAACGCCTAATAGACGCTAAGTACCCCATCACCGGCGCATCAGACCATGGCGTATCTGAGGCGATTTACCTCGACGACCCCGACGGTAATGGTGTGGAGCTTTACCGGGACCGCCCGAAAGAGCAATGGCCCGTAAACGATGCCGGTGAAATGACGATGTACACCCGAAGCCTCGACATACCAGGCCTACTTGCCGAACTGAAATAACTACTCGTTCAGCATGTATTTTTCTATGCCCGGGGCGGGCTGCCACTTGTCCTTGGGTTCGTAGTAATGCCATAACAAGGCCGATACCTTGCGGATGAGCACGTAGGCCTCGTTGTTTGGCGTCCAGCTTTGATCTTTATTGTTTTTGGTGATGATGGAGAAAACGTAGTCGCCATGCGGGGCATGCACCAGCACCGTTTCTGAGCGGCTTTCGTCTACCGCGCCTTGTTTAGATAGGCATTGCACATACGGCGGTATCTGCGAGAGAGCGGTATTGTCCCAATAGATGCGATTAAGCGTACGGCTCATGCGCTCGCTGGCGGCAGGGCTCACCACCTGTCCGTTGCGTATCATGGTAAACAGTTTGCACATTTCATAAGGCGTGGTTACGCCCCAGCCATATATTTTACGCATGGCTTCACGACCGGGCGTGCGCGAGTTCACGCGCATGCTTTTGAAGCCATTACTATCCAGCCAATTGTTGATATGGGTACCCGTAACCAATTTTTGCAGCCAAAGGCTGGCGGTGTTATCACTCATGGTAATCATCAGCATGGCCACTTTGCTCAACATAATAGTGTCCTTATCCTTAAATGAACCCAGGATATCCTCGCCCGCATACAATAGCGAATCGCGGTAGGCTAATTTTTGATTGTACTTCAGTTCGCCTTTCTCCAGTTTATCCATCAGCCCGCTCAGGATGCTCACTTTAATCATGCTCGCGGTGGGGAACAGTGTATCCTGGTTAATGGCGGCGGTTTTGCCCGTTTTAAGGTTCTGCACATAGATACCTACCCGCCCGTTAAAACCCTGCGCAGCAGTTTGCAATAGCGCGGTTAGCTTTTTATCGGTTTGGGCGAAGGTGGTGGCGGTTAGGAATAGGAAGGCGGCGAAGAGAAGGTGTTTCATGATTTAGATTTGACGTGAAAAGAGAAACTAATTTAAATATTTTCTCTAAATTAGAGCATAAAGGTTACCGTGGACATTTCATTCGAAGAATTACTGAGAGTTGTGAAAAGCTTACCAGACGAGCAATTAGCACAAGTGAAAAAGGTATTAGATGAAATGATTGACGAGCAGAATAAAACCGATACCGAAAATATTTGATCCAAAGGACGGATTGTAGCAGTAATTGATATGAAAAATATAGACTTATGTTAATTCAGTTATCGCGCGAAGCGCAGTTTAGTTTTGACGGGCCAAACCTTTGCTTTTTAGGCACCCCCGAAGATTTTAAATTGCTCGCGATGGCGACGATTGATTTGACAGATCACACAGCAGACCGCTATATTATCATATCCGATCTGCCTTTTGTGAGATTTGAAGGTGCAAAAACCAACGTAATCTTTAATTCGAAAAAGGGCGAGAATAGAATGGCTTTTTTTGATGGCGGAGATGTGGTTTTCAGTTTAGATGCCAAATATTGGGACAGGTTGTTCCGGTTCTTTGTTTTGATGTCCTGGGAAATGCGAACCCATTATTTAAATTTTAATGAAAGGGAACTTGATGATTTACATTTAAGCCAGGAAATTAACTTTATCTGCGCTTCAGAATACCCGCAGCTTTCCTAACGATATGATATTTGGCAACTTGTTTAATTTGTCAAATCTGCCGCAATAGCCCTCCTCCCAATTCCCTATCTTTGCCCTCTCTATGAAATACCTGCGCTGGCTTTTGCTTCCGTTTTCGTTGATTTATGGCCTGGTTGTGTTGTTGCGCAACTGGTTTTACGATGCGGGGTTATTTAAAAGCCGCGAGTTTAATATGCCCGTAATATCCGTAGGCAACCTGGATGTTGGCGGCGCGGGCAAAAGCCCTATGACGGAGTACCTCATCCGCCTGCTCAAAAACGATAATAAACTGGCTACCCTCAGCCGAGGGTACGGAAGAAAAACTAAGGGATTCATGACTGCCACTGCAACCACCACCGCCACGGAAATTGGCGACGAACCGGCACAGTTCAGCCATAAATTCCCGGAGGTTACGGTTGCC
Organism: Mucilaginibacter sp. P2_D11; assembly: GCF_056404435.1. NCBI lineage: Bacteria > Pseudomonadati > Bacteroidota > Sphingobacteriia > Sphingobacteriales > Sphingobacteriaceae > Mucilaginibacter > Mucilaginibacter sp. P2_D11. The sequence goes on from NZ_JBFUEA010000009.1 coordinate 185,721, forward strand.
GTTTGCGAAGACAGGGTGGCTGGTATAGAACAATTAAGGGCTGCACATAATCTGGTTATTCTGGACGATGCCTATCAGCACCGTGCAGTAAAGGCGGGCCTTAGCGTACTGCTGTTCGATTATAATAAGCTTTTCGATGCCCGTTTCGTACTACCCGCCGGTAACCTGCGCGAGCCATTCAGCGGCAAATGGCGGGCGGATATCATGGTGATAACCAAGTGCCCCCCTGCCCTAACCGAAGCAGAAATGACCCGATGTTATTACCACATAAACCCGCAAAGCTGGCAGCCCTTGTTCTTTAGCGCCATCGACTACCTGCCTCTGCAGGATATGCACCAGCGGCTACCGGGCTATAAGATAGAGGCCGATACCACCGTATTCCTGCTTACCGGCATTGCCAACCCTACGCCACTGCTCATGCACTTAAAAACGGCAACGCAGCACATCATCCACCACAATTATCCCGACCATCACCCCTTTACCTTAAAAAATATCGCTAAACTTGCTGCTGAGTTTGCTGCTTGCAAGGCACAAAAAAAAGTAATTATCACAACAGAAAAGGATGCGCAGCGTTTAGGGGTACATGAGTTGCACCCCGAGGTTTCGCGCCTGTTCATTTTGGTGATACCGATAGGCATTAGTTTTCTGGGCAATGGGCAGTACAACTTCGATAAGTTAATAACAGATTATGTTAGAAAGTATTCAGAATAGCACCAATTATATCAAAAAACGCATCGGCGATTTCGTGCCCGAATGCGGCATAATCCTTGGCACCGGCCTTGGCGCATTAGTGAACGAGATAGAGGTAGAAAAACAGCTGATGTACAGCAACATACCCGATTTCCCGATGTCGACCTTGGAGTTCCATTCGGGCAAGCTGATATTCGGTACGCTGGCCGGAAAAAAGGTGGTCGCCATGCAGGGCCGCCTGCACTATTACGAGGGCTACACCATGCAGCAGATAACCCTGCCGGTAAGGGTAATGAAACTATTGGGCATTAAAACACTCTTCGTATCAAACGCCAGCGGTTCGCTAAACCCGGCCTTTAAAAAAGGCGACCTGATGGTGATTGAGGACCACATAAACCTGCAGCCCATGAACCCGCTCATTGGCCGTAACGATTCGGAGATGGGCCCGCGTTTCCCGGATATGAGCGAGCCCTACAAGCATGATTTGATAGATAAAGCCTTAAAAATTGCGGAGGCCAACAATATCACCTGCCATAAAGGTGTTTACGTGGCTGTAACCGGCCCCAACCTGGAAACCCGCGCCGAATACAAATACCTGCGTATTATAGGCGGCGACGCCGTGGGCATGAGCACCGTGCCTGAGGTAATAGTAGCTAACCATATGGGCCTGCCGGTTTTTGCCATATCAGTGCTAACAGATGAGGGTTTCCCCGAAGAACTAAAGCCGGTATCGTTGGACGAAATATTGGCCACCGCGCGCGAAGCAGAACCAAAAATGACGCATATCCTTAAAGAACTAATTGCAGGGCTGTAAATGGCAGTTAAGCTAAGATATATACTGCTGGTATTGATTTGCGCTTCGGTACAGGCGGCATTGGGGCAGGTGCGCACCACCTACCCAGGGCAGCAAACCGAACCGGTTTACAGCCGCGATACCACCCGCACCCGAAGCGGCCGTCCCGGCGATTCGCAAAACATCGATTCTATCCGCAAGCGCGAAGCCAACCGGAAGGATTCGGTAGTGTTTACATCCAAATTCATCAAAGTAACCAGCGAGCGTTTGCTGGCCGATAGCACACAACTGTTCCCGCTTGATACGGGGTTGGTGAATTTCGAGAATTATAGTCCGCTTAACCAGCCGCACAACCCCAAGATACACCTTGGCTACCTGGGTACCCCGCAGCGCGATTTGCTGTTCAACCCACGCAAAACCATCGGGTTCGATGATGGTATGCACATGCTTGATGCCTACCTGGTAAACCCGCAGGATATGAATTATTTCAACGCGCGGGTGCCTTACACGTTGCTCTCCTTATCTAATACCCTGGGAAGCACCAAAGAGCAATATTTTAAAACGCTGCATACCCAAAACGTAAAACCCAACTGGAACGTAGGCTTCATCATGAATTTCAACGGGTCGCGCGGATACTACAGCAGCAACAACGTATTGAGACAAAACGTGGCCGGACTAAACGCGGGTGTGTTCACTTGGTACCATTCGCTAAACCAACGGTACAACCTGCTGGGCAACCTACTTTTCAACAACCTTAAAACGCCCGAGACGGGTTCGCTACAAAACGAGGACATCTTCGCCACACCATCATTCAGCAAAGTTACCGAGCCTGTAAAACTGCCCAGCAGTTACAGCAGCTGGAAAAACACAGGGCTTTATATAAAGCAGTTCTACTATATAGGGCATATAGACAGCCTTAAAAGGGATACCCTTAAAAAGGGTACCGGCAGTACCAATGTATTGCCCACCCAGCGCGTAGCTTATACCTTTTACTATAACACCCGCCGGTACGAGTATCTGCAAAACGACCTGGATACTTACGGCGTGTTCCCCGATTATTACTTTAGTGCGGGCCGCTCGCGCGACTCGCTGAGCCTTACGCACCTGCAGAACGATTTTTCGTACAGTTTTTACCTGCGCGGCAAATCGGTGAAAATGATCAAAAACGAACTAAAACTGGATGTTGGCCTGGCGCAGGACTATTACAAATACAATCAGTACGTAAGCGATACCACCATCAACGAATTTGGGCGCAAGGTGATGAAACAGGTAAGGATGCAGAACTCCAGCTTCCAGAATATTACGCTGAAGGCACGCCTCGGTTACCGCTTTAGCGACAGGATAAACCTGGACGGCGATATACGCCAGATAATACAGGGCCGAAACTTCGGCGATTTGCTATACGATACTAAACTTACCCTTGCGGGGGGCAAAAAAGCCGGAAAGATTATTTTAGGAGCTTACATCCAAAGCAGTTCGCCGGGGCTGGCTTATTCTGATTGGGTAAGCAATCATTACATCTTTCATACCGATTTCAATAACCAGAAGATAACCAACCTATCGTTCAATTACATCAACGATTTATTGAAGCTGGAACTGAAGGCCGAGTACTTCCTGATAAACGATTACCTGTACTTTGCCGCATCTAAGGGCGGGGTTGATGCTGCGCCGCAGCAATACGGCACCGCTATCAATATGATAAAGCTCAGCGTAAGCAAAAACCTCACCTGGCACAAATTCCATTTCGACAATTACGTGGTTTACCAAAAATCGGATAACCTTACACTACTGCGCACGCCCGAGGTGTACGTGTACAGCAGCCTGTACCATAACTCCACCTTGTTTGATGTGCTGAAATCTGAATATGGTTTAAGCGTACGTTACAATACCGCATACACCGCGCCTTCGTATGCCGTTGGCCTCGGCCAGTTTTATAACGGGGCAAATGTAACCTTTACCTCCTACCCTGTTGCCAGCGTGTTTTTTAAAGCTACGCTGCAACGTACCAACATATTCATCCAGTACGACTATGCCAACCAGGGCCTCTTTAGCAAAGGATACTACACCGTAAACCGTTATCCCCAGCAAGATGCAGTGTTAAAGTTTGGGGTAGCCTGGACGTTTTATAATTGAGTTTACAGTAGGCAGTTTGCGGTGGGCAGTTTGAAAAGCGAAAATTATCCTGGCAGACAAGAAACCACTGCAATGTGTATGTTAACAGTCAACTGAAAACTTTACCTGCTATTCGCCTCCTGAAAACTGAGAACTAAATTCCACTGCAAACTGCCCACCGAAAACTGCAAACTGACCCCTACGTTTTCTGTTTCTTCTTATTAGCCGCCGGGAACAACACGTTGTTGAGTATCAACCTGTATCCTGGCGAGTTGGGGTGCAGTTTTAAGTCGGTGGGCGGGTCGCCAACGGCGTGTTGGTAGTCTTCGGGGTCGTGGCCGCCGTAGAAGGTCCACTGGCCTTTGCCAAATTCACCGTGGATGTAGCGGGCCTCGTTGGCCGTCTTCATTTCGCCCATAATGGTAACGCCTGGTTTCAGGCGGCTTATATTGTAAGCCGTGGTGAGGCCCATAAAGCCTTTTATTACTTTATCATGGTTTTGGGTGAGCATGCTGGGCACCACATCCCACTTGGCCGAAAAATCGAACAGGGTGAAGAAATCGCGTGCGCGGTCTACCTGCCTCGTCGGTGTAACATCAATATTGCTAAACTGGTGCGATTCGGGGTTCATATCCAGCTGGAATCCCTGGAAAGCGAAGGTCTGGCTGTAATCGAGCTTGCTTTGCGCTGCGGGGTCTATAGCATCGCCATCGAACATCGCCCCGCAGATATCGGTATTGGAGGCCGCCAGGGCAATATCGAAGGTATCGGTACCGCTGCACATGGCAAACAAAAAACCCCCGCCCGCGCAAAAATCGCGAATATGCTGCGCCACCGCCAGCTTCATTTGCGATACCTTTTGGAAACCAAGCTTCCTGGCCATGGCGTTCTGTGCCTTTACATCATCATTATACCATTGCGCGTACCGATAAGCTGCATAAAACTTGCTGAACTGCCCGGTAAAATCCTCGTGGTGCAGGTGCAGCCAATCGTACTTGGGCAGGTCGCCTTTTATTACTTCTTCATCATACAAAACATCGTAGGGGATCTCGGCATATTTTAAAACCAGGGTAACGGCATCATCCCAGGGCAGCTTGCTTTTTGGCGAATAAACGGCCATTTTGGGTGCTTTCTGCAGTTTCACCAAATCCATGTTTACAGATGGGTCGCTCACTTCGTTGATGATCTGCGTAGCCGCAGCATCGGCAATTACCTGGTAGCTTACACCACGTATCTTGCATTCATCTTCGATGCGTTTATCGTACTTCATCATAAAGCTGCCGCCGCGGTAGTTCAGTAGCCAATCAACCTCCTGCTGTTCCTTCAAAACCCAAAAGGCGATGCCGTAGGATTTCAGGTGGTCTTTCTGTTCCTCGTCCATGGGGATGAGGATGGATGCGGCCCGGGTGAGGATGGGTAAAAGGAGGAAGGTGAAAGCTAAAAGGTATCTATATATTGATTTCGTCACTTTTTGTTTGCTTGATGGTTGTATCCAAATGTAACGATTAAACCATAAATGTATTACAGGCGTATGGAATTGCATACCTTGGGCTTATCAACACGCTAAAATGCAATTGCCTAAGTATCTTTTAAAACTACTGCCCATAACCACAATCCTTTTGGGTTCAGTGGGCGTCACCAGTGCCCAGCAAAAAGGAGACCCTCCAACGGTGAAAGAAGCTTTCCAGATAACCAGATCCGACCTTATAGGCCGAATAGTTTCATCTGATAGCTTAATGATGTTTAAGGAAGAGCAGAAAATAAATGGGCTCCCAAATTATTTTGGTGTAGATAACTATAAATCAACTGTTCAACTAATTGGTAATGACAAGGAGCTTCAATCCGCAAGGTTTACTTTCGTCTTTACTACAGATAAAGGTGTAAACAGGCTTCAATATATGCGGATGTCCTATTTCGTTTTCAGTATTGCAGGACAAAATGGATTGGATGGTTTTATGGGCCTTCGGGAAAAATCACCAACAAACCCCTAGAAGCCATAACTGAACACAAGGAACTTGACTTTTTAATTGCCGATTTTGCTTACAACCCAAAAGACAAGACTATGTCCATAGTTTTTACTAATTATAAGTAGTTATAAACAAAAAAGCCCGGCTTGCGCCAGGCTTTTCAATATTATATTCGACGCAATTACACCCCCAACAGCAACCTCGTAGGATCTTCCAGCAATTGTTTTACACGTACCAGGAAGCTTACCGATTCACGGCCATCGATGATGCGGTGATCGTAAGATAACGCCAGGTACATCATAGGGCGGATAACCACCTGGCCGTTTACGGCAACAGGGCGCTCGATGATGTTGTGCATACCCAAAATGGCCGATTGTGGCGAGTTGATAATTGGGGTAGACATCATGGAACCAAACACGCCACCATTAGTGATGGTGAAGGTACCGCCGGTCATCTCGTCTATAGTTAGTTTGCTTTCGCGGGCTTTGCCTGCTAAAACAACGATCGCTTTTTCAATTTCGGCAAGGCTAAGGCTCTCGGCATTGCGGATAACCGGTACCACCAATCCTTTGGGTGCAGATACGGCAATAGAGATATCAGCAAAGTTGCTGTAAACAATTTCTTCGCCATCTATGCGTGCATTTACGGCAGGCCATTCTTTCAAAGCCTCGGTAACCGCCTTGGTAAAGAACGACATAAAGCCCAGGCCAACGCCATGCTTCTCTTTGAATTTATCTTTGTACTTGCCACGCAGCTCCATTATCGGGGCCATATCCACTTCGTTAAAAGTGGTAAGCATGGCTGTTTCGTTCTTCACGGCAACCAAACGCCTCGCTACGGTTTTGCGTAACGACGACATCTTTTCGCGGCGATCCGAACGCGGACCTACCGGCCCGGAAGGTGCAGCGGCGGGCGCTGCAGCAGGTTTTGCAGCCGGTGAGGGTGCAGCAGCGGCAGGTTTTTGTGCCGATAATGCATCACCTTTAGTAATACGGCCATCAACGCCAGTACCGTTTACAGATGCCGTATCAACGCCTTTTTCGGCTAATATTTTTGCAGCAGCAGGCGATGGCGTGCCCGATGCATAAGTTGTTCCTTTTGATGGGGCAGTTTGCGGCGATTCGTTAACCGCATCGGCAACGGCAGGGGTTACGGCAACTTTGCCGCCGGCAGATGCACCGCCACCTTCAATAACACAAACCACGGCGCCAATGGCCAGGGTATCGCCTTCTTTGGCTATGGTTTTCAGTAGGCCTGCTTTCTCGGCAGTGAGTTCGAAGGTTGCTTTATCTGATTCCAGTTCGGCAATGGCTTCGTCCATTTCTACTATATCGCCATCCTTCTTCATCCAGCGCGAAAGGGTTACTTCGGTAATAGACTCCCCTACTGTTGGCACTTTAATTTCTAACGAAGTTGCAACTGCTCCTCCGGCAGGGGCAGGCGCGTTTGCAGGTACCTCCGGGCTAACCGCTTTTGCAGGCTCCTCTTTTACAGCAACAGGTGCGGTAGGTGCCTTATCGGCAGCAGGTGCAGCAGCGCCGGCGCCCTCTTCTATGGTAGCAACCACAGCACCAATAGCCAATACATCGCCTTCGGCGGCTTTGGTGCTTAAAGTCCCGGCTTTTTCTGCGGTAAGCTCAAAGGTTGCCTTGTCTGATTCCAGCTCGGCTATTACTTCGTCCATTTCCACATGGTCGCCGTCTTTTTTCTTCCAGGCAGATAATGTTACTTCGGTTATGGATTCGCCTACCGGCGGAACTTTTATTTCTAAACTCATGGTATAGTTTTGTAGGTTTCTTTTTTGTTGAAGGTGGGAGAGTTGAAGGTTTGAAAGTTGAAAAGTTGGAAGGTTAAGCTTTAGAACTTTTCAACCTTACAACCTTTCAACATTTAACTATCCCCTCAATCCGCTCCCGCGTTTGCCATTTTTTCGGTTGTTTTTTTGATAGCAGCCTTTACCGTTTTGCCCACAGGGGTATCAAAGGCTTTGGCAACAATATGCGCCTGTTGCGCGGCGTGCTGCTTGGCAAAGCCGGTAGCGGTGCTGCTGCCCTCTAAGCGCGATATAACCTGCAGGTTAAAGTGCCTATCGTTATGGAACTTGCGGCAGATGTATGGCCATGCGCCCATATTCTCCGGCTCTTCCTGCACCCAAATGAATTCGGTTGCTTTTTCGTATTTAGCTTTTATCTTGATGATTTGCTGTATAGGCGTTGGGTACAATTGCTCTACGCGTACGATGGCTACATCCTTGCGTTTATCAACCTGTTGTTTCTCAAGCAGGTCATAATAAACTTTACCAGTGCAAAGCAGCACGCGTTTTACCTTTTTAACATCAGCATAGCTGTCATCAATCAGCTCCTGGAATTTGCCGCTGGTAAAATCTGCTATCGGCGATACGCACTTAGGGCTTCTCAATAAACTCTTCGGCGTAAAGATGATGAGTGGCTTACGGAAATCGCGGTGTATCTGCCTCCTTAATATATGGAAGAAGTTTGCCGGCGTGGTGCAATTGGCAACCTGTATGTTATCATCGGCACAAAGCTCTAAAAAGCGCTCTACACGTGCAGAAGAGTGCTCGGGCCCCTGGCCTTCGTAACCATGCGGAAGCAGCATTACCAAACCGTTGCCGCGCTGCCATTTAGTTTCGGCACTGGCAATGTACTGGTCAACGATGATTTGCGCGCCGTTGAAGAAATCGCCGAATTGCGCTTCCCATATCGTTAATGCATTAGGGTTTGCCATGGCGTAACCATATTCAAAACCTAAAACACCATATTCTGATAACAGTGAATTGAAAATGCTTAGCCTCGTTTCGGGATTAATGGTTTCCAGTGGGGTGTACTCGTTCTCGCTATCTGCCAATGTTAATACCGCGTGGCGATGCGAGAAAGTACCGCGTTTAACGTCCTCACCGCTCAACCTCACAGGGATGCCTTCTTTTAACAAGGTTCCGTAAGCAAGTAACTCGCCCATGGCCCAATCGAATACGCCGGTTTTGTTTACCATGGCGTTGCGGTCCTCGAACAGCTTCTCAATTTTTTTGAAGAACTGCTTATCAGTTGGCAGCGTTGTTAATTTATTGCCTATGGCTATGATATCTTCTTGTGGTACGGCGGTATCTATGGCCGATATCAGTTCTTTGTGGTTGGCCAGGTGCAATCCGCTCCAGGCGCCTTCAAACATGGCGATGGTATCGGTAAACCTATCTTCCGCTTTCGATTCATCCAGCATACCCTGCAATTCGGCACGGAAATCTTTCTCTAAAGTTTTCACGAAGGCTTCGTCTATCGAACCCTCTGTAATTAGCTTCTTGCTGTATATCTGCAATGGATTTGGATGCGCCTCGATAGCTTTGTATAATACCGGCTGCGTAAATTTCGGCTCATCTGCCTCGTTATGGCCGTAGCGGCGGTAACACAAAATATCAATAAACACATCCTCGTTGAACACCTGCCTGTATTCCATGGCCAGGTTCACTACATAGGCCAAGGCTTCTACGTCGTCGCCGTTTACGTGGAAAACCGGTGATAATACCGTTTTAGCGACGTCGGTACAATAAGTACTCGAGCGTGCATCTTTATAATTGGTGGTAAAACCAATTTGGTTGTTGATTACCAGGTGGATGGTTCCGCCGGTGCGATACCCATCAAGCTTCTCCATCTGCAACACCTCGTAAACGATACCCTGGCCTGCTACAGAAGCATCGCCGTGGATCAGTATCGGGGCTATTTTAGAATGGTCGCCGTTGTATTTAAAATCTATTTTAGAGCGGGTGATACCCTCAACAACCGGGTCTACCGCTTCTAAGTGCGATGGGTTGGGGCAAAGGCTCAAGTGAACGTTCTTGCCTGTTTTGGTCTTGATATCGGTAGAGAAGCCCAGGTGGTACTTTACGTCGCCACCGAAAGGAGATTCCGAATCGTAGTTTTTGCCTTCGAACTCAGAGAACACCTCTTTGTAGGTCTTCTCCATAATGTTGGTGAGCACATTTAAACGGCCGCGATGCGCCATGCCGATGATGAACTCCTGGATGCCCAGCTCCGAACCTTGCTTAATAACCGAATCCAGCGCAGGTATCAGCGCTTCGGCACCCTCTAAAGAGAAACGTTTCTGGCCGAGGAATTTGGTGCCCAAAAAGTTTTCGAAAACAACGGCTTCGTTTAATTTCGAAAGCATCATTTTCTTTTCATCAACACTGAATTTTGGCGTGTTGCGTTTGGTCTCCATCCTCTCTTCGAACCATTTTATTTTGATAGGATTGCGGATGTAGCGGTATTCGGCACCTATGGCGCGGCAGTAAGTATCTTCTAAAAGCTGGCGTATATCGCGCAGTTTGGCAGGGCCGAGATTAACTTCCACGCCCGCGTTGAACACGGTATCCAAATCCTTCTCGCTCAGGCCGAAAGTTTCCAGTTCTTTGCCCGGGAAATACTGGCGGCGCTCGCGCACGGGGTTGGTTTTGGTGAACAGGTGGCCGCGCGTGCGGTAGCCATCAATCATGTTCATCACGTTGATTTCTTTCAGCAGATTTTCGGGCAGTACACCTGCCGTAGGGGCCGCAGCCTTCGAAGGCTGCGATTCTTTACCGAAATCGAAGCCTTCGAAAAACTTCTGCCATCCGTAATCTACCGATTCCGGATCTTGTTTGTATGCTTCGTATAATGAGTCGATGTAAGCTGCGTTTCCGCTATCAATATAATTTAGGCTATCCATGAGAAACCATTCTTGTAAAACGGTACAAAATTAAGCATAATAGTACAATTAGCCCCAAATTATATGTTATAACTTTCGAGGTTATTTCATGCTAACGTTGTAAATTATCTTTAAATGCAATATGGCGCTGTTTATAAAGAAAACCTGGCTGCAATCCACTCGTACTTAGAAAGGATTAAGATATCCGGATCTATGAAAACCTAATGAAGAATGGTTACATTCTGCTCTTTAAAATAATGGGACATTAACTGCTTTTACTATGATCATTGTAAGTAACCGGGAGTTGGGCGAGCTTTACGAAAAAGCTACTGAGTCGTATCACCGATGCGTTAATAACCCGGAAAATACATTTTTACAGGATGAGATCTCTATACCCATTGATGAGATCCAATTGAAAAGAACTAAAGTAAAAGCCGTTTTTACTGAAAACACCCCCGAGGTTTATTCCTGGGAAGTAGAAATAGTTTTGTGGGATGAAAATGCCATGATAGGGAGGTACACCTACATAGAAGACGATATGGGAAACGAAATAGACAATGGTTTGGTGTTTTATTGACTGTATGTATCGGGCTTTCCGCGCTGATGCTCATAGGTAGCGCGCGCCCTACTCTATGCCACATCCAAACAAAATTAATTTAGCACCAATGCCTAAGATATTGCTAAAGTTTAGCCCTGTTTATTATATTTAACATTAATAAATTTCCCGGCTGTATAAACGGATTAAAAAAGTTCATACCATTTGCCTATAAATATGGAAAACTTAGTTTCGAGATTAAAGCAAAACCTGTTGTTGCAACTTTTTACAATTGGCCTGCGCTACCTGCTCGGATCTGCTTTTGTTTACGCAAGCATCTTTAAAATTGAAGGAATAAGGTTTATGCCTAAACCAGGCAATGATGCGCCGTTAAGCTCGCTGTCACACTTTTTTGAAGCAATGTATCAGGCAGGTATTTACTGGCATTTTATTGGCTGGGGGCAATTGATTGCAGGCCTCCTGCTCATGTCGCAGGCTTTCAGCACCTTAGGGGCAGCAGCATTTTTCCCTATTATGCTCAATATTTTCGTCATCACCATTTCGTTCAATACTCCCAACATCCTACTCATAACATCGTTAATGCTCATCTCCAATGTGTATTTGCTTTTATGGGATTGGAATAAGTTGAAATTCATCTTCCTATCCCGGCAACAGCAATACGTGGACGATAACGCGGCGTTTTCAAAACGTAAAGGTTGGACGTATTTTGGTCTGCTTTTGTTCATCGCTGTTGTTTCCCTGCGGTTATTTCAAATACATCATTGATATACCCTAATCAATAAGCCTTATTTTTCTACTTCTCTTTTCATAAAACGCCCCTATTTATTATATTTAACCAATAATAAATCCTATGAGGCACAAAGGTATTACAGAACACAAACCCCAGCCGGCCCTATGTGCATCGTGCGGGGGCCTTGTCGGTGATAAATTTTGCGGTGCCTGCGGTGAGAAAAAAGTGGATAGCCACGATTTTGCGCTGAAGCACTACCTGGAGGAATCGGTAGAGGGGATAACGCACTTCGATAATAAATTCTTCCGCACTGCTAAGCTGCTGCTCGCCAAACCAGGTGAACTGACGGCCGATTTCTCCAAAGGCAAAAGGATGGCCTATCTAAAACCCTTCCAACTGTTTGTTATCTGCAACGTTATTTTCTTTTTTTTGGCGGGGAGCCTTAATATATTTTCACTCCCACTTTATAGTTTTTACGCTTATGATCCATATGTTTCGTTCCACACCAAAGAAACGATCTTAAAGAAGGTGCATAACGATGCTGAATTTAAGGAGTTAGCCACTAATTTTAACAGCCACGTAGGTACCGAATCCAAGCTTTACATTGCCCTGTTTATCCCCGCCCTGGCGCTGGTTTTTGCCCTTATCTTTTTTAACACCAAAAGGTACTTTACTGAACACCTGGTATTTTCAACGCATTATTTTTCCTTCATCCTTATCTATTTTACGCTGTTTACACTGCTGGTGGTTAAGCCATTTTACTGGATAACCAATGTAGAATTCTCCAGCAAGTTTGATGTTACCACAACCGTAATTAATATGGTGGTTTTTGCCAGCTACTTTACTATTGCCGCCAAACGCTTTTATAAGACAGGTGTATACCAGGCCTTTTCGGGCGCATTAATAACTACAGTGATGTTTGCGGCAATATTAACCGGGTACCGGCTATTGATTTTCTATAAACTAATGTGGACGATGCACTAATCCCGATGCAACAACTTATGCAAATAACTCCGCACATACCCCACCCCCTCAAATAGTACGGCCAGGAGGCCGATAATGATGGTGAATTGTTCGAAGGAGTTCATATACAAATATATACGATTAGACCCGGTTTTTATTACTTTGTTACGCCGATACAGGTAACCAGGTGCTGATGAAATCGCTTTTGCTGTCGAGCTGGTTAGCCGGCTTTGCTGCATTGAAGTAGCGGTTGCTCCTGGTATCGTTGCCTACGCCTGCTACAAAGGCCCAGTTGCCCCAGTTGCTGGCGGGAGAGTAATCTAACAGTTTCTCTTCGAAGTAAAGCGCGCCGCGGGTCCAATCTACCTGCAGGTCTTTGGTAAGGTAGGTAGCCACGGCCTGGCGGCTATAGTTGCTGATGAAGCCCGTGGCGTTAAGCTCGTGCATGGCCGCATCTATATAAGGTACGCCGGTATCGCCTACTTTCCAATGCTCAAAAAGTTCGTCCTGATTTGTTGCAGCTTCGGGTGCCTCTCCGCTGAAGCCTTCGGCACGGAAGTATTTTTGCCCGTGCTTTTTAAACATGAAGCGAAAGTAGTCGCGCCATAGCAGTTCCAGCATCAGGGCATCGCCGTTTTGCAGGCTATTGCGGTGCTTTACCACTTCCCAATACACCTGCCTTGGCGATACGCAGCCCACAGCCAGCCAGGGCGAAAGGCAGGAAGATATCCCTCCGGCATTCTTGCCTGTTTTTTGCCCGCAATTTTGCTGGTTGGTAAAATATTGTTCCAGCCGGGCAAGAGCCTCGGTTTCGCCGCCCAGGAAGCGGTTGGTGGCGCGTGCATCATCTACAGGCTCAGGCACGCCCAAATCGGCAAGGGTTGGCAATTCGCCGGCATCGGTAATGGCAGGCGTAGTAATATTTTCAGGGTAAGCCGTGCATTGGCGCACGCTGCTATCGCGTTCTACCTTCTTTTTAAAGGCCACGAAACTGTCGGGGATATCTTTTATAGGGAAGGGCAAATCCTCCTTATGGTACATCGTATGGCCAATGAAATGCTTCAGGTTCAGCTTCATTTTCCACAGGGCGGCTTCTACGCGTTCGGAAGCGTCGGTTTCCTCGGGAGCAACTTCGCGGTGATGGTACACCTCGCTCACGTGATATTCCTCGGCCAGCTGGGTAAGCACCTGGGCCGGGTCGCCGATGCGGATGATAAGCTCGGCACCGAATTGTTGCAGATTATAGCGCAGATTGGCAACCGACTGCAACAGGAAACGCGCCCTGAAACTACCTGTTTTTAAAGTGCCTGATGAGCTGGTTTTGAAGTAGTAGGGGTCGAAGATATATACGGGCAATACGTTATCGGCTTTGCGCAGTGCATCTGATAATATTTCATTATCGTGTAAACGCAAATCGTTCCTAAACCAAACCAGAATAGTCCTTTCACTCATCGGGGAGAAAAATCTAAAGTTATTTAGATTGATTACAAAGATGCTAATTATTTATCAGAGGCTGAAAAGTTGATACGATATATGACAGGATGCTAACATTTGTTTAAACAAGCATTAGTTCAACTGTAAATCCAATAAAAATATCAAATTACTGATTAACAAATAATTACATTCCACAAAAGCAAATTTCTGTAAACCTTTTGTAAACCTTTTTTTCATTCTTTATAGGCCCCTTACATGGTTGGCGATTGCTGGTAGATGGTCAATTGCCGGCTTCAAACGTACGCAATAATTGATTGACTGCCCATCAGGAACGGTTGCTGCCGCCGTTAATTATAACACAAACATGATACTCGCTTGTATAATAAACGGTAACTTTATGCATTAAATAAGTATTATGGCAACTACCCAAAGCATCCAGAAAGCGTATATAGATTTTGTGCTCACCGAAGGAACGCAGCCCAAATCTGTGTACATATTCGCCAAGAAGAATAAAATGGCCGAGGAGGAATTTTACAAGCACTTCGGCTCGTTTGATGCCGTTGAGCAAAGCGTTTGGGCCGACCTGGTGAGCAAAACCCTTACCGAGATACGTGCGCAGGAGGTTTGGCCGCAATACTCGGCACGCGAAAAGGGATTATCCTTCTTCTACAGCTTTTTCGAATTGTTGAAGAGCAGCCGCAGCTTTGCCGTTTACAGCATCAAAAAACAGCGTGGCTTTGGCACGCCGAAAGTATTGGAACCTACAAAAGAGCTTTTCGAAAGCTTCGCCGAAGGCATACTGGCCGAAGGGATTGAAACTTCGGAACTATCCGACCGCAAGTTTTTCAGCAAACGCTACAAAGACGCGCTTTGGGTGCAGTTTGGCTTCGTGCTGAATTTTTGGATAAACGATGATTCTGCCGGTTTCGAGAAAACTGATGAGGCGATAGAAAAAGGCTTGAACGTAACATTCGACCTGTTCCAACGTTCGCCGATAGATAACCTGTTCGAATACGGCAAGTTTTTAGCTAAGAACGGCGGTTTGAAAGAGAAGATGGGCTTTTAAACAGCCCCTCCCAAACCCTCCCCGGAAAGGAGGGCTTAAAAAAACACATCATATAATTTATACTTGAACGACGACCAAAAGCCAATCAACATAAAAGTCCCCCCTTCCGGGGGAGATTTAGAGGGGGCCACCTTCGCCGCCATATTCGATATGGACGGTACCCTTATCGATAATACGCCTTTTCATTACAAAGCATGGCAGCTGTTATTTAAAAAATACAACATGCCCGAGCTTAGCCGCGAAACTTATAAAGGAGAAATAAGCGGTGTACCTATCGCCAATACCGTAAGGCGTTATTTTGCCGATGCGGATGAAGGCCTTATTAAAACTATATCGCACGAAAAACAGGCCTTTTACCAGCAGGAGTTTCTGCCTTATCTAAAGGCCATCAGCGGATTGGAGGATTTCCTGGTCGAGCTGAAAAATGCCGGCGTAAAAATGGCGGTTGCCACATCGTCTGACATGGCAGACGTTGATTTTATTTTCGATACCGTCCCCATCGGGCAATATTTCGATGCCATTATAACCGGCGATATGGTACACGAGCCAAAGCCTAGTCCGCTGATATTTTTAAAGGCTGCGGAATTATTGGATACGCCGCCCGCTAGATGCGTGGTGTTTGAAGATTCGGCTGCGGGGCTACAGGCGGGCAACAGCGCAGGCATGAAAGTTGTAGGTATTACCACCAGCCACCCCGCCGAAAAGATAAACCAGGTAGCCAGCCTGGCCATTGACAACTACTCGGACATCAACCTGCCCGCGCTGGCTGAATTATTTGAAAACTAACATGAGCGATTCCCCTTCTAAAGAGCAAAATAGCATACCCACCAGCAAAGTAGAACGCAGCGCCAAATTTGTAAAAACGGGTTTTAAGATAGGCGGCAACTACATCAAGCATTACTCCAAAAAACTCTTCAACCCGGAGATGGATAAATCCGAGTTAAATGAGGATAACGCTACCGACATCTACCGATCGTTAAGCGAACTGAAAGGCAGCGCCCTAAAGGTTGCCCAGATGCTGAGCATGGATAAAAACCTGCTGCCGCAGGCTTATGTAGATAAATTCACGCAATCGCAATACAACGCGCCGCCGCTTTCGGGGCCGCTTATTGTGCAAACGTTCAAGAAATATTTCGGCAAAAACCCCGACCAGATATACGACAAGTTCAACATCCGCTCTACTAATGCGGCCTCTATTGGCCAGGTGCACCAGGCAGAACTTAAGGGCAAAAAACTGGCGGTGAAGATACAGTACCCCGGCGTAGGCGATTCCATCTCGTCGGACCTTAAACTTATCAAACCCTTCGCCTTCCGCATGCTGGGCATGAGCGAAAAGGAACTGGATGTTTACATGCGCGAGGTAGAAGAACGCCTTTTAGAGGAAACCGATTACGAGCTGGAGGTGCGCCGCTCCATCGAGTTTTCCGAAGCGTGTGCCAACCTGGATAACGTAGTGTTCCCTAAATATTACCCGGAGTTATCCAGCAAGCGCATCATTACCATGGATTGGCTGGAGGGCAAACACCTGCGCGAGTTTCTGGCTACCAACCCATCGCAACAACTACGCGACCAAATAGGCCAGGCGCTGTGGGATTTTTACAACTTTCAGCAGCACGAACTACGCGCCGTACACGCCGACCCGCACCCGGGCAATTTCATGATCACCCCCGCCGGCACACTGGGTGTGATAGATTTTGGCTGCATTAAAGTAATGCCCGATGATTTTTATTACCCCTTCTTTTCGCTCACCTCAACCAATTTATTCGATAGCAAGGAAGATACCATCACTGCGTTCCGTAAGCTGGAGATGATATTGCCCAACGATACCCCAGCGCAGATAGAATTTTATTACACCATGTTCCGTCAGATGATTGGGCTGTTTGCCAAACCCTACATTACCGATGAGTTCGATTTCGGCGAGAAGGCGTTCTTCGATGAACTGTTCGGCTTTGGCGAAAAGGTATCTAAGATGCCCGAGTTTAAGCAGGCACGCGGTGTAAAGCATTTTATCTACGTAAACCGTACCAACTTCGGACTGTACAACATCTTGCACGAACTGAAGGCAAAAGTAAAAACCGGTACGTATAAGCCGCATGTGGAAGCGGTTGTTTAATTTGCCGCCAGCACGTTTATATGATACCTTTAACCAAAACTTATCGCATGAAACGCCTTGCCCTACTCGCGTGGACACTGCTTGCCCTTGCTGCCTGCAAAAACAAGCCCGCATCTCCGCAAACGCACGATGACGACTCCTTGAAGGTTGTACAAGCCCATTACGTTGAGCCGCAGGGAGTATCCAGCAAACAAATTGTCGATTCCGCAGGAAGCGAGGACGATTTGGACCAATATGCAGATTACTACATCGTGGTTGCTGATACCGGTAAAAACTACTATGCGCTAAGGGACAAGATGCTGAAGCTGCACGACACTACCGGCATTGCCATAGATACGATGGGCCGGTACTACAATAAAAAGAAGGATTTGATAATGGTGCGGGAAGATGACGAGGACGATATTGTAGCAGGTGATTACTATCCAAGGCGGCAACCATCGCAAACCTTAAGCCTGGAGTATCTGAATACCTACACATCCGACGCGGATGCTAAAATGATAGCACTGGTAAGTGGTATTTATGAAGATAAAGCCAGCGCAGATAAAGCACTTGGATTATTGCCCGGGCAGAAAGCCTTTGCCTTTAAAGGCAAGGTATATGTAGGCTGCCTGCATTAAGTTAAATGTAGTTCACTAAGGCCACCAACGATACGGCGAAAGTAGCTATCCAGCTTATTAGCGATTTAAGTTGCCATGCCTCAATTTCGGCTACGCGCCCGGTGCCCGCAAACGATTTAGACTTGCGGTTGCAATAGTAACCAAAAGCAACAAGGGCTGTTAAAACGAGTGCGAAAATACAAATGAGCAAATTGTGAAAATCGTTTGTAAGCATAGTAATCTGCGATGATAGTGTATATACGTGGCATAATCAAAAATAGATGTATCCATTTTGTGAACATCTTAACATTCGATAGCTGCACGCCTAGAGCAAAAAGCCCTCCAAAACTTATTTATTAGCTAAAGAGGGGCATGTTCGCTTGAAAAGCCACTATTACGAAATTCTTTATCCCCGGGTTACGTATCTATGGGGAATTAAGGGACAGGTTGGGGCATTTTTTGCAAAGCAGGGCTTTTATCTTGATCTTAGATGCATAGTAAAAGCACGGTTAGGCGCTGTTGTTTTACTTACTTCTTATACGTCTATACAAAACAGCCTTCCAATTTGGATGTTGCTTTAACAAATGAAAGTTTTACTCGCCGGCGCTAATGGATACATAGGTACAAGGCTCATCCCCGTATTGCTGGAGAAGGGCCATACTGTGGTATGCCTGGTTCGCGATAAGCGGCGCTTTCACGAACAAAACGATTACAGCGACAGAGTTACGCTCCTTACCGGCGATTTGCTGAAAGAAGGGAGCATAGACACCCTCCCGCAGGATATAGATGCGGCTTATTACCTGGTGCATTCCATGGCGCAGGCTGCAGATTTCGCAGACATGGAAGCGATGTCGGCACATAACTTTGCGCAGGCAATTAGCATCACAAACTGCAAACAGGTAATTTACCTCAGCGGGATAGTAAACGATACCGGGTTATCAGAACACCTCCGGTCGCGCAGGCATGTGGAAGACGTGTTGAAGGGATGCAAGGCCGCCATCACCGTTTTAAGAGCGGCCATTATTATCGGCTCGGGCAGTTCGTCCTTCGAAATCATCCGCGACCTTACTGAGAAGCTGCCTATCATGACCGTTCCGCGCTGGGTGAACACCAAAAGCCAGCCCATCGCTATACGAGATGTATTGGGCTATTTGGAAGGCGTATTGTTAAACGAAAAGGCTTTCGATAAAACTTTCGACATTGGCGGGCCGGATATCCTGAGCTTTAAACAAATGATGTTGGTATATGCCAAAGTACGTAAGCTGAAAAGGTATATTATTACCATCCCCTTCCTCTCGCCCAAAATCTCATCGTACTGGCTATACTTCGTTACTTCTACCAGCTATTCGCTTGCGCAAAGCCTGGTGGATAGCATGAAGAACGAAACAATTATGAAAGACCATGCAATTGATAGCGTTGTAAAGCGCGGATGCCTGAGCTATGAGGAAGCGCTTAAACTTGCTTTTAACAAAATAGAACAAAACTCTATCGTAAGCAGTTGGAAGGATGCTCTGAATAATGGCTACCTTAACTCGGGCTTTATGGACCAGATTAAGGTGCCCCAAAACGGTACGCTGGAATATAAGGTAAAACAACCCTTTAGTCGCGATGGCGAAGAAGTACTAAAAAACATTATGGCCATTGGCGGTAATCGCGGCTGGTACTATTGGGACTGGATATGGAGCGTTCGCGGCTTCCTGGATAAACTTTTCGGCGGCGTTGGCAGCAGAAGGGGCCGCACCAGCAATATCAACGTATCGCCAGGCGATGTAATAGATTTTTGGAGGGTGTTGCTTGCCGATAAAACTAACCGTCGGCTTTTGCTGTATGCCGAAATGAAGTTGCCCGGCGAGGCCTGGCTTGAGTTTAAAATTATTGAGCGCAACGGCAAAACTTTTCTCAGCCAGGTAGCTACCTTTAGGCCCCGCGGGCTTTGGGGCCGCATGTACTGGTACCTGATGTGGCCTTTCCACCTTTTTATTTTCAAAGGGATGGCGAGAAGGATAGTTGATTTTGGAGAAGGAAAAAAATAGAAGTAATATCGAACACCGAATGCTGAGCCCTGAATGATGAAGTGCAGCTTCAAACACTTCGAAATTGGATATTCGGCGTTCGATATTTTTATCTTAAGATATAATTTATGAGCAAAAACATACTAATTACCGGCGGCACCGGCTTATTGGGTACCCAGCTTACACAGGAGTTGCTGGCCCAGGGCCACGCTGTAAGCCACCTAAGCCGTAGCAAAGGCAAAAATCCAAGAGTGCATACCTTTTTATGGGATGTAGAAAAAGGGCAGATCGACGAGCATTGCTTAGATGGCGTAGATACCATTATACACCTGGCTGGCACCGGCATTGCCGATAAACGGTGGACAGACCGGCGCAAGCGCGAGATTGTAGAGACCCGTACCAAATCCATCGGCCTTATTTACGGACTGATGCGCAACAGGGCAAACAGGGTGCGTTCGGTTATCTCTGCATCGGGCATAGGGTATTATAGTAATCGCGGCGAGGAACTGCTTACCGAGGAAAGCCCGCCGGCGCACGATTTTATCGGTACCTGCTGCATCGATTGGGAAAACGCGGTTGATGAAGGCAAGGAGCTTGGCCTGCGCATACTCAAGTTCCGCACCGGTGTGGTGCTGAGCAAAGATGGCGGAGCGTTGCCTCAATTGGCGCTACCGGTTAAACTTGGCATAGGTTCGCCCTTGGGTACCGGCAAGCAATGGGTACCCTGGATACACCCACGCGATGTAATGGATATGTACTTACTCGGCGTGAATAACGAGAACCTAACGGGCGTGTTCAATATGGCAGCTCCCTACCCGGTAACCAACGAGCAGCTTACGCAGGCTGTAGCCAAACAATTACACCGCCTGCTGTGGGCACCAAAAGTGCCGGCTTTTATATTGAAATTGCTGATGGGCGAGATGGCTTTGCTGGCACTGGGCAGCACCAAAACATCTGCGCAAAAAATAATGGATTCCGGTTTTACGTTTACCTACCCCGATATAGCTACCGCCCTGCAAGAGATTTATGGATAGCACCGCTGTAGCGATTTTTTGGCACCGTCGCGATTTGCGGCTGGGTGATAATGCCGGGCTGTATCGCGCCCTAAAAAGCGGTAACCTTGTGCTGCCCATCTTTATATTCGATAAGGAGATATTGGATGAGTTGGATGCAGAAGACGATGCCAGGGTAACCTTTATTTACGATACCATCGCCAATTTAAAAGCCGAATACCAACAGCACGGCAGCGGCCTGCAAGTATTTTATGATAAGCCCCAAAACGCTATTGCCCAACTGATAAAACAGCACAAGGTTACAGCCGTTTACACCAACCACGATTACGAACCCTCCGCCAACAAGCGCGACGAGACCATAGCGAAGCTTTTGGCGGAGCACAACATTGATCTGAAAACCTTTAAGGACCAAGTAATATTCGAGCGCGACGAGGTGGTTAAAGACGATGGTAAGCCTTATACGGTTTTCACACCCTACAAAAACAAATGGTACCAAAAGCTTAAACTCTTTTACCTCAAGGCCTACCCTACTGAAAAATATTTAGCCAACCTTTATCAATTTAAAGCATCGCCCATACCCTCTTTAAAAGAGATGGGTTTCACCAAAAGCAATGCTGAATTCCCCGGCACGGGCTATGAAAAGTTTATTGCCGATTATGCCGAGAAACGCGATTTCCCGGCCGTTAAAGGCACCTCGCATATCGGGCTTCATCTGCGTTTCGGCACGGTAAGCATTAGGCAGCTGGCCACTAATGCATTTCACGCCACCGAAAAAACCTGGCTTAACGAGTTGATATGGCGCGAGTTTTACATGATGGTGCTGCACCATTTCCCGCAAACGGCAACGCATGCCTTTAAGCCCGATTACGACAATATTAAATGGATAAACAACGAAGAACAGTTTAAAGCTTGGTGCAACGGCCAAACCGGCTACCCCATGGTTGATGCAGGTATGCGCGAACTGAACGCCACCGGCTTTATGCATAACCGCGTGCGGATGGTAACGGCCAGCTTTTTAACCAAACACCTGCTTATAGACTGGCGTTGGGGCGAAGCCTATTTCGCCCAAAAGCTGCTGGATTATGAAATGGCCAGCAACGTGGGCGGCTGGCAATGGGCGGCTGGTTGCGGCACCGATGCAGCACCATACTTCCGCATATTCAACCCGGAAGCGCAGATGAAAAAATTCGACCCAAAGATGGAATACATAAAAAAATGGGTTGCGGAGTATGCCGACTTCAGCATCTACCCAAAACCCATCGTAGATCACGCCTTTGCGCGCGAACGTTGCCTCAAGGCTTTCAAAGCAGCCCTAAGCTAATATTTTTATTCTAACTGTGTTACCGTAGTTATCTGGAATTCGAAACGAAGCGGTGCATGCGTAGGTATGCCCGATGACGTTGGCGGTGATATGCCATAACCAAGCCTCGATGGCATAATCAATGAGATAGATACACCCGAGGCCCCATGGTCCTTAAGCCCTTCATAAACGCCCGGAACAAGGCCCGATATACCATCGCTGATAGCCGGGCTAAACACATAAGCCGTGGTTTTTGATGCTTCGTCAAACGAGGTTCCGTTTAATATAGCTCCCGTATAGGTAGTAGTAACAATCGATAAGTCGTTTATACTCTTTGCCGTATCTGCTTTGGCCGTTATCAACTTATAGTACAGGCCCGACGCGGTTTTGGTGTATCCACTTAAGCTATTAGTGGTGAGGTAATTCCTGATAACCAGATCATCATACGCTGCCTGATCATCAATTACATGCACATAATAATCGAGGCATTGGTTACCTGCTATACGGCTGTTTACGTTGGTAACGCTACCAGAACCGTACCCGGTTTTGCCATAGGCCAGGCGAGACGGTATCTGCAAACGCATGCTGGCCCCTTTGTATTTCAGCACGTTGTGTATGGCTAACTGTAGGCCCTTAGGCAAGCCATCCTGCTGCAAATGGCCCAGGTAATCATCAAAATGGTTGGTGATGGTATCTGCCGAAGTATATTTGCCATCGTAGCTTTTTACGGTGAACACCAGCGAAACCCTGTCAGACCACTCTAGTTTAGCACCTGTGCCGGGGTTGATGATTTTATAATACATGCCGGTAGTATCGCCGCCGGTAGTGTCGCGGCTAAAGCCGGTGAGGCCATTAGAGCTTATATAATTCTGTATCTGCTGTCCGTCGAATTCCTGGATGGTAGGGTCAACGCCGTCTTTACGGCAAGCGGTTAAGCCGGCCACGGCAATCAGTAAAAAAGTAAAGATCTTTTGTTTCATCTAAAATTAGTTCGTTACATCTAAAAGTTTTATATCAAAGTCCAGTACCGAATTTTTGGGCAATCCCAAATCGGTCTGGTCGTACGGTCCGTATGCATAACGCGAGGGTATCAATAATCGTACGGTGCCGCCTTTCTTAATTTGCGGTATGCCCAACTGCCATCCTCTTATCACTTCTCCCAACGCAAAACTGGGGTGAAAACCGTTGCTCTTGGCAAATTCCTTCCCACTTGTTAGTATCCTGCCAGTAAAATCAACCGTTACGCGGGTAGAGTTGGTGAACAAATCGTTCCCCTCGCCTGGTGCTATAACGATATAAAAAACGCCGGTGGTGTCAATGCGCTTAGCAGCTGTGGTTAAGCCGTTAGCATCAATATAGTCGGTGATTATTTTCTCATCCACAACCCCTTGCGCCCTTACCTCCGCAACCACGTCATACCCCTTTTTGCATGACGATAAGCCCGCAGCAAGCAATAATATGATAAGCAGCAACCTGTTCATACCTCTAATAATCTGCAAATTTATTGTTTTAAATGGCAAAAACGGCAGCTTAACACTTTTTAACACTTGGCAGCGTAAATTAAGCCGGCTATTGGGGTTTGTAATTGATAGTGAGCTGATTTATCTTTTTCAATATTTCGGTTAAATACAGCTTATCAGCCTCACTTATGTGGCTGTTTAGATAATTATTGAACTGCTTTACCACATCCTTGGCCATTTTGCGTTTTTCTTTGCCAAGGTCGGTCAGGAATATTTTTACCGAGCGCTTATCACCTTTGTTAGATTGGCGGTAGATAAGTCCCGTCTCCTCCAATTGGTTCAGCATGCGCGAAAGGCTGGTAGATTTAAGCCCCAGCAATGCCGCTGCCTGCGATACGGTAGTCCCCTCCTCATCTATATTGATGAGCAGGTAACCTATAGATTGCGTAATACCAAATTCCGTAACTATCTGGTTGTAACGGTTGGCAACGGTTTGCCAAACTATCTTCAAAAAGTAATCAATCGTTTCCTGGTGTTTTACACTGCTTCGCATAAGGCAACAAACTTAGTGTTTTAGTCGATAGTCTATAGCCCATAGTCCATAGTTTTTTCGCCTGTATAAATATGTATTGGTCGAAACTAAACGGTTCATGAAATAACATATTGCAAGCCGCAGTTTCATTCTGAGCTTAAATGAACTATTGACCACGAACCATCTACTTTATTACCATCCCAATTTAGTATCGTCTCCCCTGGGGTCGGCACCACCTTCGTAGTAGCCCCATTTGGTTTTCAGGATACCATCCACCCGGCCAATAGAGCCGCGTTTGGTAAACTTGTAGCCTTTTTTTGTAAGCTTGTCTACGGTTATACTATCGAGGGCATCCGGCTCGGCGCCAACTTCGTCGGGCATCCATTGATGATGGAAACGTTTGGCCGATACCGCTCCCTGCATGCTTTTATCGAACTCTATCACGTTCAATATCGTCTGGAAAACCGAGGTGATAATGGTAGAACCGCCGGGCGTGCCCACTACCATAAACAGGTCGCCATTTTTCTCGATGATGGTAGGCGTCATGGCCGATAACATCCTTTTATTGGGTTGTATGCTGTTAGCTTTACCGCCCAGCAGGCCATACATATTGGGCACGCCGGGTTTCGAACTAAAGTCATCCATCTCATTATTAAGCAGAAAGCCTGCGCCGCCTACAAATACGTGCGAGCCAAAAGTGTCATTGAGGGTGGTGGTAATAGCCACCGCATTGCCTTCTTTATCAACGATGGAAAAGTGAGTGGTTTGATCGCTTTCGTAGCCTATGAACATGCCGGGTTGTATGCTGGCGCTTGGCGTTGCAGCGTCCCAGCTAAAGTTTGCCATGCGTTTGATCAGATATTGCGTATCAAGCAGGCTATCTTTGGGTACTTTGTAAAAATCAGGGTCGCCAAGGTATTTAGAGCGATCGGCATATGCCCGGCGCTCTGCCTCAACTATCACCTGTACGGTAGAATCTTTATTGAAGCCCCACCTTTTAAGGGGATAGCGTTCGGCTATTTTCAACAACTGCATCAACACGATGCCCCCGCTGCTTGGCGGCGGCATGGTAATTATTTTATAGCCTTTGTAATTGCCGATGATGGGCGTACGCCATACCGAGTGGTAGTTCTGTAAGTCGGCCAGTGTCATAATACCTTTGCCAGATTTCATTTCGGCAACGATCAGATCGGCAGTTTTGCCGGTATAGAAGCCGTCGCGGCCTTTATCGCGTATCAGTTCCAAGGTATGCCCCAGGTCTTCCTGCACCAATATATCGCCTTCCTTCCACTCGCCATCTTTCATCAGGTATTTTTTACCGGGGTTCAATGCAGCAAACTTTGCCTTCGCGCTGTTGATATTGTTGGCCATACGGGCGGTCATTTTAAAGCCGTTTAGCGCCAGGTTTATAGCGGGCTGCACCAGATCGGCCCATTTCAGTTTGCCATATTTTTTATGGGCAGTTATCATGCCGTCTACGGATCCGGGCACGCCAGATGCAAAATGGGTGTATAGGCTCATGTTGGGTATTACGTTGCCTGCACTATCCAAATACATATTGGAACTGGCCTGTGCGGGGGCTTTTTCCCTAAAATCGAGCGTATTTGTTTTGCCGGATGCCGAGCGGTACACCATAAAGCCGCCGCCGCCAATGTTGCCTGCCTGCGGATGCGTTACCGCCAGCGCAAATTGCACAGCAACCGCAGCATCTACTGCGTTGCCCCCTTTTTTAAGGACATCCAGCCCCGCCTGAGCAGCATCCGGATAGGCGCAAACAACCATACCATTGCGGTATTGGCCACTTACATTTTGCCCTAGTTGCCCTTTTACGCAACCTGCCGTAAGGCATAAAAAAACCATAGCCGAAATCAATTTGTGGGGTACGCGGAGTTTGGGGGTCATCATCGTTATAGAAAAATTATTTGGCCAATTTAGTGTATTTCGGCAGAAAAATACGGCTTGTGCAGTTGTAATTTTCGGGTTGAAAACCAGTAACATCCCCTATAAA
Organism: Mucilaginibacter sp. P2_D11; assembly: GCF_056404435.1. Lineage (NCBI taxonomy): Bacteria > Pseudomonadati > Bacteroidota > Sphingobacteriia > Sphingobacteriales > Sphingobacteriaceae > Mucilaginibacter > Mucilaginibacter sp. P2_D11. The sequence continues at coordinate 211,761 of NZ_JBFUEA010000009.1, forward strand.
ACGCCTTATTTTTTGGCCTGACAAGCATAAAACGGCATTTTTACCGTTCATACCAAAATCACTACCATGAAAAAAATCTCCTTCATCGCATTAATATTATGCACTTTTTTGCTGGCCGCTAACCGTTCGCAGGCCCAGGATTACAAGACAGCCGTGGGCCTCAAATTCGGCGGATACGAGAACGGTTTCTCGGTAAAATACTTTATGGACGACCGCACCGCGCTGGAAGGCATACTGGGTATCCGTTCGCACGGGGCGGTGCTTACAGGATTGTATGAGATTCATCAACAGGCTTTTAACTCCGCAGGCCTTAAGTTTTATTACGGCTTTGGCGGGCACCTGGGCTCGGTTGGTGCGGGCAGATACCAAACTTTCGGCGGCGACGACAAGTACTACACCAACAACCATATCCTATTGGGGGCCGACGGTGTGCTTGGCCTGGAATACAAAATTGCCGATGCGCCCATCGCCGTAAGCCTTGATCTTAACCCGCGTATTGAATTGGCCACCGGCCCCTTTTTCGACCTGGCACCGGGCTTGGGCATCAAGTACACTTTTTAATAGAATAGTCCATCATCGCTTTTTTTGGGATGCAAAAACGGCTGAAGAACTTATGATTTTTCAGCCGTTTTTGTGCTTTTTCACCCCGGAAAACCTTTAAAAATCGGAAAGAAATCGGTGCTTTTCGTAGGTAATCTTTACTTCACAATGATTACCTTTTTGGCATATATTTTTTGCCCCAAAGTTACCCGCAGCACATAGGTGCCGGGCATTTGGTTGGTAGTATTTACCGCCGTGCTAAAGTTGCCTGCGGCGATAGTCTGATCCTGCTGGTACACTACCTGCCCCGCTATGTTCACCAATTCTATTTTGGCGGTACCGGCGGCTTTCGCCACAAATACCACGTTGAGGTTATCTACCGCCGGAACGGGGAATAGCGTGAGCCCTATATCGGTGCTGGTATCCGGGTGCTTGGCTACCAGCGCAAAAGCAAACTCATCTGACCGGCTTACGCAGCCTGTGCTCAATGTCACTTCGGTGGTGTACTTGCCACTTTGTATGGGCGCGTAGGTGGCGCCGGTGGCGCCTGCAATAAGCACCCCGTTCAGATACCACTGGTTGCCCTCGGCAAAATTGGAGGCCAGTGTATCAGCTGCCCGGGTAATTACCGGTTTGTTTACCGTAGCAGGCAGCCTGGCGGCCGATGGGCAGCCCATACTTTTCACATGCAGATCGTAAAAGTAGTAATAGAAGTTTTTATAGTAAGTAGTGTCGTTGGCGTTGGTGGGCGATACCGCCGTATTGCCCATAATGCTGAAGATGTTGCCTATCTTGAAAGGATAGCCCGCCACCCCGCCGTTATTGCGGAACACCGTTGCCGAGGTATCATAAGTTGGTGTAATGGCGTACGTACCTGCAGTGGGCAGGGTTAGGTTAAGGTTAACCAAAGTGCCCTGGTCGGCAGGGTCGTCGGTTTGGGCGCCGGGGCCGGGCGTAGTGCGCGTTGCGCTGGCGTTGATGGTAGTGGTAGATACCGTTTCGCCGTTGGCATTGGTTACCGTAAAGGTTAGCTTGCCGGGGTTGCCGAAATACATCCGCGCGGTTTCAAGCACCACCGGCACGTTGGTGTACACCACTACCGATGGGCCAAATTGGTTGTACCCGCCGCCGGTGAATGCGCTTTTAGTGGCGGGACCAATGTTACCGCTAAAATCGTTCAGCCCGGCGTAAAAGGTGTTGTTTGCAGGCGCAACCGCGGTAGAAGCTATAGGCCCGAAAGCTATCGGCAAGGCATCCGTGGGCGATTTATACCAAAGTAGCTGCCCATCGCCGGTGCCGTTGAGCAGGTAGGTATTATTGTTATTGCACAAGTAGGCGCTTAGCGTACCCAAAGCCGGGGGCAGGCTTATACTTACCGTGCCGGTGGTTTTATCGTTGGCGGCTATAGGGTCGCCGGCCAGGTGGGTTTCTGCGGCTATAGTATAGGTTGCCCCCGCCACGGTGTTGAACTTGCCCGAAAGTGTGAAATCTACCTCGTCGAGCGGACTGATGGTACCCGTATAAACCTCGTTAAAGGTTACCACCGTACTATTTGGCGAGGTAACCGTTACCGTAACCGGCACATTGCTGATGTTGGCGCTGCCATAATTCTTAAGCCTAACGGTTATGGCTGTGGCTACCGCGCAGGATGTGCCGTCTTCGGCATTTACAATGGCCGATACCCCAGCATCGGCAACGGGCTTGGCAAACTGCACGCGGTAATCCTGGGTTTCGCCCTTGGCGTAGGTACCGCAGGCACTTATGGTTGATGTATCTGAGGTTTCGGTAAGCACTACGCGCAACAGGCCGAAATTACCGGGGATAACCGATAGCGGCACCGTAATATTGCCGGTGTAAGTAGCTGTACCATTGACTACTGTGGTGGTTGCGGTCAACTCTTCGGCCCCGAAGGTACCATCGCCATTCCAGTCTACAAATATTTTGGCGGCCTTGTTGAAATTACCGCCACAGGTACCCAGCGTAATGCTGAAGGGATAGGTTTTGGCCTGCTCTAATTGCAGGGTGAGGGCGGTATAATCTGAGTAGCCTGTGCAGCCCGCCGCAGGCGTATTGTTTACGTTGGATAGGGTGAAATTATCCACCCGCGAACCTGCAGTGGATAGCGGCGCCGATGCGCAATAAGCCGCCCCGCCGATACCTGTAGCAATGAGCGAATACGCCTGGCTGCCCGATGATAGCGTACCCTTATGCGATACCGTGATGGTGTAGGTTTTGCCCGGCGTGGCATTGGCAATGTAAACCTGCTCTATATTATCGCGGATGTTGTCGCCCGTGGTGGCTGTGGCCGATGGGTTAGCAGGGTTTAATACGTAGGGCCTGTAGGTGCTTGTGCCATCGCTTACGCGGATATCGAGATCGTTCACCAGTTTGGGTACCCGGCTGTTGATAACGCCCTCGGTGGTTGGGGTTCCGGCGGGATCTGTCCAGCAGATGGATACCGCCAGCGGACCTATGCCCGATGCCGTAACCTGGAAAGTTTTGCTTTGCCCCTGCGCCAGGGTGTTCTCGCTGATGAGGCTTTTACCGCCGTTATCGGTAATGGCCCGTGCGGCGGTGCGCATGTTGAGCAGCCCCCAACCGTAAACATAATCGGGGCCAACGTTGCCTGCATCGAATGCGGTATGGCAGGCCAGGCCTTTCAGTGTGGCGGATAGCATGAACGCCCCGTTATTTTTTTGCGCGTAATATTCCTGCAGGAGCAGTAAGGAGCCTGTAACATTGGGCGCAGCCATGGAGGTGCCCGATAGCGTAAGGTACGAATTGGGGCTGCTTACACCGGTAGAGAGCACGTTTTCGCCATCGGCAACCAAATCGGGTTTTATGCGGCCATCATCAGTTGGGCCCCAACTGCTGAAATATGAGACGGCCACATCGCTGCGGTTGAGCGGGCCGTTCGGCAAAGGGCCAACCGCGCCTACGGTGAGGATGTTTTTTGCATTGCCCGTGGTGCTGATGATATCGTAACCATCGTTGCTGCTGATGCCGGGCGGCCTCGCCCCTTTGTTGATAATGGCCGGGTTCGTTTTGGTAGCATAGCCGTAATACACCTCGCCCACGGCGGGGCCGTTGCTGCTGCGGCTGTTGCCCGCCGATTCTACGATGAGGTAATATGGAGCGTTATAGGCAATATTGTCCCAGCTTTGCACACGGCTATCATAAAAGCCGAAGTTGTAGTCCTCGGTATCGCCGGGCAGGCCGTACCATTCCCAATGGCCCGCGCTGCTGTTGTACTCCCACCCGGCCACGTCGCCATAAGAGTGGTTAGAGAGCAGCAGGCCGGTTGCGGCGGCGCCGCTCATTTCAGATACGTCGTTATCAAAATCCCAGGAATTCAATACCGATGTATTGAAGGCCATGCCTTTTGCCGGGCCATAAACACCCTTGGCCACCATGGTGCCTGCCACGTGGGTAGAGTGATCCAACACCGAGGCATTATCTTTTGAGGTGATGGTTTTGCCTGCGAATTCTACATGCGAACTGTACACCGAGCCGCCATCCCAAATGGCCAGCCTGTTAGTCAGGAAAGTGCTGCTGCCCGATAGGTTTAGGCCCAGCGCGCCACCCGGCTGTACGGCATTGGTGCCGGTGGTGGCTGCCGCTATAGTGTTGTTATGCGTAACCAAAAACACCGGGAAGCCCAGGCTATTGGTACCTTGCAAAGTTTTGAGGTTGCCTGTTTTTGTTTGGCTGCGGATGGCCCATCCACGCCCTTTGGCCAGCGATACTGCCCTTTGCTGCCCTGCCGAAAAGGTTTGACCTGCCTGCACCGAAAAACGCTCGAGCTCCTGCTTTTTGGCAGCGTTAACCAGCGGTTTTTGCGCAAATGCCGGCGAAATACAGCAAAAAAGTAAAATATTGAGCAGTAGTACCGGGTAATGTTTTCCCATAAAATTATAAGCAGTCGTATGTACAAGTTTGCACATTTAACGGCGGATTAAAAAATGCCAAAACAGATAAATGTTCGGCCCAAAATAACGGCGACCGCGGAAAAACGCACTCCAAATTTGTTTAAGAAATTTTATCTGAAAAAAAAACTCTTTTTCAAAGTAACGCAACTGTTATTTGTACTATATTTTTTTTCGTTAAACAATAATATGATGTAATATAAATAACGAATGAGACATATTTTTCGCCGAGGTTAAGCTTTTTGGTGTATAGTGTACAACGTCTTTTACATAGCGCTCCATTGCAATTAATGTATTGATTTGCAATCATTTTTGCTAAATTTGCATCAGGACCAACCTAATTCTCGAAGCTTTGAAAAAAATATTACTTTGCTGTTGTATAATAATTGGAACGGTAAAAGTGTGCACAGCACAAATATTATTAAGTGATGATTTTGAAACATCGTTAAGCAACACCCCTACCACTACCACCAACCCTTTGTGGGTACAGGACCTCACAAGCTTCCCGATTGCGGGCAGCCCCACTATAACGCCGCTGGCAGGCAGCCGCTCCATAACCACTGCAACCAATAATTCGCCCAACTATATTTATAACCAATACTCCAGCAACATTGGTAGCGTAAACAGGGTATGGCGCCTTTTATATAATGCAGATGGAATTTCTCCGGATAATAATGATCCGCAAAACGGCAAACAAAGCTGGAATTTCTTTTTAGCGGCCGACGGCAGTAACCCTAACTCGTGTTATGGCTATTACCTTACGCACCGGGGCAATACTTTATATTTAAGGGTGAGAAAAAGTGGCGGAACGGCAGACATCGCCAGCTACAATATCTCCAACAGTACAACGTACTCCATAAAAGTTACACGCAGGGCTTCTGACGGTTTTTGGACACTGTATGTTGATGCCGGAACCTCCGAGGCAACTACCAGCCGCGGAACAGGCAACAACACCGAGGCACCAATAGCCGGAAATATATATACCGTATTGCATTGTAACGACAAAAACTCTTCAAACTCCTTCACTTTTGATGACTATTCTATATCATCGGCTTCGCTAACCTTTGGTTGCGCCACGGCTGGTTTGGCTAATACCTTTTTATATGCCGGCGATGCTAACAAGGCTGTTTATAGTTTCCAAACTGTTACCACAGAGGACGTACCACTTAAAGTGATCACCATATCTAATACAGGATCGTTATCTAACGGGCAAATTTCCAGTTTTAAGCTGATAAAATCTACCAATACCACCTTTGGCGATGCCGATGATGTTGATATCACCTCTAATTTTAGTGCGAATAATAATGGCGGTAATTTTCAATTCAATAACAACAATACCGACGGCTACACGCTAACCGGCACAAGCTCATCATCAACCGCATACTTTTTCCTGGTGGTAAGCATGAATTCGTCTTTTGTTAACGCCAGCATCGCTTCTACTTTTTCTATGAGTTCGGCAAGCAGTTCTATACAGTATTCTGCCAATCATGCTGTAAATACTGCCTCCTACAGCTGTACGGGCAATACCTATAGTTTCGGCAAAAATTATGATTGGTCGGGCAACGCAGATCCAATATCGGGCTCGCCGGATCTTAGGTGGTCATCCAACAAAAACTGGGTTTACAATGCGTCGGGCAGTGTTGCCAACGAAGCGCCGGGGCAATATGATAAGGCGCGTATAGGCAACAGTGCGTACACTGTATCCGGCAGGCAGCCTGTATTATCGGCCACTACCACTATCGGCGACCTGCTTATAGGCTCCCTTAACTCGCCTACGCTCGATCTGTCGTTGTTTACCCTCACTGTGAGCAACAATTTTACCATGAATGCAAGCTCTACGCTCACGCTTAACGCAAGTGGTGCTACCTCCGGCACCTTATCTATTGGTAACGCCTCCGGGTCATCAACTATGGCGTCAACATCTGTGTTAACACTAGCTGGGCGGGCAATACTCAATAACAGTGCGGGCACGTTCACCTTAAAATCTGATGCAAGCGGCTCAGCTACTATCGCCAATATACCAAGTACTGCATCGGTAACGGGGACTTACGCCGTGGAGCGTTTTTTCACGGGCGGGTCGGTTTCTGCAAACCGTGGTTACCGTATGCTCTCATCCCCTGTAAACCAAACCTCGGCAACATTTGCAAATACCAATACGTACAGCCTGTCGTTTCTTAAAAACGGGGTATTTACCGGCGGCACGGGTGGCACGGGCAGCGGTTTTAGCGGTACAAGCGCAGGCCCAACCCTGTATCTTTACAAAGAAACCGTTACACCAAGCAATGCAAGCTTTACATCCGGCAAACACTTAGGTATATCAACCGTAAACGCATCCACTTTGGTATTGTCTGATGGTTCAACCGTATCCCTACCAGTAGGTAACGGTTACCTGTTTTATTTTGTAGGGCCAGCTTCCCGTACCTCGGGTTCATCGGCAATTGCACCGGCAGACGCCACTACCACCTCTACAGGATATATAAACCAGGGTACATTCAATGTAAATTTATGGTACACGCCAACAAATGGTGCCGGCAAATTATCCTACACAGCGGCATTAGCAGCGCCCGGGTTTAACATGGTAGGCAACCCTTACCCCTCCACTATCGACTTAAATACGGTGCTTACCGATAATAACAACGCTACTACCGGCATAATAGCTATTTATGAATTAAACTCCCGCACAGGGGGTAGCAATCAAAATTATGTTGTTTACACGGCATCGGGCAATTCGTCGCCTATGGTACAAGGTTACGCAGTAAGCGGCGGCGGCTTTATTGTTACCGCCAAGAGCGCCACGTCGGTTTTAACATTTAAAGAATCGCAAAAGGTGAATACGCAATTAACCGGTAGCAGTTTAATCATGAGTGCTCCAAATGCCCAGGCAATTACTGCAGACGGTATGCTTATGCCAGGGGCCCTAACTGTATCTCAGAAAAAACTGATGGCTGCGCAGCCGCCTGCAACAAGCGACGCGTTAACCGGGTTTTACATGAAAATGGAAAAGGATAACCTGCTTTATGATTATTGCGGCATTTACTTTAAAAATGGCTACTCGGCCAAATATGAAAGCGGAGATGCCGTTTACCTGGCCGGGCCAACTGCCCCGGTTAGCATGACGAGTTTATCATCCGACGGGGTAAAAACATCCGTTAACCTTTTACCCGATTACCACAACGGCAGCCGGATTAAGTTAAATGTAGCTGCTAATGCCACCGGCATCTATAACTTAAAACTGGAGGGGGTGCGCAACATAGATACCCTGTACGATATTTACCTGATGGACCACTTTAAGAAAGATTCGTTGGATATACGCCGCTACGGCACCTACGTGTTTAACCTGGTAGCTACCGATACCACCACCTTCGGTGCCAACCGTTTCGAGCTGGTGATACGCCGCAGGCCAGTGCCCCAGTACCTGCTTACCGATTTTGCAGGCGCGAAGCTTACCGAAGGCGTAAACCTTACCTGGAAAACCGTTAACGAAAGCAATTACACCGGCTTCACCCTGGAAAAACTGAACGCGACCACTAACCAATACGATCCGCTGTATGATAAGCAAAGCGATGGAAGCGCCAGCTACAGTTTTATAGATCATGCGCCAAGCTCGGGCAATAACACCTATCGCCTTAAACAGAACGATATTGATAACCGCATCAGCTATTCGCAGCCGGTTACTGTATTTTACGATAAGAATGCCGCCAAAGGCTTGTTCAGCGTATTCCCTAACCCAACGGTAGAAGTTATAAATATAAGTATCCCGGCCACACAACCATCGGCTAATTACCAGTTCCGTTTGTACAATTCATCGGGCAGCCTTATCCTGCAGCGATCATCAAACACCGGCAATTGGACACAGAACGTTGGCAGCCTTAAAACCGGTGCCTACATTGTAGAAGTTTTGAAGGGCGACGGCGTATCGTTAGGCAAAGGTAAATTCATCAAAAATTAATAAACATAGATGGCAGCTGTGAAAAACAAACACCAGGCTTTCAACAGGATACTGCTACTATTACTGTTGCTTACCAGCCTGCCTTTCATGGCTCTTGCTCAAGGCGACCCGCCCGCCGATGGCTGCGACCCTTACGACGGCTGCAACGTACCATTAGACAATTGGGTGCTGCTATTAGCGATGGTTGCTATTGCCTATGGCGCATACAGCTTACATAATAAGCAAAAAAAGCTTAGCGCTTAAAACCAAGCGGAATAACCTCCTTCCTGATAAATAACAAAGCCCTGTCCGTTTTTTGCGGACAGGGCTTTGTTATTTACAATGTATTGATATATTGACAGATATAAAATAATATAGTTAGATTTATAAAATAGTTAGCTTAAACTTTAGTCGGCCTGAAACCATAATCGTTTTTAACACGTACAATCATAAAACGGGCCACAAATACTGATGGATAACTTTAAGGGTATCTGATAATTATATCATTAAATTAGCTGACCTAAATTTTTGCGCTATGTTTATCACATTTAATTAACCACGATATTTAGTGAGGATATTTTTACCGGGTATAGTTTTAGCCTTTGCCTTTCTGCTTTTAGCGGGGGGCCGGGCTATTGCGCAAAGCCCGGCAGCAGGTACGGTAACCTTTTCTTCGCAGGTAACAACAAACTTACCCGTTACTGCTTCTATCGGCTATGCAACGTACCGTTCGGATGCTACAAGCCAGGTTACGGGCCAGGGTTTTGAGTTTGCTATGACAGGAACCGCCGCGGCAAGCTTACAAATTTCAGATAACGGCTCCGGAGGCGGTCAGAACTTAACCTTTAGCCGCTCAGCAACCAGCTTAAACATCACCGACGTGCGCATCAGGAGCGCGGCTACATCATCAACCATCCGTGATAATGATGCTTTGTTGAATACGCCCGGTGGGCAGTTCGATGCTGTTTCAATGCAGTTTACCTTGATAAACAACGCAACAACCGGGGTAGTTTTCACTTTTACAGGTTATAAGGACGGTGTTGTGCAGGGTACGCAAACCGCTACTTCTTCTACCACGGCCGGAACTTATACTACGATTACCTTTAGCACTGCCTTTAACGATGTGGACGATATTCAGATTACCGGGTTTGGCACGGGTACAGGTACCAACGCGGGCCAAACCGGTATCAGGATAGATAATATTGCGACAACAAATGCTATACCCACATTTTACTATAATACCCCGCAAATACTTACGGCTGGCGTTGCTGCTTCTTTAAGCCCATTCCAAACCAGCAACGGTACGTTCACTTACACTATTTCGCCTACTTTGCCAAGCGGGCTTTCTTTTAGTACCTCTACGGGCGTAATAAGCGGCACGCCAACTGCCGGAACCACGTCTGCAGCTGCCGATTATACCGTTACTGCTACCAATTCGGCCGGCAGTAATACAAGCATTGTAAATATAGCTGTCGTAAGCACTACCTCGGCTGTAGTTGACGCAAATACAGCGACCAATACGATGCCGGAGAACTCTGCCGTAGGCACTACGGTTGGGTTAACAGCTTACACATACCCGGCCAATAGCACCACAAACATTGCAGCAGGTAAAACTGCTACGGCAACAAGTTTAGAAAATGGCACCTTCCTTGCAAGCTACACTACAGACGGAGCTACCACGGGCAACCGTTGGAGCAGCGGGTATTACGATACGCAGGACCTGACTATTGATCTTGGTGCAAGTTATGCGATAGGCGGTGTGAATCTTTATTGGGAGGTTGCACTCGGCAAAGATTTCCAGATACAGGTATCTCCCGATAACGTAACCTATACCACTATTAAAAGTATTTACAATAACACAACTTTCAATAACGTTTTTACCAATTTGGCCAACGGCGGGGTATCAACGGTTGGGCGGTATGTGAGGATACATGGCATAAACCGCGGCACACAGTACGGTTACTCGCTTTACGAGGTTCAGGTGTATCAGGTATTAACAAACACCTACTCGTTTACATCTAACCCAAGTTCGCTGTACGCTATCGATGGCACCACCGGGGTGGTAACCGTGAACAATGCGGCCATTGATTACGAAACGGCAACATCGCGCAGCGTTACCATACAAGCCACAGACGGCACTACAACTACCAGCGCCGCGTTCAGTATTGCTATCACCAACGTAAACGAGGCACCGGTAATTACCTCGAACAGCGGCGGCGCTACGGCCACTATTTCGGTAACGGAAAATACCACGGCGGTAACTACGGTAGTAGCCACGGATGTTGATGCGAGCGACACCAGGACCTACAGTATATCCGGCGCTGATGCGGCAAAATTTACCATAACCTCGGGCGGCGTGTTAACCTTTACCAGCGCGCCCAACTATGCTTCTTTAGGCTCGGCCGCCGGCACCAATGCATATACGGTTATTGCCACGGCAACAGATGCCGGGGGCCTTACGGATGCGCAAACGCTTACGGTAAACGTAACCCGCACGTCGTTTTTGTCGCCTTATGCATACCGCATACCCTTAACACTTAATACCGTAACGGCGGCTACAACCTACACCATAACATCCGATCAAACCAGTTTTCCCGCGCTGGTAAGGATATCCGACCCATCTTTGGTGTACAGCAGCACAAGTTGCACCAACAAAGTACAATACCCTAATGGGCCCGCTTACGATTTTGCGTTTACAACCTCAACATCATCTACAGAACTAAAATACCAGGTAGAAAGTTATGACCAGGTTAACGGCGTGCTGCTGGTTTGGGTGCAGGTACCCAGCTTAACTTACCAAACCAATAGCAATCTCTATTTTTATTTCGGCTCGGCAACTTCTACAGCAGCCACGCACACCACTGCATTTTATCAAAGCACCTGGGCCAGCGATTATAAAGCCGTATTCCATTTCAACGAAACAACCTACACCGGTTCGGTAACAGACGGAACGAGCGGCGGGCACACAGGCACCACAACCGGCATGACATCGGCCGATTTAATTACGGGCAAAATAGGTACTGCATATTCTTTCGATGGCTCTACAAAGCGCATAGCATCTAATGCGGTTACCATTACCGGCGCATTTACGCTTTCGGCCTGGGTTTATTTGACTTCCATCAGCCGCGACCAAAAAGTAATGACCAACCAGGGCGCTGCCGGTGGCACTACAGGCGGCTATAAATTAGGAGTTTTCACAGATAATACTATAGAGGCAGAATCTGGAACGGCTATGAGCCGTTCCAGCTCGCCCGCAGCGCCAACTTTTGCAGCTGGTGCATGGCACTATGTACAAGGCGTTTATACCGGCAGCAGCTTATTTAATTATGTTGATGGGCAACCCTACAAAGTGTTGGCAACAACTAACAACCCAAGCGCAACCACGCCGCTTTATATAGGCGTAGGCGAGGGCGGCAATACCTATTACTTTGCCGGCACCATTGATGAACCGCGCATATCTAACATTGCCAAAACCAACGATTGGATAAAATTTGAGTACGCCAACCAAAATAGCCCAAGCACTTTTACCACTGCCGGCAGCTTCACTACCGATGCTACTAACGTATTAACCATCCCCGGCGGCGTAATTTATACCTATTCGGGAGGTACGTACACCGTAAACGTTGCGGGCGTATCTTTATCGCCTACCAACAACGGCAAAGAAAGTTTCGTCCTTGGATCCGGCGTTACCCTGGGTGCTGCCTCTAATCTTTATTCGCTAACCATCAACTCGGGCGTAACAGTCGCCCTGAACGGGCAAACCTTAAACTGTGGCTGCAACATCATAAATAACGGCACCATAGCCTATAATAGCCTTAATGCATCTACCCTTAATTTCAACGGTACTATGGCAGCACAGAGCTATACCGGCACCTCGGCCATCTATTCATCGGTAGGTACGCTAAAAATAAACAATACCACATCGGGCGCAACGCTCAATATAAACGGCGGCCCGCTTGATGTTTATAACCTTATTACCTTAACCGCCGGCTCCATAAACGTAAACAGCCTGGCTACGCTTACTTTAAAAAGCTCGGCAACGCAAACTGCTGCCGTTGATATTATAACCAGCCCGTCTACCAACAAAATAACCGGCTACGTAAACGCAGAGCGTTTTTTAACAGGCGGCGCTTCGGCAGCAAACCGGGGGTATCGACTAATGTCATCGCCGGTGAACCAAACATCGGCAACGGTAGCCTCTACCAATACTTTCGGGCTTAGCTACGTTAAAAACCACACCTACTTAAATGTTGCTTACCTGGGGGCTTTCACCGGCGGCCCGGGCGGTACGGGAAGTGGCTTTAGCGGCAGCAGCAACGCCCCTACCATTTATTTATATAAAGAAACCCTCCCGATAAGCAACACCACTTATCTATCGGGCAAGCACGTAGGCATATCTGCTATTACCACCAGCGGCAGCACCACCAGCACCACAGTAGGCACAACGGCAACCGTTACCACCACACATACAACCGATGCAACGGTAACCACTTCTGTGCCTATAGGCAACGGTTTCCTGTTTTATTTTGTTGGCCCAAGCACCCGCACCAGCGGCAGTGCCAGCGGCACCAATCCTACGGCCGGGCCACCTGTAGATGCTACCATAACCGCCAACGGATACCTTAACCAGGGCACGTTTACGGTAAACCTTTGGTACACGCCAACAGGCGGCCTTGGCAAACTGTCCAATTCGGCAGCAAGTTTGCCGGGCTACAACATGATGGGCAACCCCTACGCAGCCACCATAAACCTGGCAACAGTTTTATCAGATAATACGGCCAGCATAGATGGTATCTACATGCTGGGCACAAAAACCGGCGGCACATCGCAAAACTACGTAACTTATGTGGCTGGCGGCACTTCATCGCCCACCGCGCTGGGTTATGCCGTAAGCGGAGCTGGTTTCCTGGTACACGTTAAAGCCGGCGTAACTACCGGGACATTAACTTTTAACGAGGCACAGAAAGCCCCTACCCAACAGATAACCGGTACGGCTTTAATTATGAGCGCACCAAGGGCCGATGCTATAACCGTTGACGGTAAAATGGGCAATGGCGCATCGCGGGGCATAATGGCAATGCCTGCGCAGCAAGGCCCACAGCCCATAACCGGACTGTACGTGAAAATGGAAAAAGACAGCCTGGTGTACGATTATTGCGGTATCTATTTCAGGCAGGATTATAAGGCCATATTCGAGGACGGCGACGCCCGTTACCTCACCGGGCTTACCAATATCATCAGCATGGCCAGCCTATCGGCCGATGGCGTGAACACCGCCGTAAACCTGATGCCCGATTACCATAACGGCAGCCGCATAAAGCTGAATGTAAACGCCAGCACAACCGGCTTGTATCATGTAAAGATAGAGGGCATCCGTAATATAGATACGCTGTATAATATCTTCCTGATGGATAAACTGAAGAAAGATTCGCTGGATATGCGCCGCTATGGCGATTATGCCTTTAATCTGGTTAAAACCGATACCACTACTTTCGGCGCCAACCGTTTCGAACTCTCGATACAGCGAAGGCCGATAGTGCCTTTCGTACTGGCTGCCTTCGCGGGCAATAAAGTTACCGGTGGCGTAAAGCTGGATTGGAAAACTTACAACGAAAGCAATTACACTGGTTTTATCCTGGAGAAACAGAACAGCAAAACAGGGCAGTTTGAGCAGATTTATGAAAGGCAAAGCAATGGCGGCGGCAACTACAGCTTTGTAGACCCTGCCCCGAATGCCGGCAATAATATATATCGCTTAAAAGAAAACGATATCGACGGCAAGATAAGCTACTCGGGCAACGTAACCGTATTTTATGATAAGATAGGCATAAACGGGCTGTTCAGTGTTTTTCCTAACCCAACGGTAGAAGTGATCAATGTAAGCGTGCCCGATAATCAATCGTCTGCTACTTATAAAATGAGGCTTTACGATACAGCGGGCAATTTATTGCTGCAAAAGTCGTCTAACACCAGCAACTGGACACAGAACGTAAGCGGCCTTAAACCCGGTGCCTACATTGTAGAGGTTTTGAAGAGCAATGGTGCATCTTTAGGCAAAGGGAAATTCATCAAAAATTAATAAACATAGATGGCGGCACTCAAAAACAAATACGGAGCATTCAACAAAGCACTACTATTACTACTGTTGCTCACCAGTTTGCCGTTCATAACTTTTGCGCAGGGCGATCCACCGGCCGATGGCTGCGACCCATACGATGGCTGCAATGTACCAATAGACAATTGGGTGCTGCTATTATCCATTGTTGCGATTGCTTATGGCACCTATAGCTTACATAATAAGCAACAAAGGCATGTAGCATAAAACCAACCAAAATAACCTACCACAGATACATACAGAAGGCCCTGTCCGCAAAAACGGACAGGGCTTTTTTATTCATAATATTCTGGCATAGATACAAATATTTAGTTGAAGGAGAATAATTAAAGTTTAAGTGTATTCGGCCGAATACTATAGCTGGTTTGGGTATGTACAGTATTAAAAGGGCCATAAGTTTCAATCGGTAACACAAAGGTTATCTGATAATTACACCATACAAAGTGATGCCGCATTGATTTTTTCGCTAAAGCAACTTTTTGGAAACCGCTCCCGGTGATAAATATTTAACCACCGAGAAAAAATAGGGTTGATAATCGAAACATTTAATCTGTTATATCCGTTTTGATAATAAAGCAGCCCTTATTTTAACATCAACCGATGAGTGTACGTGTCCTTTATTTTCATTTGTTACTATCGGTAACCCTGATACTATGGGGGGGTAATATTTTTGCGGCTGTCCCGGTTATCAGTTATAGCCCTTCAACAAATGTTTACACTGTTGGTACACCTATTTCAACGCTTACACCCACCGTGACCAACGGTGTTGTGGCTTTAGGTTTTGGCCCGGCTATATCACTTACCGGTGCTACTTTGAGCGCCCCGCGCGGTATAGCTATTGATGCGAGTGGCAATGTTTATGTAGTTAATAGAGGTAATAATACCATCAGCAAATACAATTCGAGCGGTACATACCAAGGCACCTTTGGCACGGGCGCAACCCTTTCTTCGCCGGTAGGTATAGTTTTTGATTCATCGGGCAATGCTTATGTATTAAACCTGGGTGCTGGCCCGTCTAATACGGGTACCGTATATAAATATAACTCAAGCGGCGTGTATCAGTCTACCATACTTAGCAGCTTAAATTATGCTTTGGGGATCGGTATTGACGCGTCAAATAATATATATATCGCCGATCAGGGTGCCGTAACCGTAAAAAAATACAACACAAGCGGCGCGCTTTTACTTTCGTTGCCAACTACCAATTTTAACACCCCGCTTGGGGTGGCTACAGATGCATCGGGTAACATTTATGTGTTGAATAACGGCAGCGGCACTGTCACAAAATACAATTCGGCCGGCACATTTCAATCAACCTTTCTTAGTGGGTTTACATCGGCGCAAGCCATAAAAATTGATGGTTCCGGGAATTTTTATATAGGCGATAATGCAGCAACCAATGCGGTTTATGTTTATAACTCAAGCGGCACTTTAATTACCAGCCAGGCCGTTGCCGACCCCGAAGGAATTGCCGTTGCCTCCTCTGGCAACGTGTTTGTTTCGAGCCAGTTTGCCAATCAAATGACGGAATATAACCGTACCAGTTTCTCTTTGAACGGCACTTTGCCTGCTGGTTTAAGTTTTAACACCGCCACAGGCAGTATCAGTGGTACGCCAACGGCAGCAATGGCTTCAACCAGCTATACTGTTACGGCCTATAACTCAAGCGGACCCGGTACCAGCAATACGTTTACCATTACGGTTAACCCTACAGCACCTACAGGTACCCCGGGGTCGGTGTGTAACTCGGGTACGGTAACGCTTGGTGCTTCGGGCAGCACGCCATCAGGCGGAGTATATTCCTGGTACGCGGCCCTTACGGGCGGTACTGCATTGGCAACAGGTGCAACCTATACTACGCCAACCATAACCGCAACTACTATTTATTATGTAGATTACACGCAGAACGGTGCAACAAGTACCCCCCGTACTGCGGTAACCGCAACTGTAAATACATCGCCCGCCATAGCCACCGCGCCTACAAGCCCTACGGGCAGCTTATACCTTTCTTATCCATTTACGGGTAGCGCTGCCGATGTATCGGGCAACAGCAATAACGGCACATTGCAAAACGCCCCAACAAGCAGTACAGACCGTTACGGGGTAGCGGGCAGCGCTTATAGTTTTAACGGTACAAGCCAGTATGTTAGCACAACTACAGCTACCGCATCGCCCGGCCCGCAAAATTTTTCTATCAGCGTATGGTTTAAAACCAGCTCGGCGGGAGGTAAGCTGGTAGGCTTTGCAGTAGCACAAACCGGGTTGAGCGCCACCAATTACGACCGTCATATTTATATGAATAATGCCGGGCGTCTTTATTTTGGCCTTTACTCAGGGGTAGTTAAAACTATAAACACCACTGCAAGCTATGCAGATGGCAACTGGCATCATGCAGTTGCAACCGAATCTACTACCAATGGGGCCAACCTGTATGTGGATGGCGTGCTGCAGGCTACAGACGCCACCATGACCGTTTCACAAGCTTATGGTGTTAACGGCTACTGGCGTATAGGCTACGATAATTTGGCCAACTGGCCAAGCCCACCTACCAATCGTTATTTCACCGGGTCATTGGACGATGTAGCTATTTACAATACCGAATTGACTGCGGCCCAGGTTTACACTTTGTACGGTGGCGGCAGCGCGCCGGTTTGTGCGGGCAGTACCATGACTTTGCAAGCCAATACGGTAGCCGGTGCTACCTACGCCTGGACAGGTCCAAACAGCTTTACATCAGCTTTGCAAAATCCAACTATAGCCAGCGCTACTACTGCAAACGCGGGGGTTTACACACTTACCGTAACCAGTGCAAGCGGCTGTACATCGCAGTTAAGTGTAACGGGCGTAGTTAACAGTTCGGGGCCAGCGCTTGCAAGCGTACCTACAGGCCCAGCTGCGGGCTTATACCTTTCATACCCGTTTACCGGTAACGCCAGCGATGTATCGGGCAACAGCAATAACGGCACGCTGCAAAACTCGCCTACGCTCACTACCGATCATTACGGCGCTGCAAACAGTGCTTATAGCTTTAACGGTACCAACCAATACGTCTCCACAACTACATCTACCGCATCGCCCGGCCCACAAAATTTCTCTATCAGCATATGGTTTAAAACCAGTTCGGCGGGGGGCAGGCTGATAGGTTACGGCGCAAGTCAAACCGGAGCAAGCGGTAATAACGACCGCCATATTTACATGAACAACGCCGGGCTTCTTTATTTTGGCCTTTACCCATCGGCCTATAAAACTATAAATACCACCACGGGCTATGCCGATGGCAACTGGCACCATGTGGTTGCCACCGAATCTACCACCAACGGGGCCAACCTGTATGTAGATGGTGTACTACAGGCTACTGATGCCACCATGAAAACCTCGCAATCTTTTGCCGGTTACTGGAAGATTGGGTATGATAATATGGTCAGCTGGCCAAATGTTCCTACCAGTTTATATTTTAACGGATCGTTGGATGATGTTGCCATTTATAATAGCGAGTTAACGGCTTCGCAGGTTTACAGCTTGTATGGGGGTGGCAGCGCACCAGTGTGCGCGGGCAGCACCATGACCTTACAAGCCAATACGGTAGCCGGCGCTACCTACGCATGGTCGGGGCCAAACAGCTTTACCTCGGCTTTGCAAAACCCTACTATAGCCAGCGTTACTGCTGCAAACGCGGGGGTTTACACGCTTACTGTAACCAGCACAAGCGGCTGTAGCTCGCAGTTGAGTGTAACGGGGGTAGTAAATGCCTTGCCATCGGCTACCTTTACCGCCACTTCAACAGTTAGTATTAACTCAGCCGCAAGCATTACTTATACAGGAACAGATCCTTCAACATCTACCTACAGCTGGGATTTTAATGGCGGCACACCTTCAACCGGCACCGGCCAGGGGCCCTTTAACGTGCAATGGTCCACCACAGGCACAAAAACAATAACGCTAAACATCACCAATGCCAACGGGTGTACAAATAGTTCAACACAATCGGTTACGGTGGTTACCTCATACGGAAACTATGCTTTTCAGGATGCCATTACGCTAAACACCACTTCGCTTGGTATTACCTCAAACCTTACCAATTTCCCGGCACTGCTAAGTATACAGGATAACGATTTGATCATTTCAAATACCTGCGCCGACAAGGTACAAAACCCCAACGGCCCTAATTATGACTTTGCCTTTGTGAGCGGTGCCAGCGAGTTGTATTACCAGGTAGAAAGCTATAACCAAACCACAGGTACGTTATTGGTGTGGGTACAAATACCCAGTTTAACGTTTGCGGCAAACAATGTGATAACATTTTATTTTGGATCAAAATCCCCTCCTGTAACACATAATGCCGCGTTTTTTGCGAATACCTGGGCAAGCGACTACCAGGCCGTGTTCCATTTTAATGAGGCTAGCTATACCGGTTCGGTGGCAGATGGCACCGTCGGCGGGCATACGGGTACAACAAGTGGAATGACATCTGCCGATCTTGTTGCCGGTAAAATTGGTACCGCATACAGCTTTAACGGATCGACTAAAAAAATCACCACCAACGCGGTATCAGTTACCGGGGCTTTTACCTTATCGGCCTGGGTTAAACTAGGGGCTACCGGGCTCGATCAAAAAATAATGACAAACCAGGCTGCAGGAGGAGGCTCCACCGGCGGCTATAAGCTTGGTGTTTTTACAACTAATTACCCGGAAGTGGAATCGGGCGTTGCTTCCAACAGGGCCACCACACCCAACCCTACAGCTTTGGCCAGCGGCACCTGGTATTATGTACAAGGTGTTTACACCGGTACAACGCTTAGCACTTATGTGAACGGAACAGCCTATAAAACTTTAACAGTCACCAATAACCCATCGGCCAATGCCAGCTTTTATATAGGAGTTGGCGAAGGAGGAGGAACTAACAACTTTAATTTTAACGGAACAATTGATGAGCCCCGGGTATCAAATGTGGCCAAAACAGCCAATTGGCTTAAAGCAGAATATGGCAATCAAAATAACCCGGTAACATTTACAACTGTTGGTACAACCTTAACCAATATAACCAACGCAGCAGCTATACCCGGCGCGTTAACTTATACTTATAAAGGGGTTACAGGCACTTATACCGATGCTGCCAACTGGGATAACACTACCGCCGGAACAACCAACCAGGCACCTGCCTTTGACGGCACGGCCAACTTAATTATCCCTACCGGAACAAGCATTGCACTTAACAGTGATGCTGCTGTTTACGGGCTTACCCTAAACGGAACGGGCAACGTAAGCCTGAGTGCTAATTTAAGCGTTGCCTGCAATATTTATAACCAGGGCACCGGAACAATAGACTGGAATAATTTAAACACATCAAAAATAACCTGGAACGGAAGCAGTGCTGCCCAAAGCTACAACGGCTCAACATCTACCGGGTATGCCCATGTGGGCACCATGGAACTGAATAACTCTGCCGCCGGAACCTTAACCATTAACAATGATACTTTGGCTATTTACAGCCTGCTGACGATCACCAAAGGGAACCTGGTGGTTGCTACCCCCGGCACCCTTACTTTAAAAAGTTCGGCAGCGCAAACCGCTGCTGTAAGTATTATTACCAACCCTGCGTACAAAATAGATGGTTACGTAAATGTAGAGCGCTTTTTAACAGGGGGTGGTTTGGCAGCAAACCGGGGGTATCGTTTAATGTCGTCGCCCGTTAACCAAACTTCGGCAACGGCAGCCGCTACCAATACCTTTGGGCTTAGCTATCTTAAAAACCATACCTACTTAAATGTTACCTACCCGGGGGCTTTCACTGGCGGCCCGGGCGGCAACGGCAGCGGCTTTAGCGGCACCAATACTACGCCCACTATTTATTTGTATAAAGAAACGCTGCAATCAAGCAATGTTGGCTTTTTAACGGGCAAGCATGTGGGCATCGCGGCCATCACTACAAGCGGCAGCACTACCAGCACTACTGTGGGTACCACGGCCACCGTTACTACCACCCATTCTACCGACCCGCCCGTTACCACCTCTATACCTATCGGCAACGGCTTCCTTTTTTTCTTTGTGGGGCCAAGTACGCGTACAACCGGCAGCGCCAACTTTGGCGGGCCGCCTACCGATGCTATCCTTACCGCAAACGGTTACCTTAATCAGGGCACCTTTACGGCTAACCTGTGGTACACGCCAACAGGCGGGGTTGGCAAGCTGTCTAACTCGGCAGCAAGTTTGCCAGGCTATAACATGATGGGCAACCCTTACGCCTCTACCATAAACCTGCAAACGGTTTTAACAGATAATACGGCAAGTATAGATGGTATTTACCTGCTGGGATCCAAAACGGGCGGCACCGCCCAAAACTATGTCGCCTATTCGCCAGGCGGCACATCGTCGCCAACGGCATTGGGTTATGCTGTAAGCGGCGCAGGCTTTATAGTGCACGTTAAAAGTACGGCGGGTACTGGCGCAACGCTTACTTTCAATGAGGCGCAAAAAGCGCCTGCACAGCAAATAACCGGCACGGCGTTAATTATGAGCGCACCAAGGGCTGATGCCATCACCGTTGACGGTAAAATGGGCAATGGCGCATCGCAAGGCGTAATGGCGTTGCCTGTACAGCAAGGCGAACAGCCCATAACCGGGCTATACATGAAAATGGAAAAAGACAGCCTGGTGTATGATTATTGCGGTATCTATTTCAGGCAGGATTATAAAGCAAAGTTCGAAGATGGCGATGCCCGGTACCTGAGCGGCCCAACCGAAACCGTGAGCATGGCCAGCCTATCGGCCGATGGTGTGATGACCGCCGTGAACCTGATGCCAGATTACCATAACGGCAGCCGCATAAAGCTGAATGTAAACGCCAGCGCAACCGGCTTGTATCATGTGAAGATAGAGGGTATTCGTAATATAGATACGCTGTATAATATCTTCCTGATGGATAAACTGAAGAAAGATTCGCTGGATATGCGCCGCTATGGCGATTATGCCTTTAACCTGGTTAAAACCGATACCACTACTTTCGGCGCAAATCGTTTCGAACTCTCGATACAGCGAAAGCCGATAGTGCCTTTCGTGCTGGCTGCCTTTGCGGGCAATAAAGTTACCGGTGGCGTAAAGCTGGATTGGAAAACTTACAACGAGAGCAATTACACAGGTTTTATTCTGGAGAAACAGAACAGCAAAACAGGTCAGTTTGAGCAGATTTATGAAAGGCAAAGCAATGGCGGCGGCAACTACAGCTTTGTAGACCCTGCTCCAAATGCCGGCAATAATATATATCGCTTAAAAGAGAATGATATCGACGGCAAGATAAGCTACTCGGCCAACGTAACCGTATTTTATGATAAGATAGGCATAAAAGGGCTGTTCAGTGTTTTCCCTAACCCAACGGCAGAAGTGATCAATGTAAGCGTACCCGATGATCAATCGTCTGCCACTTATAAAATGAGGCTTTACGATACAGCGGGCAATTTATTGCTGCAAAAGTCTTCTAACACCAGCAACTGGGCAGAAAACGTGAGCGGCCTTAAGCCCGGTGCCTACATTATAGAGGTGATAAAAAGCAACGGTGCATCTTTAGGCAAGGCTAAATTCATAAAAAGATAATAGGTGCAACCGGCGCAGGCCAGGGTTGTAAGCTGATTGTGAATCTGCAGGCGCTTACCCCGTGCTTCCCTGGCTTTAGCAGCGGAGAGAAACATTAGGCCGGCTTATAGCAGCGGCTCATATGATAGATTTGAAAAAAACGACAGAACATCGTTTGGAAAACGTTAAATTTGTAAAAACAAAGTGAAGATGAAGGGGCGTAAAAATTACTTGAAATTTATCTGTGGGCCATTAGTAGCATTATTGTTGATGATGCCAACTATGACATTTGCACAAGGCGACCCGCCCGCCGATGGCTGCGACCCTTACGATGGCTGCAACGTTCCTTTAGATACCTGGGTTATACTGCTTGCCGCAATTGCTGTTGCTTATGGCGCATATTACTTACATAATAAGCAAGTAAAGATTCCCGCTTAAAACTAGCAGGAATAATCTCCTACCTGACGAATAATAAAGCCCTGCCCGCAAAACGGACAGGGTTTTATTATTCATAACACGTTGATACATTGATAAATACAAATAAAACCTTTAGTTGTAGAAAAATAGTTTGGTTTAAGTGCAGTCGGCCTGAAACCTTAATCGTTTCTGGCTCGTACAATCATAAACGGGCCATAAATGCTGATGGATAACTTTAAGGGTATCTGACAATTATATCATTAAAGTTAGGCAGAGTTAATTTTTACGCTATTTTTGTGATATTTAATTAACGACGAGATTTAGTGCGAATATTTGTACCAGGCATAGCTGTTGGTACATCCATTTGTCGATTTAGCACAGCGGGTATCGAAAGGAGTTTTTTGGCAGCAAATAAAAACCAAAAGCTTACATATTTTCTCGAAAGATAATTAGAATAAGATATAAATAAATTCATCGTCTACAATAGCAACTAAATGCTAATCAAGGCATTCCTGACAAAATTATTATTTTTACTCATTGAAAATTATCCCCCGCAATGCTATGAGGAAACTGTTATTTTTTTGTGGAATCATAATAGGATTAGCCTTTGGCTACAAAGCCAATGCAACGCCAACCGTTACCTTTACGGCTTTGGCGGGCAATGCAAGTACCTATTTGCAGCAAGGCAACACCAATCAGGTGGTGTTCGGCTTTCAAATGGTGGTAACCAATGGCCCTTATCAGCCCTTTGTTTTCAATATTTCAACCACGTCTAACGGTTCGAGCAGTATAAGTACCAATGCCATGTTTTCTGGCTATTTGGCCAGCATTAGTTCGGCAACACCGGCAAATGCAGTAGGAGCCAGTACACAATACAACAGTCTGCAATTCAACTCCGGGGTACTTTCTGTTACCAGCATGCCGTCCTTTGCAACGGGCACTTACTATTTTTATTTGGTGCTTAATATTAGTGTAAACCAAAATGCAGCGCCAAACCAGGTTGTTTTTACTTTACCTTCTGTGAGCACTATAGCACAAAACACCACCGGTGTAAGCAGCGTTACCAATTTGGCAACAAACACGGTTTACACCACCGGTAGAAACTACGACTGGACGGGCGCAACAAATACCGTATGGGGCACAGCCGGTAACTGGAAAGACAACACTGGCAATACCAGCAGCAGCGCACCGGGCCAGTATGATTGTGCACGAATAGGTTATGCAAGCACCTATACAAACGCACCTACCGTTTCATCCAATACATCTGTCGGTCAGGTTATTTTAGGCACCGTAAGCCAGGTTACAAATGCAATGATCGTATCTGCCGGTACGCTTACCGTTAACAACGATATCACCGTAACTGCCGACCTTAATACCAATGACATTACAATGAGTATTTCAGGCGCCGGGAATATCACTGCGGTTAACTTTAATATGGGGAATTCAACAATACCTAAAAATAATAATAAATTTTTCGGATTAACCTTATCGGTAAATAGCCTGATGCTATCCGGCGACATCAATCTTAGTGCATATGACTTGAACGGCCTAAGGGACTTTGACCCGCAGGTATATATTACAGCCGGAACTGTTACTGCTGCTAACCTTAACTCTACAATAAACTCCGGCGGTACCAGCAACGCTTTTATAATATTATCGGTTAGCAATGCCACTTTAAACTTCACCGGTGCAACCCCCCTGGGTAATTTACAATCTGCTATTACAAACGGCTTTACTTTAAATGGCACCGGTGCCACTATAG
This sequence comes from Mucilaginibacter sp. P2_D11, assembly GCF_056404435.1. Classification (NCBI taxonomy): domain Bacteria; kingdom Pseudomonadati; phylum Bacteroidota; class Sphingobacteriia; order Sphingobacteriales; family Sphingobacteriaceae; genus Mucilaginibacter; species Mucilaginibacter sp. P2_D11. The sequence continues at coordinate 236,015 of NZ_JBFUEA010000009.1, forward strand.
GTTATACCGGGGCGGGGCAAACAGTTTATACAAATTCTGCCATTACGGGGTTAAGCGGCGGCGTTTCCTATACCAATCTTGCCATTGGCGGCTCGGGCACTAAAACGCCCCGTAGCGGTACAGTAACCGTAACCGGCACCTTCAGCACCGTTGCATCTAGTACACCAACGGTTGATTTTACAGTAAATAACGCCGTAATGAATGTTGGCAGTACCTTTACCAATGTATCGGGCGCTACCGTTAAACAAGGTACCGGCGCATTTGCCATTACCGGGGTGCTTAACAATGCCGGCACTTTTACCGGCAATAATGGCACGCTTACGGCTAGTAGTGGCACTGTATTAACCGGGGGTACTTTCACAACCGGCGCAGGGCTGTTCTCCACAACTAATCTCAGCAACACTACAGGCACGTTTCAACAGGGTTCGGGCAATGTAAGTCTTACAGGGGCCATAAGTCAATTTTCGGGCACCATGAATTTCAGTGCGGGTACAGTAGGTATAGCTACATCTGTGGCCATAACAGGTGGCACCATGAACGGAGGCACCGGCGCATTTACCATTGGCAACAGCCTCTCTGTTGGCCCCGGCACTTTAAACTGCGGGGCAAGCCCCGGCACCTTATCCGTTACAGGGCCATTCGCCAACGCCTCAACCGGTACTTTTAGCGCAGGCACAGGTACCACAACATTTAAAAACACTTATACCAATAACGGCACGTTTACTTACGGTGCGGGTACCATTATATTTGATAATGGCACTACGCCACAAGCATTGGCCGATAACTCTACTAACGGCACAACATTCAACAATGTTACGTTTAGCGGTACGGGCGCAAAAACCATGGCAGGCACCGGCCAGTTTTACGTAGGGAGTACCGGGTTGCTTACAATGGGTACAAACACTATACTAACCACGGGGGGAATACTTACATTAAAGTCTGATGCCAATGGTTCAGCAGCAGTTGATAAAATGGCAAGCGGTGCCGGCATTAGCGGGAGCGCTCACGTTCAACGTTTCCTTACCGGCGGCGGCGTAGCTTCTAACCGCGGTTACCGCCTTTTATCATCGCCGGTTAACCAAACTTCAGCAACAATCAGCAATACCAACACCTTCAATCTCGCATACCTTAATCAACATACTTTTAACGGCGTTGCTTATGCAGGGGCGTTTACCGGTGGGGTGTTTAGCAACGATGCGTTAGCTCAGGCAGGAGGCTTTTCGGGTAAAAGCGTTACCCCAACCATTTACCTATACAAGGAATCTATTGCTGCCACTAATATTGGCTCGCTATCGGGTAAGCATGTTGGTGTCATTAAAGTAACTGCTACCGATGTTGCCACACTTAATACAAGTGATGCTACTGCCACCATCAGCAACTTAACCATACCAATTGGTAATGGGTTTTTAATGTACTTTGTTGGCCCCAGTACACGCTCTTCAGGCTCATCATCCATAGTGCCGCAGGATGCTACCATGACCGATAACGGCTTTATAAATCAGGGCACTTTTACGGTTAAGCTTTGGTACACGCCCACAGGCGGAGCCGGAAAACTCTCTTATAGTGCTTTAGCAAACCCCGGGTACAATATGGTAGGCAACCCATACCCATCCACCTTAAATTTAAGCCAGCTTTATAGTGATAACAGCGCCAGCATTGATGTAATTTATATGCTGTCGAAACGCGAGGGGGGTACCGGCCAGGATTACGTGGCCTATTCAACCAACGGTTCTTCGTCGCCTGCAGCCAATGGTTTCGCGGTAAGCGGCGCGGGTTTTATAGTGCATGCTAAAAGCACAAGTGCAACCTTAACTTTTAATGAGAACCAAAAAGCCACCAGCACACAAATTACCGGCAGTTCACTTATTATGGACGCACCACAAGCGCAAGTGCTTGCTGTTGACGGAAAATTAGGGCCAAACAGCTTATCTATTGCACAGCAACGCAAAATGGCACTGCCTGCGCCAACTACCAATCAGCCACTTACCGGGCTATACATGAAAATTGAAAAAGATGCCAACGTTTTTGGCTATTGCGGAATTTATTATCGCAAAGATTATTCGGCTAAATTTGAAGAAGGAGATGCATTATATTTAGCAGGGCCATCGTCAATTACAAGCATTAGCAGTTTATCTTCAGATAAGGTAAAAACAGCTATTAACCACCTGCCCGATTACCATAGCGGCAGCCGCGTGTGGTTAAACGTAAGCGCCACCGCAACCGGCATTTATAACTTAAAGCTGGAAGGTGTGCGGAACATAGATACGCTTTATAATATTTACCTGATAGATCATTTAAAGAAAGATTCGCTGGATATACGCCGTTACGGTACTTACGCCTTTAACCTGGTTTCAACCGATACAAGCACCTTTGGAGGTAATCGTTTCGAGCTTGTTATCAGCCGCAAGCCAGTGCCGCAGTATTTACTTACCAATTTTGCAGCTACCAAAGTAACGGAAGGCGTAAACATTAACTGGAATACCGTTAACGAAAGCAATTACACCAGCTTTACATTGGAAAAGCTAAACAAAACTACCGGCGAATATACCTCCCTTTATGATAAACAAAGCGATGGAAGCGCGGCATACAACTATGTAGACCATGCGCCAAATTCGGGCAATAATATTTATCGTTTAAAACAAAACGATATAGACAACAAAATAAGCTATTCGCAGCCGATAACTATATTTTACGATAAGAATGCCGCCGGCAGCGGGTTATTTAGTGTGTTCCCTAACCCTACCTCAGAAATGATAAACGTGAGCATCCCCGAACCAGCCTCGGCAGCAACCTATAAATTCAAGCTTTATGACTCAACAGGCAACCTGGTTATGCAAAAAACATCCAGTACCAGTAACTGGAGCGAAAATATCGGCAGCCTTAAAACCGGTGCATACATTGTAGAAGTACTTAAAAGTAACGGCGCATCGTTAGGAAAAGGTAAATTTATAAAAAACTAGGTTGACATGCGTGCGGGAAATAACAAACAAAAACGCTCTTCCGGTCTTGTTCAATGTTACTATTAAGCATCCCCTGCATAACATTTGCACAGGGCGACACTCCCGAGATGGCCGCACCGTGCCCTTAGATACCCGGGGTATTTGCCCTTGCAGGCATAGCGTTTATATTCGCAGTGTACCATCTTCATAAAAAGCCAACAAGGTTTTCGGCGTAAGCAAAAAGAAAAATAAACAAAAGCAAAAGCCCCTTACTGCACTGCGCAGGAGGAGCTTTTTTTCCATTAGGTTCTTAAACGAATTAATCTTTTACCCTTTACGAAGCGGTGGCGCTAAGCTTAGTTGCTTGATGATGCCCTCTACCACCTTTGGTATCTCGCGCTGGGTGGTCTTTGGGTCGTGCAGCTCGCCAACGCCGTAGCCGCGCCAAACCAATACGTTAGTTCTGGGGTCTATCAGATCTATAATAATGGTGCCTTCGCGATAGGGCACTCTTGCAGGGAAAGCCCCGCCATAGCCTGGATAACCGTAGCCATAATAGCCATAGCCAAACGGGCGGTACCAGCCATAGCCGAAGCCACCGTAATAACCGCCGTACATTGGGGTGTAATAATAAGTGATTTTGGTGCCGCGGCCGGTAGCGGTGGCGTAGCCAACCAACAGATCGGGGTTTTGCTCATTAATAGTGAGGCCCTTTTGCAGCAGGGCCGTTTTGGCGGCCTCTTTTATTTTGCCGTTACCAATTTCGGTAAGGGGGCGCCATTGCTTGCCGGTATCGCGCTGCATAGGCGCCCAGGCAAAGGTGCGGTAACTGCTTAAGTTGGTTTTGTTTGCAGCCGCAGTATAATAGTTATAACTGCTGCAGGCTTGCAGTACCGATACGAACGCTACCGCCAGCATTAAATAGATATATTTTTTCATGGCAACACCTGTTATTTATACTCCTTAGACAAAGCAATAGGAAAAGGTTTAATGGGCGTGAAAGATTTTTTTTGAGATTTAACCCACAACGTCATTGCGAGGCACGAAGCAATCTCCCGATTAGCAAATCCACAATGCAGGGCGGGAATACTAAGCGTAGAGATTGCTTCGTTCCTCGCAATGACGAAGCTCTTTAAGTTCAGACACTATGACAAATATTTCCCCACTATCGGCATCCTCCTGCCCATACCGAAGGCCTTTGGCGATACGCGCAGGATGGGTGGGGTTTGGTAGCGTTTATGCTCAGAAATATTTACCAGCCTAAGCACCTTGCGCACCACCGCTTCTTCGAAACCGAGTTTGATAATTTCGGCAGATGAACGCCTGTTGAGGATATACTCGAACAATATGGCATCCAGTATATCATATTCGGGCAGCGAATCGGTGTCTTTTTGGTCGGGTCTAAGCTCGGCCGATGGTGGTTTTACGATGGTATTCTCGGGGATTATCTCCCTGTCCTTGTTTATCTCGCGCGCCAGGTCGAACACCTGGGTTTTGAAAACATCGCCTATGACGGATATACCGCCGCACATATCGCCATACAAGGTGCCATAACCCACGGCGGCTTCGCTTTTGTTGGAGGTATTGAGCAATATATAGCCAAACTTATTACACATAGCCATCAGCACCACCGCCCTGCTGCGCGATTGGATATTCTCCTCGGCAATGTTAAAGGGCAGGCCCTGGAACTGCGGCGACAGCGATTCCTCGAAGGCTTCGGTAATTTTGGCTATACGTACGATCTCGCTCTTGCAGCCCAGGTTCGTTACCAGGTCCTCGGCATCTTTTATAGAGTGGTCGCTGCTGAAGCGCGAGGGCAGCAGCACGGCCATCACATTCTCCGGGCCCAGGGCCTCGGCAGCCAAAGCGCATACCACGGCAGAATCAATCCCGCCGGAAAGGCCCAAAATAGCCTGCTTAAAGCCCGATTTATAGAAGTAATCCTTGATCCCTAAAATCAGGCCCTGGTGTATCTGCTCAATATCGCTCTGTTTTTGCACACGCACTGTGCTCTCGTGCTCAAAGCTGATAGCGGCATCGTCGCCCAGGGTGTAATAGGTCAACGTTTCCTTAAAATACGGCAGCTCATCAACCAGGTTGCCTGCATTATCAAACACCAATGAGCCGCCGTCGAATATCAGTTCGGTTTGCGCGCCAACGTGGTTCACGTAAAATAGCGGCAGGTTGTAGCGGCTGGCGTTATCTTTTAAAATGGCAATACGCTCGTCATCGTGGTTGTACGCAAATGGCGATGCTGCAATGTTTATCATTACATCGGGCTTTTGCTGTATCAGCGTATCCATAGGGCGGGTAATGTACAACGGATTTTCTATGGTGTTCCACAAATCCTCGCAAATGGTAAGCGCGATGCGTGTTCCCTTAAAATCTATGCAATTGAAACTGGTTGACGGCTCAAAATAGCGGTACTCGTCGAAAATATCGTAATTGGGCAGCAGTGCCTTGTTCACGATGGCCTTTACCTCGCCATCCTCAATAAAATAGGCGGAGTTGTTTAAATCCTTGCCCTCGGTATTGTTGTTAGGTGTTGGCAGGCCTATAATACAGGCAATATCCCGGCACTCGGCAGCAATGGTTTTGGCAGCTTCATCGCATAGGTTAATGAACTCGGTAAACTCTAAAAAATCGCGCGCGGGATAGCCGCAAACGCATAATTCGGCAAAAACCACCAGATCGGCACCATTAAGTTTAGCCTCGCGGATGTGCTGTATGATTTTGTTGGTGTTGGATTCGAAGTTACCTACGTGATAGTTAAGCTGGGCTAATGCGATCTTCATATTATGCTGTAGTAATGCTTTCGCTGTAATGCAAATAAAAAAATTATTTTTGCTAAAACGACAGAAATGAACTCTTATTCTTACAAAACAGGGCTTATTTATTTAGGCCTTGCCTCGGTACTGCTATCGGCCTGTAACAAACATAAAAAAATTGATGTTAGCAATATACCGGTTGATGTAAAAATCGAACGTTTTGATAAGGATTTCGATTCGCTGCGTGTAAAGCATATGGATGAGCAGGCAGGCACGCTTTATAAGAAATACGGCAGTTTTTATATCGATTTCATCGAGCGCGTATTAAAAGCCGGCAGCGCCCGCGATACGGCTTACTACACCCGCCTGCGCGCCATTTTTGCCGATAAGGCCTATGCCGACTTAAAGCACGACGTAGATGCCACCTACCCCAACCTGGATAAACAGGAAGCCGAACTTACGGATGCTTTCCGCCGCATAAAATACTATTACCCCAAAAAGAACCTGCCCAAAGTGTATGCTTATTGGTCGGGTTTCCAAACGCAGGTGGTTGTTGGCGATACGTACTTCGGTATAGGTCTGGATTTGTTTTTGGGTGCGGATTCGCGTTTTTACCCCGCACAGGTTGATGCCTATCCGCGTTATATAAGCCGCAGGTTTACGCCCGATAATATTGCCCCGCGCGTTGTGGAAGGCATGGCCCGAGAGGATATGTTCCCTGAGAATGAAAAAGACAAGAGCCTGCTGGCCAAAATGGTGTATAACGGTAAAATCATGTACTTTATGGACCAGGTACTGCCCGACTTAGCCGACTCTACCAAAATTGGCTACACCGATAAACAAATAAAATGGTGCGATAGCTTTAAGGCTGATATTTGGAGCTACTTTTTAGAAGAGAACCTGCTTTACGAAAGCGATTACCAAAAAATACAGAAATACCTCAACGAGGCCCCCTTCACCCCCGGCCTTGGCGAAAACAATGAATCGGCACCCAAACTGGCGATTTGGACGGGCTGGCAAATCGTTCGCGCTTATATGGATAAGCACCCCGAGGTTACCCTGCCGCAACTAATGGCGGATGACGACGCCCAGGAAATTTTGAACCAAGCCAAATACCGGCCCAAGAATCCGTAGGTGAGGGATTTGTGTCTTGGGTGTTCGAAACATGGCGCAAATGTCCGCATCACTAGTTGACTCACCCCCGCCCCCTCCTCTGCTGCGCAAAGAAGGGGAGAAATTGGGGTTATTTTCCTTTTTTTTCCTCACCCTCTTTGCGGAGCAGAGAGGGTCGAACAGCGGAGCGCATTCGGGGTGAGTCAAATCTGCGAGCGATAAGAATCGGCCCTAAAAGGTTTCATGCATTCTAAGGTCAGGCCCTTATGGATCATCAATCAAGGAATTTTGATGGTAGATATACACCTAAACGTATCATCCCAGGCAATGGCGGCTCCATCTTTAGATTTGGTTGCGCCCCTGCAAGTGGTATAGTGCCGTATAAAATCCAGCCCCGCGCTATTGTCGGGACTACCATCTTTAAAAAAGTCGAAATCCAGATTCTTAAACGTAAAGGGATGCCAGGCATAATTGCTCGTAGCATCGGTGTACCATGTGGTAATTTGGGTTGGGCTTTTATCGCTTTGATTGTAATGAAGCACCTGGTAGGCCGGGTTATTACCGTTCCGCGAATCGAGCCCGGGGGCTATGGCCACGTACGATAGTAGTTTGCCGCTATCTGCCAGCAGGCGGCTATCAACCATGTGGGTATGCCCCGCAAGTTGAAGCTTGATGCGTTGCGAATATTGCTTGATGATTTGCAGGTAAGCCGCCTGGACGCTATCCTGCCAGGAGGGGGTTTTGCCGTATCTGTCTATCCCCGGCGGCACATGGTAAACCAGCCATGCCGATTGGCCGGGCTTAAGGGCCTGTAATCGCTCTTTCAGCCAAACCAACTCGGCTTTAGCCTCGGAAGCCAGCGAATCATTCTCATGCATAAAAAGCACAGTATTGAGCACGATTACGGCCAGGCTATCTTTCTCGTAAGCATAATACCCACCGGCAAGGAATGTTTTTTTTATCCTGCCGCCCTTATCTATCCGTTTGAGCAGGGCATCATAAAAAACCTTGTAAGTTGCGGCATTGGGTATGTTATGCGCAATGCAATCATTATTGCCCAGCGCGGGTAATATCACGGCCCGCTTATCTATTGCTTTAATGTTTTTGATGACGTATTTATAGCTCAGCTTCATGTCGGCTATATCGTGCGTATCGTTCTCGGCCTTGGTAGTGTGCCGTAGCAAATCGCCGGGCATAATAATAAAGGGGTATTTGCCCGCTTTGGCATTCGCGGTGGCAGATAAGAAAACCCGTGGGTCGGTATCGGTATGATAAAAAGTATCGAAGGGCTTGCGAAGGTCGATATGCACATCAGACAGCACCAGCACCGAATCGGTTTGGGCATAACATAAAACAGGGAGTATGGCGATGATGAACGGCAGGAGCTTTTTCATATAGGGCGAATGAGGATAAGGTTATACGGCTAAGCAGTTTTGTTATAAAGTTAGGCATTTATTCTTGAGAACTTGCCACCCGGATATTCGTTTGCGCTGCCCGAGAGGTTGTGCAAAGTAACCGCCCAAAACTGCAAAATCATCATTTGGAGCGCACGGCTCTTTTACACCAGATTTTACGCACCGCGTATCAGTTTAAGGAAAGATTCGCGATAAATACCCCCAATGGGCAGGGCGGTATCGCCACCGTAACCTGATCGAAAAAAAAGAAAAATAAATTTGCGCAGCTGATTGACTGCACTTATATTTACAGTCAATCAACTGCAAATAACGATGAGACGAGACGTTTTCCAGGCCATTGCCGATCCTACACGCAGGGCCATCTTAACTTTACTGGCCGTAAGCGCCATGACACCCAACGCCATTGCCGAACACTTTGATAGCACCCGGCAAACCATATCTAAACATATACAGATACTTACCGAATGCGAAGTACTGGTGCAGAAAAAATCGGGCAGAGAGATACATTACCACTTCAATCCCGAAAAAATGAAAGAGATAGACATTTGGCTGCAACGTTTCCGCAAGATGTGGGAAGACAGCTTTAACCAATTAGACGACTTATTAAACGACTTGTAAACTCAACAATCATGATAAACAACTTTGTGTTCGAAACCGACCTTGCTACTAAAAAGATTTACATATCGCGTGAATTTAATGCGCCGGTTGAAAAAGTATGGAGAGCCTGGACCGAGCCCGACCTGATAGACAAATGGATTGCGCCAAAACCCTGGTCGGCCAAAACCAAAACATGGGATTTTACCGTCGGTGGGGCATGGCTTTATGCCATGATTGGCACCGAAGGCCAAAAACATTGGGTATATGCCGAATTTACCGCGATAGAAAATGGCAGTGCCTTCTCGACAACAGGCTTGTTTTGCGACGGTGAGGGCAACCCGGTTACCGCAGGCCCAAAATCATATAGGGACACGAAATTTTTAGCCATAGAAGGTAACCGCGCGAAAGTAGAATCGGTGATAACTTTTGAGGACGAATCCACTATCAAAATGTTCGTAGACAACGGCTTCAAAGAAGGCACAGCCGCCAGCCTTGCCAACCTGGATGATTTACTGGCTTCGGAATAAACCCGGGTATTTGCGCCTAACCCAATCAAACTTTAATTATTTCAAGTAAAAACCAAATTAAATACCATGAAAATCAAACATTTAAGTGTTGCTCTCGGCATCGTTTTGTCGGCAACTGCATTGAACGCCAATGCGCAAAAAAGTTATACCGAAGGCCTGGTAACCCTCAAAACAAGCACAGGCGCCCAGGAAATCGAAGTAAAGGAATACTTCCGTGCTGATTCTACCGCTGCACTGTTTTCTGCAGGCCCGGTAAGCATTAAGCTTTTATCAGATACTAAGGATAAGTTTTTTGCCGTAGTAGCTGCGGTACCTAGTTTCAATATCAAAAAGGCTGCGATTTATACCCAGGCCGAAATAGACCAGATTTTAAGCACTTTCCCTGCGTTTACCTTTGCCCCAACAACCGAAACCAAACAGATATCGGGTTTCAACTGCAAGAAAGTAGTGGCGACAGATACTAAAACAAAAAAAACTTACGATACCTGGATAACCAATGACGTAGTGCTGCCCGCTAATGTTGTTGAAAAATATTATGCCAAAATCGGCGGCACACCTATACAATACGCAGCATTCCAAACAGGGCCCGATGGCGCACTGGTAGTTGCTGATTACGTAATAACTGCCGTTTCTGATCAAAAGGCCCCGGCCGGCACATTCGGTATAGCGCCCGACTATGATAAAATCTCAAAAACCGAACTTGATGCTATGTCGCAAAACAAGCAGTAGGCTTATGTATTGCTTAGCAAAACCGACGTTAATTATCAAGCCCTTACAAGTTCCGGATTATTATAAATCGTGTTATATTAGACAGCGGAAAACTACCATAATCAAAACTGTTCTTATTAAACGAAACAATATATAATAACCTAATAACAATCAACATGAGTAAGACAACAATCAACGTTATTTACTGGATCACAACGGGGCTGATATTAGCCTTGATGCTTTATTCGGCAGTCATGAGCTTCAAAACAACCCCCGAAGGCACCAAAATGCTGGAAGTATTGGGGTACAAGCCTTATGTAATGCATCTATTGGCAGTAGCCAAAATATTGGGCGTAATAGCCATACTTACTCCGGGTTTTCCACGGCTTAAAGAATGGGCCTACGCGGGTTTTACGTTCGATCTTATTGGCGCCGCATATTCTTCCTATGCTTCGGGCATCGCCTTTAAAGATTGGGCACCTATACTGGTATTCATTGCCATATGGGCCTGCTCGTACATTTTCTACCATAAACGGTTGAAGTTGAAAGCGGCGTAAAATAAAAGGGCGGACTGGAAAATACGCTAAAAAAGGGCCTGACCCCGTAGAGGAGTTAGGCCCTTTTTATTTATCTATAACATTTAGTAAAGACTTTCGCGATATTTATAATGATTTTTCGCCGAACGTCAATCTATTAACAGCGCATCGCCATGATTACAAGAATTTGGCACGGCCGCACCAGTTTAGCAAATGCCGACGACTATCTAAATTTCCTTCTTCATAAAGGCACAAAAGGTTATACCGACACGGAGGGCATCCTTACCGTGAAAGTATGGCGGACCTATGAAGCAGATTGCTGCCATTTTTATACCGTTACCGAATGGGAAAATCTGGAAGCCGTTATCAGGTTTGCCGGAGCTGACTATGAGAAGGCCGTGTATTATCCCGAAGATGAAGGCATACTATTAGAGTTTGAGGAAAAGGTTAGGCACTGCGAAACCTATCCTATCGAAATAGGATAGCCAGTTAAGGCCAGTCCCGTAGTTATAGGCTGCAGCGAGGACGACCTTTTCACCTCGGTCGAAACTTGTTTGCCATCAAACAATCAAAATCCGTCGATATTGCTTGCGCAAAATCGACGGCATGCACCGGCTGGTTAAGGCCCATTCCTGAGATAAGATTATCGTAGCTACTCCCCCGTGACTTTATCTGTGATATGAAAATAATCAAAATCGGCTGACCCACCGGGGCTTTTAGTAGCGTAATTGAACAGCGCGAACCTATAACCCATAAAGTGAGGTAAAGTGTATGCCATTTTCAATTGTGTACCGACGAGTGTCCATGCCTTTCCATCAAGGCTGTAAAAGAAATTGGCGATGTCTTTTTTATCCGTAAAAACACATTCTGCTTTAAAGAAAACCTTCTGCTGATTCAGTGGGATGTTCTGCACCGCTATTGGCACACCAGTGCTTGCGTTAACCATCACTATTGTTTTGCTTTGGCCATTTATTTTAACGCCCACCAGGCCATAATTTTTTTGCAATAAGCCCAGGCCGGCAAAGTCGCCGTCTTTCATGTTAGATACGTCGAGCGATACCGACCCTGTACATACCGGGCCGATTGTCCGTTGTGTTAAAGAATTCCGGGCCATTAAAAAATTGGTATCGACCCGGCCAGTGGTAAGCCGTAAATAACCTTTGCGAGCCGTAACAGACCAAAGGCTATTATCAGGATTGTGGTTCCATTGCCAAACAAGCGGTAACGCAGGCTCCCCTCTTTTACGCGTAAACTCGTCAGGAGAAACCAAGCTGGGGATAAGGCCTTTAGAAGCAGGCAAATCAAGCGTATCAGGCACTTTGCCATTTATGCCGATTACCGGCCATCCATCTTCCCATTTAACAGGCACTAAATAAGGCACACGGCCGACAGCACCAAAGTCGCGAAAAAGGTATGCATACCAGGTACCGTCAGGCATGTCGATTAATCCGCCTTGTGCTACGCCTTTATCCTGCAGGCCAACCCGCCCTTCGTAGGGGCCGGTAATTTTATCTGCACGATGTATCACTACGGTACGCATACCGCCGCGTGGCCAGGTAATATTGAACAGATAATATTTTCCGTTTACCTTAAACAATTGAGAGCCTTCGGCATTAAGGCCGCCGTTGTTGCCGGATGGCAGGCTGGCATTTTCGATAAGGGTTTGATCGACGCCGCCGGGTTTTATGCCCGATGCATCCGGGTTTAACTCTACAATCCTCAATTTCCCACCGCCTGTTACCATATATACTTTTCCATCATCATCAAAAAACAGGGAGTGGTCGTGCAGGTCGGGTTTAAACGAAACCGATTTCCAGGGCCCTTTTTCGATATCCTTTGTAGTATATACATGGGTTTTACCTGTAGTTTGGGCAAAAGTGGTCACATAGAAAGTACCCTTATGATAACGGAGGCTGCTGGCCCATGAGCCGCGGCCATAAGTACTTTTTCCGTTGCTTAGCGTAAGAGCATCTACGGTTGAAAGTGTATCATAAGCGTAGCCGATCAATTTCCAGTTGACCAGGTCTTTCGATTTCATGATAGGCACCCCGGGGCTCATGTGCATGGTTGTGCTGCTCATATAATAGGTATCGCCCACGCGGATCATGCTCAAATCGGGCACATCGGCATATATAACCGGGTTAACCGCTTTATTCTGCGCCTCAACAAAAAAAGGGACAAAAAGCAAGGTTGCTGCGATACTAAACCGGGCAAAAAAATGTCTCATACTAATGGTAATTATTCCTTAAGCCTTTATCAACTACCTAACCGTATTAATTTGAAGCACACTTACCGAATACGGATCGAACGTTCTGGTGAACTTCTTGCTAAGCCCTTTTACAACCGATGTAACAGGAACTATTTTGTCCGGGTTATCAATCGTATTGGTATCCTCCGGTTTATCGCCTTTTATAACTACCAGCGTACCTTCAGTAGACAACTTAACCACTCCATTCAATTCAATATCTACCTGTTGCGGCTTTCCTGTAGCGTTTACCACCTTTAAAAATATCTTGCCTGTTTTTGTATCTTTTGTAGCTACATAAAACATGGCGGGTATAGGTTGTGGCATTTTATTAGCAGCGCTATCTCTTTTAGTTGCAGGCCTGGTTTGGGTTGGTATGTTAATGCCCGTTAAAGGGACAACCTTATTGCCTATATAATTGCTGAATAATTTCTGAACGTGATAAGATGGGGAACCAAAGCTCGTTAACGCATTATAGCCAATCAGGTCCGAGTCCCATTGCCATGCCTTTGGCGCGGTGGCGGTAGCTGTGTTTACATTTACGAACAGTGGTGCATAGCACGACAGGATAACCAGGTCTGAATTACGCTCCATGCCCGTCATCCATGCGGCATCGCCAAGGGCTGCATTCAGGTTAGTCGTCGGCGCGCCTTCCCTTGTTGCCCATTCGCCAACAAATACTTTAAAGCCCTTACGGTCGTAGTTATCATAATGGGCGGCGTCCTCCTCCATTTCCCATGCATTACGGTAATAATGCTCATCAACAATCTCCGGTTTACGTATAGTTAATTTACCTAATGTGCCCAGGTAATCCCTGCCGCCGATTGTTGCGATACATTTTAAGGCAGGATATTTGGCTTTGATAGCATCATTAAACTGCGCGAAACGCCCATCGTAGCTTCCTGATCTGTCGAAGCCATCTTCGTTGCCAATTTCTACGTATCGTAATTTAAACGGAGCGGGATGGCCATCGGCAGCGCGCTTTGCTCCCCAGTAGGTATGTATATCACCGGTAATATACTCAATTTCGTTTAGGGCATCCTCAATATATGGTTTCAATAAAGGGCCGGCATCTACATGGTCACCATCAAGCGAGTAACCCGCAAATACAGCAAGCAAGGGTTCCATCTTTATATCTTCGCACCATTCTAAAAACTCAAGTAATCCCATACCGTCGGTTGCGCGGTACCCCCACGAACCTTTATGGCCGGGCCGGTTTTCGAGCGGCCCTAGCGTAGTTTTCCATGGAAAAGCATCGGTCAACTTTGGTCCTTCGAGGAAATTACCGCCAGGAAACCTCAGAAAAGCGGGTTTCATATCGGCCATTAATTTCATAATATCAATCCTATTGCCGTTAGCGCGGTTGTTATAAGTTGGCGGGAACAGGGACACAAGGTTAAAATAATAAATGCCTTTCCTGTTGGTTGAGATTACAAAACGGGCATCTGCAGTAGGCTTTATATCTGATGCAGTGGTTAATTGCAATTCGTATTTTTTCCAAAAATTACTTTTAACCAGGGTAATAACCCCGGAAGCGTAAACGGTTTTACCGTCCCTGCTTTCTATACTCACGGTTATTGGGCCGGCCGTATTGTTATCGATAACAGGCGTGGTTGAAGCAGAACCATCCTGGCGGCGGCGCGGAGGCGTACTGCCCAGGCCTTTTATATAAAAAGAAGCTTTGTAAATAGTATTAGGCTTTACAGGAATACCCCAATAACCCTCGTTGGCAATTCCCGCCCTGCCCCCATCGGTTTCAACAACCAGTTTTAAGCAGGTGGTAAGCGAACTATTGATGGCATGCCCCCGTTGATCCATGGCAACCTTGTCTGGATCCGGCGCAACCAATTGGATTGACGGTTTACCGTCGCCTTCCTGCACAAGGCTCCAGGCCTCGGGCGTATTCGGGTTATCTTTAAACACCCGGTTCCTGATCAATTCGCCGTATAAGCCTCCATCGTAAGAATGGTTAATTTCTTCGGTCATCAGCCCATACAGTTGCTGACTAACAGTTACCCCGGGTTTGGTTAAATCGAGCGTTAATTTAGGGTTTTGCGCTACCAGGTTGGTGGTAACAAACAAAAATACGCACAAGCTTAAAATGGTGCATGGCTTCATCATAATTGGTTTTTTTGGTTTATTAAATGTGTTTTATACACTTAAATTGATTAGCAAACTTAACAGGATTTTTCAAATAAAAAACCGATTGTTTGAAATAATATAAAATATTGCTCATAAAACGATTATACGCTCAAAGCCTACGCACGTATTTCTTATGCTTATGACAATTAAGGACGTATTTTATATTCAAATCGCGTTAATGTGTTCAGCTATGCCGAATACATTGCAGAACAAACCCGAAACGATTTAAGCGCTAAAAACGAAAGATTCAGGACGTGATTACAACGCGTGTAACAAAACGATTACAAGTCGGAAACAGGTGCAATAATTAATTGTTCTTTATACAATTAATTATTGCAATTAAATCTCCGGTCGAGGTTCTTCAAAATAAAAAGCCCTGCAGACGTGCAGGGCTTTGCCCCTGAGGCCGGGCAGAATTCAAACCATTTGATAGCGCAATTGAAAGTCTTAAGCTTATTTGAAGTAGTCTAAGTGGGTTTCGAGTCTTCCATGGGCTCCCGAGAGCGTGTAAGCCTAAATTTGCAGGCGTTAGCATGCCTAAAAAAAACGGGGTCGCCGGTTACCATTGCCTAAAAAATCATCTTCCTAACATTTCCTTTATCATCGGTTATGGCAATTTCCCTTACGGCGCTATCTACCGAAATAAACCTCGCAGATTGTGACAGGAAGGAATTTCCATGGTAAAACTCCTGGCGGGTGATGCGCCCGTTCTTATCTGTTATCACGGCGCTTTTATCCTGCGGCAAAACATTTATAAGCCTATTTTTCTTGTTTAATTTAAACAGCCTTAAGGGCCCGGTATGTTCACTTGCCGCCAGTAAATAGCTATCGTTGTTACCGCGAAGTTTTACAAGCGCCTTACCATCTCCCGGAAGGTAAATGCCGCTTTGTAATATGCTTAGCGCACGAAAACCGCCTTTACCGTCGCCTTTCAGGAATAATCCGTTCAGGGCATCCGATTGCCCGATAGATACATCTGTTGAAAAATCATTTCCGTTAAGTACCAAATCGATATTCCCGTCTCCATCCAAATCATCGGCAACCATACCATTCAATACCGATACCTGTGCTTCTTCGGGCAATGGGATTACCGTAAACTTTCCATGGCCGTCGTTCCTGAAATAGCATGACCGCAGTTCTGTTGCTTTAAGCCGTAAAGCGCCCTTCAACTGCTCATCGGTAAACAGGCCTTGCAATGTTGCGTCGGCATAGCTGTGATAATCGGTAAATTTGGTCCTGAGGCTGATCATTTGCTTAAATGCATCATCGCGAACGTTTGCCGGGTACTCGCGCATAACGCCATCCTTCCCGGGGAGGTAAAGAGACGTGAAGGCATCAAACCTGTCGCGTTTATCAAAATCTTTAGCGGTGATGTAAACCGGTTGCTCGTTGCTGGCCTGGTAAAGGCTGTTGAGGCCGCTATTGCCTACAATGTAATCCATCCGCCCGGTATGCCTGAAATCGCCGGCCACGATGGAATTCCACCAGCCGGGGATGCCCGATACGCCAGTTGTTGAGGTGGCGTTTATAAACTTACCGCTGCTATATTTCATAAAGGTAAGCGGCATCCACTCGCCTGCCAGCAAAAGGTCGGTATTGCCATCGCCATCAAAATCTGTAAACAGCGCGTCGCAAACCAAACCAATGTCTTTCAATACCGGGGCAACTTCTGCGGTAACATCTGTGAATTTCACTTTTCCGTTCCCACTGTCATTCCTCAGGATAACGCTGCTGACGGGTTTAGGATATCGCCAGGGTTCCACACGGCCCGATACAAAAAGGTCCGGTTTGCCATCGTGGTTATAATCAAAAGCCCTTACGCAAAGCTTGCTGGTAAAATTCACAGGCAATGCATCCTGTTGCAACGTAAATTCGCCTTTGCCATTGTTGATATAGAACTTATCCTGATAATTGCCCGAATTTGGCTTTGCGGTATATCCGCCACGGGCAATATAAATATCCGGCGCGTTATCTCCGTTGGCATCAAATAAAAGCACGCCGCCATCCTGATAGAACCCGCCGTTCGGTGTATTGACCGATAATGGCCTTTGAATGAATTTTCCGTTTTTTTGCTGAAGCAGAATTTGTGCAGGTTCGGCAGAATTACCGCCGATAACAATGTCGTCGGTCCCATCGCCGTTTAGGTCACCGGCCGCTAAGGCCGGGCTGTAGCCGGATAGTTTATGCGGCAAAAGCTTTTGGATGTTGAAATCAACCTTGTCTGAATCTTTTTGCACATAGCTTATACCGCTTGCACTGGTTATATTGGTAAATATCGGCTTTACTGCTTTTGGTTGCCCGGCAGGGGTCAAGGCACCTTGCGCATCTTTAATGCTTACCGTTAACGTTTGGTTTGTTTTAATTTTTGTTATGGTTTGCTTAGCGCCGCTTGGCCATAACACTACGGCAGAATCGATTAAGCCGGTGCTGCCCAGCCCAAATTGCGCCATAGGCTGCATGCTGGATAAATACCCCCGGTATGGGTTATTCTCATATACCTGCGTGGCCCCTTTACCGTAGTAAATGCGCACTATGGAGCCAATGCCATTCAGGTTGTGCTCATCTCCCTTAAACTTAACGTTTAAAAAGTTAGCCGGAGGTTCATTCGAGGCTGTGTTCTGATATATAAAGGCCTCATCATTGATATTGTTGGTAATCAAATCCAGCTTCCCGTCGTTATTTAAATCGCAATAGATCGCACCATTTGAAAACGAAGGCGCGGTAAGTCCCCAATTGCTGCTTTCATCTGAAAATCGCAAGCCCTTGCCGTTTTTGAAAGCATAATTATGGATTTTAACCTCGGGTATCTGTTTGAGGATTTCTTGCTTGGAAGCGCTGAGATAAGGCTGAGACCGGTACACCATAAAGTCGTGATCCGTTACATCCCTGGGATAGCCATTCGTTACGATAATATCTTTGTAGCCATCGTTGTCGAAATCGGCAATCAAAGGTGTCCAGCTCCAATCTGTTTGGGCAACACCGCTCATAAAGCCAATCTCGCTGAACGCAGGGGCACCAACAGAATCCTGCTCAGCAATCCTGGGGCCCTGGTTTAGTTGCAGCGTATTGCGGGCGTATTGCAATTGGTAGCCATAATGATTAAAATTCTGGATGGTTTGATAACTGTTGGGCATCATCATCATCTTTTTGCGGTAGTTATCCGCCGGGTTCATATCCAGTTCAAATACGTCTGCTAAGCCATCGTTATTGATGTCCTGTATATCCTGCCCCATCGCGTTAAAGGAGGTATGCTTAAAGTACTCCTTCGATCTATCTGTAAAGGTGCCATCATGATTATTGATGTAAAGGATATTGCTCGAGAGGAAATCGTTGGTTACGTAAATATCTTTCCATCCATCCAGATTAATGTCGGCAATAGTAGCGCCGTGTCCATAGCCCTCTATGCTTATGCCTGCCGACTGAGAAACATCGGTGTACACGGCATGCTTAAGTGTCGCGTCCCAATCGTTCCTATATAAATGACCCATACTCCTGCCTGTGCCATCGCGGCTTACCGGCCTGAAACTATTGGGGTATTCTGAGGGTTCGGGCCTGTTCACGGTTAGGTACATGTCCAGATCGCCATCGTTATCGTAATCAAAAAAACTGGCCATGGTCGAATGCAACTGCATATCCAGGCCATACGCTTTCGCTTCGTCCTTAAAAACAGGGATGCCGGCTTTGTTAAGCCCCTTGTTTATATACAGCAGGTTTTGCCGTTTTTGCGGATCGCCGGATAGCGAATTGCAAACATAGATATCTGCCAGCCCATCGTTATTGATATCAATCACCGCAACTCCCCTGCCCCAACGGCCGGCCCCGGTAACCCCTGCCGGACTGGTAACATCCTCGAACTCAAAATCTCCTTTGTTGAGATAAAGTTTATTGGAAACCATGTTCCCTGTGAAATACAGATCGGGCAATCCGTCGTTGTTAAAATCGCCTACCCCAACTCCACCTCCGTTATAAATATAGGCGTTATCTATCGGGTTGATAGAATCATTCTCGGTTATCAGATTATTGAAATGGATGCCCGACTGTGAAGAGGAAACCTGACTGAACATCGCCGGTTTTTTTTTGCAGCCAACAAACACATAACAGCAAAGGAGGCAGAAGTAGATTTTTTTCATAAAAATGCGCTGATAACAAAAAAGCCGGAGGCCGTTTTGGCCCCCGGCTGTAATTTAATAAAACCAATTAATACCCCGGGTTCTGATGCCCGTTTATCTCCGGATTATTATCCAATTCTGCAGTAGGGATTGGCAATAACTCATCTCTGTTTGCTTTGAAATACGATAATGGATCGGTAGTGAAATAACCTTTTTTCCTCCATCTTACTATATCAACGTTCCTAACCTGCTCATCGGCCATTTCAACCATTTTTTCGTGCATGATGGCTTTTGTTACCTCTGCCTTAGAAGTAACAGGGAACTGTACGGTTGGATAAAGCGGCATTGCAACGCTTGGCCTGGCCCTTATCTGGTTTAGGTAGGCTATGGCAGCAGCGGTGTTACCCAGTTCGTTTTCGCACTCAGCAAGGTTTATCAATACTTCGGCATAACGTAAGATGCGCTGATTATTGCCACCCGGGTGGAACGATGCAGCAGGCAAACCTTCTTTATAAATAATCATAAATTTGCGGAACCCTACTTTTTTGGTTACACCATTCACTACAGACGTATTGTTATTTTGATCTGCTGCGGTTAACACAGATGCACCGTTATTGTATGAATCGCCGGTTTCATAAAACGAAAACTTATACCTCGGATCTGTTTTAGCAGCACCGGTAGCAGTGTTTTCAAATTCATTCAAAAGCCTATCCGACGGGATTAAATTCCTCCAGGCAATTGGGTTGTATTCCTGGTTCCTTACAGTCGATTGTGCTTCGGTAGGGCTATCGCCGCCCCAGTTAAAGCCGTTGTCGCCCTTGTCTACATACACCATTTCAAATATCGATTCTGAGTTGAACTCTGTTTCTTCTTCGAAGTTATCCAGGAAACGACTGGTTAAAGTATAACCATCGGCACCTGCAGTAGGTATTTTTAGCAGCGCAGCTTTCGCGCCGGCGTAGTCGCCATTTTGCATCAGCACACGGCCTAGTAAAGCATTGGCGGCAGCATTAGTAGCCCTGCCTTTGTCTGTACCCGATTTGCCCGGCAACACGGCTGCAGCATCCTGCAAGTCTTTGATGATTAATGCGTACACATCCGCCTCAGAAGACCTCGGCACAAAGCCGGTTGGGCTTTTAACGGTAGTGGTATAGATAGGTACGCCACCCCATTGGCTAACCAGGTCGAAATAAGCCCATGCGCGCAGGAATTTTGCTTCGCCTACTCTCCTGTCTCTTATTGCCAAATCGTCTGATACACCCGGGGCGTTATCTAAAACAATATTCGCCCTGAAAATAACCTGGAACCAGCCGTTCCAAACAGAATTCAATACGCTGTTTGTAGGGTCGAAAGTGCCGGCCAACATTTGTGCTCTTGGCACCTCCAACTGGCTTCCACCCGATGATACCTCATCGCTGCGAAGATCATGTATAAAGAACCACTCCCTGGATACCAGGTTAAGGCCCTGCGCAGCTTTATACACCGCGTTTACGCCTTTAGTAAGTTCGCCCGCGTTTTTATAGTATTGATCGGTAGTTACCGCGTTAACGTTACTCGTATCGAGGTCGCTTTTCTTGCAGGAGTAAGTGGTAGCCATCACCAAAAGTATGGTAGATGCAGACCAGATATAAAATTTTTTATTTTTCATAATTTATAAAATTATTAGTGAATACTGATTAAAAAGTTGCCTGAATACCGAACTGGAATGATCTTGGCTGTGGGTATTGCCCATAATCTATCCCGTTAGTCAGCGTTCCGTTTTTAGATCCCACTTCCGGGTCAAGGCCCGAATATTTGGTAAAGGTCAACAGGTTCTGCGATGACACGTACAACCTCAATCTGCTTAAGCTGTTGTTTGTTTTTGATTTAAGCCAGCTTGATGGTACGTTGTAACCGATTATGGCATTCTTTAAGCGTAGGTAAGACCCATCTTCAAGCCAGCGGGTAGATGGCCTTACGTTGCCATTCGGATCGCCCTTGGCGGCTCTCGGGATATCGGTATTTGTATTTGTTGGTGTCCACGCGTTCAAAACATTTACGCCGGAGTTGAACAAACGTGGCATACCTTCAAGGATAATCCTTTCGGCGTTGAATATTTTATTCCCCTGTACGCCCTGGAAAAAGATACTCAGATCGAAGTTTTTGTAACTGGCCGAATAGTTTAAAGAGTAGGTGAATTTAGGGAGGTAGCTGCCGATAAAAGTACGGTCGCCATCGTTTATGATATGGTCGCCATTGATATCTTTAAATTTGATATCGCCGGGTTTGGCGCCGGGTTGCGTGGCATGCGCGGTTACTTCGCCAGCGTTTTGGAAGATACCTTCTACCACATAGCCATAGAATGATTGAATAGACTGACCAGCGATAGTATTGGTAATAGGGCCACCGCCACCAAAATCCGCATCGCCGCCGGCAGTAATAGATGCATTCGGGCTGTTAAGCTCAAGCACCTTATTCCTTACCAAACTAAATAAACCGGTAACATCCCATTTAAAGTCCCCTTGATTTTGATGATACCCAACGGTAAGCTCAAAACCTTTATTTTCTAAGGATGCCACGTTTGCAACTGTTCCTGCACCACCAAAACCAAAGCTTAATGGTGTTGGTACGTTTATGATCAAGCGGTCCATTTTCCTTTTGTATAACTCAGCAGATACTGTTAGCTTGTTATTAAAAAGCCCCAGGTCTACACCGATGTTTGTTTGCTTGGTAGTTTCCCAGGCGAGCGAAAGATTGGTTAAGCCGTTGTAGAAAGAAGCGTTACCAAGATCAGAGAGCGATCCGCCGAAAGGATATGTTGCCTGGTTGCTTGATACCGGCTGCAAGTACGGGTATGGGCCTAACGCGGTACCGTTTACGCCGGTAACGCCATAACCACCACGTAACTTTAATTCTGTTATAGCGGTAACATCTTTAAGGAAGCTTTCCCTGTCTACTTTCCAGCCGGCAGAAACAGCAGGGAAATTTTGGTACTTGTGGCCGGGAGCCCAAACAGATAAACCATCACGGCGTATCGAACCGGAAATGAAGTACTTACTGTCAAAATCGTAAGCAAGCCTGCCAACCATCGAAACGAGCAAGGTTTTATCGGTGGTGTAGTTTGTAAACAGGTTGGTGGCACCATTCAATGATTTAACTGCATTGGTTGACTGGTTGCCGCTGGAAGACTGGTTGGTGTTATTTGTACCCTGGCTTTCATATACAGCAACGCCTGATACGTGATGCTTATCGAAAGTTTTATCGAAAGCAAGTTGCTGCGAATAAAGCGTTGTTGTGCCCGCTCCCCGGTTTTTATTAATTGTAGCGGTTGGAGAACTCAGTGTTCCGCCGTCGTTATATATCGGGGTGTACTGTTCGTTAAGGTTTGTACCGTAATCCAGGCCGTATGTAGAAGTAAATTTCAACCAATCGGTGAATTTCAAGGTCATGAACGCATTACCACGGATGTTGAAGCCGTTGTTATAGTTTTGGTTGATCAGTGCCGCCTCAACCGGGTTGGTAGGGTCAGAACCGTCGAAACTATTCAACGGCCCCTGGAAACCACCTGCGTTATTTGGGTTATAAACCGGGATATATGGCAACATCCTGATTACATTGGTTAACGCGGTACGGTTTCCGGCTGGTATATCAAAGCGCTGATGCGTAACCGAAGCGTTGAATGTTTCTCCGAAGGTTAAAAACGAGCGGATTTTATGGTCGGAGTTCATCCGGAAGTTTTTCCGGTTAAAATCCAATCCCTGTGCAATACCTTTTTGCGCAAAATAACCGGCAGATGTGTAAAAATGAGAGTTGTCATTACCACCGCTTATGGCAACAGAATGTTGCTGCAGCAATTGGTTGTTCCTAAAATACGCGTCTTGCCAATCGGTATTAGTTTGAGCAAACGTTTGAGAGGCACCTGCATAAATCGGCTGATTGAAATTCGCCGGTTCCAGTCTTGGCGGTACTGCCGATGGGGCATTCAGTGCCCGCTCATACTGCAGGTATTGGTCTGTATTTAACAGATCGAATCGTTTGGTTATGCTTTGCACGCCTACATACGAATCAAAATCTATTTGCACCTTTCCGCTGATACCCTTCTTAGTAGTCACAATAACTACACCGTTGGTAGCTCTCGAACCATAAATTGCTGCAGCACTGGCATCCTTCAATACTTCGAGCGACTGGATGTCTTTAGGGTCGATACCGCCAATACTACCGGGAAATCCGTCGACGATATAGAGCGGGTCTGAGCCGAAACTGATTGAGCTGTTACCGCGGATAGACACAATTGGCGCACTACCCGGCGAGCCATTATTGGTAACCGTAAGGCCAGCCACCCTGCCTTGCAAAGCCTGATCGATACCTGCCACCGGAAGTTGTGCAAGGGTTTTTCCACTTACAGAAGATATGGCACCTGTTACGGCCGCACGTTTCTGCGTTCCGTAACCAACCACTACCACTTCGTTAAGCGATTTGGTATCGGCTTTTAACTGAACGTTAATTACGGTTTGCCCGTTTATTGCAACCTCCGCTGACACATACCCGAGGAAACTAAAAACCAGGGTGCCGTTTCCGTCGGGAACTGTTATTTTATAGTTTCCGTTAAAGTCGGCAGCGGCCGCAATGGATGTGCCTTTTACCATTACGGTAGCACCCGGTACGCCAGCCCCGGCTTCATCGGTAACCTTACCTGTGATGGTAACCGCGCCGTAGGGGTTTACCACCCCATCGGCCAGTGTATTTTTGAAGTTAGCTGCTGATGCCGAAGCAAAAGCACCCTGTAGTGTAACAATACCAAACAATGTTATTAATAACGTTGCTCGTATGCAGTGATTAAGTAAAAATTTTCTTTTCATAATTTGGTTAAAATTTAAAATTGGATTTAGTGGAGAATGTTGGTTGTGCTTATTCATGCACTTCCGTTTCCGCGAATGATCTCCCCCGATCATTTCATTAATTCTAGTCAGTCCTTTTTTTCATTTTTCTAGGTGTTGTTTATGGTTAATTGGTTGAGATTGGTTTATTGTTTCGATAGTAATAAGGTGATAGTAGCTTAAGCTTGCAAAGCCAAATAACTACAGTTTACCTACCCGCGCCTGGTGTCGATTTGAAGGACAAAATAAAATGCAATCGATTGCATTTTTATCGCCAAAAAAAGGCGGCAGCAAGTCCGGCTTTACGTTTTGTTAATATTTGTTTAGTAATTGGTTAAGTGCCCTTCGCGGTGCTGTTGAACCTCGTTAGAGTAACAGTAAAATTACACCACGTTAAAAAAAACGGGTGCAATTTTTTGCCACATTTAAACAACGTTTGTTTAATTTTTGAGCAAAATGAACGTGATATGGCTGTCGGAACACACTGAAACCCAATGCTCCGTTTCCAGATACCGGCAATTTTCGTAACGTTGTCATTTAGCTTAAGTTTTGGGATGGTGCGCCGGGATTCCCGCTTCGCTAAAGCACACACGCCGCTATAACTTGTCGATAAATGCAGGAAAAACGCCATCGTTTGTTAGTTGTTGAAGACCACGAAGAATGGCGCGATTACCTTGTGGATTGTTTGCAGGATACTTATGAAGTAATTGAGGCAGCCGACGGGCAGGAAGGCTGGGAAAAAGTGCTTTCCTTCCGTCCGGATTTGATCATCATCGATGT
Source organism: Mucilaginibacter sp. P2_D11 (assembly GCF_056404435.1). NCBI lineage: Bacteria > Pseudomonadati > Bacteroidota > Sphingobacteriia > Sphingobacteriales > Sphingobacteriaceae > Mucilaginibacter > Mucilaginibacter sp. P2_D11. The sequence goes on from NZ_JBFUEA010000009.1 coordinate 260,750, forward strand.
TAAGCTTCCGCTGATAGACGGCATAAAATTAAGCGAGAAAATAAAGACTGATAAACGCACAAGGCACCTGCCCGTTATTTTATTAACCGCGCTCAGCAGCCACGATGACCAGTTAAGGGGCCTCAGTTCCGGCGCTAACGACTACCTTACCAAGCCGCTCAATTTCGATATATTGCGTGTTAAGATAAAAAATCTGCTGGCCGTTCATCATCTGCTAGAACAAAGCTATGGCAACCGTTTTACGGTAATCCCTGCCGCGGTTGATGTTAAAGCAAGTCATGAGCTATTTATGACCGGGGTAATACGTTTATGGAGGAGAATATCACCGGCGGCAATCTAAATGTCGCCAGCTTGAGCGCCCACCTCGGCACCAGCCGCATATCGCTTTATAACAGATTACTTGAACTTACAGGAAAAACTCCGATAGAATTGATCACATCATTTAAGCTGGATAAGGCCGCAGATCAGCTCGCCAATACCAGCACGGCTCTGGCGCAGGTAGCGCGCGAAACAGGATTCGCCACTCCTCATTATTTTTCGAAGATCTTTAAAGATAAGTTCGGGCTCCTGCCTTCCGAATACCGGCATGCACATCAGAAATCATGAACATCAAATCCGGATATCTGCGATTTGTCTGCTTATGCATCCTAAAAGCCTGCAGCTTGCTTATAAACAGCCTTATAGCCTAAAAGAGAAAGCATCTGTTCCCCGTAACGCCGGCCAATAATTCGGTATCCTTCCGCAGTGAAATGCAGCTTATCCGGATTTGCAGGGCAGCCACTTGAAGAAATCACATACGAATGTGGCACCAAAGCAGGTAGTGCGGCAATAAAAACATTCATACCCGCACATTTGCCGCCCTGATCGGCATTAACCAATTCGCCTGCCAGCAAGGGTACCCGCTTACTCTTCAAATGCAGATCGTGCAGCAAATTGGTATATATCCCCTTAACTTTTTGCGTCCAAAGCGTATCGTTCGGGTTCGACTCGCCCTGGTGAAGCAAAACGCCTTTTATCACTCCATATTTCTGCGCCAGCTTAGCCATTTCCACTAAATGTGCATACGGGTTGCCACCGTATTCATTAATCATGTTCAGCATCCAGGGCGGCGCTTTGGCTACATAAGTCTGGTAACTGTCTTTTTCGAATAATTCTATCCGGCAACCTGCCACAGAAACATTGATAATACCAATTCTTATTTTGGGCGGCAAATTAGCAACCAAAGTCCTGCCGAAATAATCGGCAGGCGTAAGGCCGGTATTGCAGCGCGCAAGGGGCGGCGCTGCAGGGTACCAATTGCCTTTTGTTCGCCCTAAGTTGGGGCAGTCTACGGTTTCAAATACCTGGAAACGCTGGTCAACAATGGTGTCCTGTGGTTCAATCCTCGCATTACCTTCCATATTAGATTGCCCAAAGCACAAAAAGATATAAAAGTTCTTATCCTGAGAAAAACTCTCCGATGCGATAAATAGGAATATGCCGGTGACGATAAATCGAAGTTGAACTTTCATCTAAGGCATGTTTATTTATTGTCCGGGTAAACGTACTTAGCGAAGTTGGCTACATCAACGGGTTTAAAAATTGACTGTGAAAACATATACAAGCCATTTTTCCAAACCTTAAAATCGTGCACACCAGGCTCTATGTAATAAACATGCGGAACGCCCTTTTCAATCAGGTAATCGTGCGTGCGCTTGCTGAATGCAAGCAATCCATCGCTTGCGCCGCAGGATATCCAAAGCAGTTTGAGTTGCTTTTTTGCAACTTCCGGGTTTGGCACCAAATCTTCGGGTTTCTTTGTGTTCGGCGCAGCCGAGAAAGCACCCACCCAGGCAAATTTATCCAGGTTGCCTAAACCAAAATTCAGCGATTGCCCTCCACCCATGGATAGGCCCGCAATGGCGCGGTGTTCCCTGTCTTTTAATACCGGGTATTTGCTTTCGATAAAAGGTATCAGGTCTGTAAGCAGGTCTTGCTCAAATGCCGCAAATGCGGCTACCTTATCGGGGGCCATTATATTGCCGGTCGCACGGTCGTCTTTCATTGCCCGGCCGTTTGGCAACACCACTATCATAGGCGTTAGCTTGCCCTCTTTGTACAGGTTATCCAGGATAACTTGCGGGGTACCGCCGTTGAGCCATTCTTTTTCGTCGCCGCCAATGCCGTGTAACAGGTACAGTACCGGGTATTTTATTTTCTTTGAGAAGCCTGGCGGCGTATAAACCAAGGCTTTACGGGTGCTGCCAACCGTTTTTGAATCATAGGCGATGGTGTCGATTTTCCCGTGAGGGATATCTGCCTGCGCAACATCGAAACCTGCCTGTGCCTGGTGGGCAATATCTTGCGCAAACACGCAAGTAGTAAACAGCAATGCTGCTATGGTGCAAAGCAACTGCTTAATTGGTAATGACTTCTTCATTTTGGTTTATAATTCTTGTGGTGGATGAATTTAGTTATGTTGTGGGGTTATCAGCTGGTATTTTCCGCTCAGGTGCATCAGGCTAAAGAGATATAACAGGCCATCATAATAAGGGTCGAAGTACCCATCTTCGTAAGGTTCGAGCTTAGCATTCCACAAAGCACGCACAAAATCGAGGCTCTTGCTATCCTTGTTCATTATCGAAGCAGAAGCAGAAGTAGCTACTAGGCCGAGGGAGTGCCTCAGCTTTTCAACGCTACCGGCTTTTAAAATAAACGCCGGGCGAGAACCATCGAGGTTGAATTGGTCCTCAAAAGAATCGATGCCTTTTGAACGCAGGAAGTTTTGAAGACGTACGGCATACTGCTGTTGCCAGGCTTTGTCTTTACCGAACCATACATAATCCATCGTGATGTTCATTGGAACCCGCCAGGAGTCGTACCTAAAACCGGGCGGCATCCAGGGTGTTGGATGGGGTTTGCCGCTAAATTCGGTATAGTCAGAATTCAGCGCGGTTACCGAATCGCAGGCCCGGTGGAAGAAAACGCGGGAAGTATCGGCACAATCCCTGTAAAATTGCTCATGCCCGTCTTTTGCGTACAATGCCCATGCTTCATAGAAAGCCGGGAGATGGTATGATGGGTCGGTCCAGTTGTAGTTTCGGCCCTCCGGAACAAAGGTGATCTGTTTATGTTCAGTATTAATTAAATTATAAATATTACCCGTGCCGTTTTTTTTCCACATGGCATCTAATATTCGGCGCGCCTCTTTGTAATAATCGATACCTGTATTATTCCCCCATTTGTTCGATGCGAATAAAAGGCTGGTTATGTAGTACAACTCGCCGTCGGACGCTGAGCCTTCCGAATTACGCTTCATGGTACCGGTGTTTATACTCCAGGCAAAGTATGCCTCCCTTGGCCCATCCTGGTGTTGTAGGTATTTTTTAGACCATCGCCATATCCGGTCGAACACATCCTTCTTATTCAACTGCACGGCAATCATCATTCCGTAGGAAAGGCCTTCTGTGCGGGCATCGTGGTTTTTAATATCGCTCACATAACCAAGCGTATCGCCCACTGTAAAAAAAACGCGGTTAGGGCCTTCAAATACGTCGTAATAAGCCTTGGCAACTTTCTTATCGATATCTGCCTGGCTGTAGCCCGCCTTGCGGAAAAGGTTTACATAAACGCTCTTTTTAACCGTAGCATTTTTTTTCTTATTTATCTGTTTTTTGTTTTGAGCGAAAACAGATGCAGGCATCAGCCCAATGAGTAACAATAAAACAATTACTTTCTTCATGTTATAGCTTCTATTTAGTTAGGAACCGGATACTTTTAACAAATGTTACCTTGGGCGTTCCGGCCGGGAATTTTATGAACAAATCATGTTGGCCGACAACCTTTCTTATGGCTTTGGTGAGTACGCTCCACTTACCCGGCGCCGTGGGTGTAAAGGGCAATTTGCCAAGCAGTGTGCCGCTTTGCAAATCATCCAGCCAAACTTCCAGGTAGCCTTTCGTCGCTGAATTGACTGTTAATGCAATTGCCGATGGAGATACTTCGCCCAGTTCTACGCCCGAAATCATGAACCATCCCCCACGGGCGGATGTATTTGTTACGGCCTCACCCCCAGAGGCGCCTACTATTGATACGCCGAAATAATTGCTATATCCCACGGTAGGCAGTGCAGACAATCCGTCTTTACAAATAAAGAAGTCGAAATCGGCTGGCTTTCCTTCGGCAAACAAGCCTACACTGGTACCTACCCACGAATTATAATTGGGCTGCACCTTATCAAGGCCCTCAGCACTCAGGGACTGGCCCAGCTTAGTCCACTTTTTGCCGTCGGCACTGTAAAAGGCTGTTAGCAGATGCTGTTCGCGCTGCAGTTTTAACCACACTACATCCCCAATCAAATTGGCAACGGAACGTGTTGCTGTGTCTAAGCTGAATACGATTTTTTTACCATTTGCGTATCCGGAGTATAGCCTCGCGATAACTTTTTGATTGCCATTGGTGAGATATAGCCCGGCCTTGCTGTTCGGCTCGAGCGCATTCAACGAAACTTTTGTTACCGCAGTATAAAAATGGTCGGTTTCCTTTTGCACCAAATGCGTGCGCACGGTATCCGGCGTAAGCCTTACCCAACCTTTTCTCGCGGTTAAAGAATACCTGCCGGATGCTTTTTTTGTTAAAAAATGCCACCAGGGCCCCAGTGTGTCCTTGTTGAAATAATCTGTCTTAACACTTCGCCATGGAATGCGTGATTTTGGCAACTGCGGGTTTACAATAGGTTGCGTTGTGGGTGCCATGCCCCAAGGGCGGTCGCCTTCCCATAGCACCGGGAACAGCGATGTTTGGCGGCCCATGCCCGACCAATCATCTCCCTGGTATTTCTCGTAACTTTGCCCTATCGTCCACCAGGAGCCATCGGCAAGTTGAAATGGTGCCGCGATGTGGTTGGGCCGACGGAAGCCTGCCTTCGGATCGGTAACGGGCTTAAAAAACTCACCCAGCCGTTCCCACCTGGTAGAATCTGCCGTTAACGCCGTGCCCCGCAGTACATACTGGCCGCCCGATACGTCGCCGGCGGGAAAGTAGTAATAATAGCCATTACGTTTGCTCATTACAGGGCCTTCTGCCCAGCTATATTGTAGCTTGGCGTTCACCCAGTCCATATTAATTACGGTATCGGCTAACTGGCCGTCTTTGCCGAGGGCTTGTATGCGGTTTACCTTCTGCCCGTCCTTTATCAGCATATAAGGCTTACCGTCATCGTCTACAAAAATTGAATTATCATAACCAAGGTTGCCCGTTGTTGGGTTAGACTTTACCTGAACCGGAGCCGACCAGGGGCCTGCCGGCGAATCGGCTTTACAGAACCATTGCCCGCCAGCGGAGAAATAAATCCAATAAGAGCCATAGAAGTACGTAATAGCCCCCTGCCATATCCCGCCAGACGGCCTATCGTTAACCCAGCCAGCCTTTGCTGCCGGTAAAACGCGCGCAATCACTTCCCAGTGCACCAAATCGGTAGAGTGATAAATAGGCAGGTACGGGTTAAAGTGAAATGTTGAGCCGCAATAATAAAAATCGTTGCCCACCTTAAGTAACGTAGGATCAGGATGGTCTCCCGGCAAAACAGGATTGACATAGGTTTTAACCGTCGAATAAAAAGATGAAGAATCTATAGCAGCGTTATGTTGCGCCAGCAATGCAGGGATGCCAATTATTTGCAAAATCATGCAGAAACAAACCGAGTACAAATACCTCATATCCAAAAGTTTAATATTAACAGTTAGGGCCAATAAAAAATTGCGCAAAACAGCACAGCCTGAACGCCGAATATTCTTTCAATCTATTACTGCATTATCAGAAATACTGCATAGTGCAAAAGCAAAACCGAGAAAATTACAAATAGCTGAACGGTTATAAATTAGCTTCGTAAGCCGGTTAAGATGACCTTGACCGCTTCAAAAGTATTTATACAGGGAAGGTTTAAATAACACTTTTTAACATGTTACTGCAAGAAATGTATAATCGACATTAAAATATGGAAATATCCACCTGCTGTATTCCAAATAGCTTGATTAAATGACTAAACGCGCACGGTTGAAGCATCGGATAAAGTGTCTTCTTTAAATACCATTTTACGGTATTCTGAAGGAAGTACATCGAACTTGTTTTTAAACGACTTTGAAAAATAGTGAGGCGTACCAAAACCCGCTTCATATGCAATTTGCGATACGGTCATGTCGCTCTTTAGTAGTAAAAAAGCAGCCCGATCGAGTTTGTACGACCTGATGAATTCCACAGGCGGCTGCCCGGTGAGCGCAAATATCTTATTGTAAAGCGCTCCTCTGCTCATGCCGAGGTGTTCGCTCAGATCCACTATAGAGAACTTGGGGTTGGTAAGATTTTTTTCGATGTAGTTGATTGCATTACTCAGGAATTTTTCGCCACTCGATTCTACTTCCACGCTCTCCGGCGTAACCTTAAGTTGCTTGCTATACGTATTTTTTAATATGCTATTTTGAGACAGTAGGTTTTTGATCTTCAGATTCAATATCTCGAAATTAAACGGCTTGGTAAGGTAATCGTTTGCGCCCGTTTCCAGCCCCAATAGCTGCTGCCTGTCGCCGGTAAGGGCAGTTAGCAAAATAACGGGGATTTGGCAGGTGCGCTTATCCGCCTTGATTTTACCGGTCAAGGTAATGCCGTCCATGTGGGGCATGCTTATATCACTTACAACCAGATCGGGATGGAACGAAAGCACCTTCTCCCACCCTTCTTTGCCGTCTGCAGCTTCGTCTACCTTAAAGCTCCTTTTTAAATTATCTTTAATATAGCTTCGCAATTCTGCATTATCTTCTATAATAAGTACCCGCAGTTTAGAGGTGGCATTGGCTTTAGTTTCTTCAATTGTTTCGTCGTTTTGCCCGTTAGCCATTGCCAATTCTTCCGCTGTGGCGACTGGCTCAGGCGCAGCAAGCTGATGATCAAACAATTTCAAATCAATCATTACTGTAAAAACAGTGCCATTACCCGGTTTACTATCTACCAATATCCTGCCGCCGTGCATTTCAGCGAATTCCTTAGCGATAGAAAGCCCTATACCGCTTCCTTGATTTAAGCTTCCCGACAGATTCTCCCCCTGGAAAAAACGGTTGAATATCTTAGTTAAATTCTCTTTTTCGATACCGATACCATTGTCAGTTACCTTTATAGCCAGCGAGGCTGTGGATTTCGCAACTTCTCGGGATATTTCCAATATTTCTACCCTTACTTTCCCTCCCGCAGGGGTAAACTTAAAGGCGTTTGAAAGCAAATTAAGCAGTATGCGTTCAATTTTATCGGCATCGAATTTTACAAACAAAGGATGTTGTAGTCCCTCGTAATGCAACTGTATGTCTTTTGATTCGGAAAGGTCATAAAACGAATCTACCACCTCTTTGATAAAGGACGATATCTCTCCATCGGCAAGATTCAGTTTCATTTCATGTTCTTCTATTTTCCTGAGATCCAGCATCTCATCCACCAGGTTGAGCAACCTGTGGCTATTCCGCTTAATAACCGCAAGCTGTTTGGTGGTTTGGCGATCATTATGATGGGCCAGCAATTTATCGGTTGGTGCGAGAATAAGCGAAATGGGGGTCCTGAATTCGTGGCTCAGATTGGTTACGAATTTTACTTTCATCATATCAACCCGGTGCATCTCCTCTGCCATTTTCCTTTCCTGCTCAACGGCCAATTTCATTTTTACCTTTTTAATGCCTAAATGCCTTATGAACAACAACGAGCCAAGGACAACTAAAAAATAGGTTATGTAAGCGTACCAGGTCATCCATACCGGGGCCAGTATGCTAACGTGTATGCTGGCCACTCCTTTGCTCCAAATGCCATTATTATTAGCGGCTTTCACCATAAAGGTGTACTCCCCCGGATTCAGGTTTGTAAAGTAGGCGGTGGTAGACGGCCCAACGTAGTTCCAATCGGTATTAAAGCCTACCAGTTTGTAAGCATAACTATTTTGCTCGGGTATGGTAAAATTAACGGCATTGTAACTTAAAGAGAAATCTTGCTTGTAACGTAGCGTGAGCTTGTTGGCAACGGAAATATCGGACGCTATAGGAGCATCCTTACCCGGCGTTACGACTTTATTATCAGCCTGCAGGCCCGTTAAAAAAACGGGCGGCGGATTTCTATTGAATTTAACGTCTTTTGCGGGGTCGATATAATTAAGGCCGCCACCGCCACCAAAAAACAACGAGCCATTTGAATGTTTTAAACCTGCCCCGTCGGAAAATGCCGCATTCTGCAACCCGTTATATTTTGAGTAATTGGTGATTTGCTTTAGGCCTGCGTTAAAATTTGATATCCCTTTATTGGTGCTTACCCAGATATTGCCATGGCTATCTTCTAAAATTTTATGGATAACGCCGCTTGCGAGGCCATTAGCAGTGGAATAGGACTTTAATTTACCGGTAGCTATGTTGTAGCAAAACAAGCCATCGCCGCTGGTACCTATCCACATATTGCCAAGGTGATCTTCCAATAAACTAAAAACCCTATCAATTGCCATACCTGTATTGGCAAAGCTGAGTGATTTGAATTTTTGCGTTTTCGGGTTGAGTATCGCAATTCCGGTTCCAACCGAGCCGATCCAAAGGTTTCCCTCCCTGTCTTCTTCAATTGCCCTGATATACCCATTTAAAGGAAGGCTTTTTTGATCTAAGGACCCGAAAGTGCCCTCGTATTTGCTAAAGGTTCCGGTCGCGGGATCGTACTTGTTCAAACCGTTGCCGTTAGTACCCACCCACATTTGGCCTTTGCTATCGTATTTCAAACAAAATATTTCGTTACTGCTGATATCGCTGGCTCCGCTACCGGCCTTCAGTTGCTTGTAGCTGCCGTTATTGGTGTTATAAACAAACAGACCGTTTTGGAAAGTACCGAGCCAAAGCTGCTCTTTACCATCGAGCGCCATACATAAAATTGGCAGGCCTGCCGAGTTTATTTTTTCTTTCGGCCTGATATCCACATGGCTGAACAATCGTGTTTTTGTATCAAAAACGTTAAGCCCGCCGCCATCTGTTCCCACGTAAATCTTGTCTTGTTTGCCTTCAACAAGCGATGTTACCACCGGGTTGCTTAAGCTTTTGGCATCGTAGCCATTATTTTGTTTCAGATCGAATAAGGTAAGGCTCCTGTCGTATTTGTTCACGCCCCCCTCATAGGTGCCCAGCCAGTAAATACCACAAGGGTCCAGGTATAGGCAGCGGATAGATTTGCTGTTTATGCTGAACACCTCGCGGTCATCGTGCTTAAAGCGTTGCACCATACCCGTGCGCATATCCATAATGTCCAGCCCGCCTTCTGTACCAATCCATAATTGGTTTGCATTTGCCGCGGCAATACTATATATCAGGTTGCCGCTTAAAGTCCTGTTGTCAGAAGGGCTGTAGTTAAAACTCTTACACGCCTTTAGGTCTGCTGAGAAGCAGGTTACGCCCTTAAACGTGCCCACCCAAATCCTGCCGTCGGCAGATTGTGTAACGGTATTTACCCTATCCGATCCGATACTGTTTACATTGTTTTTGTCGTGTATAAAAGTTTTGAAACTTCCGGTAGCGGGGTTAAACAAGTGAAGCCCGGTTGACGTTCCTATCCACATTCTGCGCTGACGGTCTTCAAACAAACACATTATATTCTCCGGCGCCTGCTGGCCGCCGTGTCGTTCTGCGGGGAAAAACCTGCGGGTTGTTTTTGCAGCAGTATCCAATATAGTGATACCATCAATTTTGCCAAGCCATAACTTCCCGTTATAGTCCCCGCAAATTGTCCTGATGTATTGATTTGGATTGGTAACGCCGCCTTGCCTGCCCAGTCCCGGGTAGGAGGCAAACCGATCGTTCGGTTTGTCATAAAAATAAAGTCCGCCGCCTACGGTACCAACCCAGATCCTACCCAGCCGATCTTTATACATAGAGGCAGCTTCGTTTGCCTGCACACTTGCCTGGCCTCCGTTATGAAAACCATAAACCTTTATGTCTTTGCCGTTATATCTGTCTACGCCTTCGGGTGTCGCAAACCACATGTACCCGTCATCATCTTTTAGTATTGCGTTTACTGTGTTTGATGATAGCCCATCGCGCGATGTTATTGCCGTAAATTTTATATCCTGAGCAAGGGTACTCCCTGCACAGGCAAATACAATAATCACTACAACACATAGCTGAAATAGCAGCAACGGGTTGGCCTTCCGGCTCGAAAACAGCTGAAAATAATGCATTTCTCTCTCAAATTTATCAGGCCTATGTATAAGCAGCAACATCAAAGTGCATGTGCAAGATGCCGTTTAAGCGTAACACAAAAAAGCTTTTGATGAAGCTGTTACCAAAACATCAATTAGGAAAACGAGTGGTTTATAATTGTTGAAATTACAATAATTTTATAAAAAATATAAATAAATCTCCGTAAGCCGAACCAGCAAAAAACAGTTCTAACCGGTGTGTAATTCATGCCACTTACAGCAAGCCTATAAAATGTGCCTGACCATACAGGGCTTACATTTGGCACTGCCGGATTCGGCTATTATGCTTTTGGCCGGCGCACAAAAAAGTGCAGATAAAAGCCTGCATAATAACTTTTTCCGCATTCAAAATTTCACCCAGTCAATTTCAGCTGAATTGACACCGGTAAGCACAACAAATAAATCGTGTTTGCCGGCTATAGCTTTCAACAAGGTAGCTTTCATTGTGTTCCATTGGTTGCTGTTCGTAATATTTACACGTGCAACCGGTTTTCCTTCCAGTTTATCCAGGCGTATTTCTATTGCGCTGCCTGCGGCTGACCTGGCCATGATGGATACATTCTTCGGTTTTTTATCAAAATCAACCGCATTATAACGAACCCAGGCACCTTTTTGGCTTAAAACCGTTTTCCAGCCATTGAACCGTTTTACCGTATCAATAAAATCAACGGCGGCCCCGGTGCTGCTCATGTCAGAATACCTGTCTATTTCTATCTTTTGGTTTGCAGAGGAAACCCCAATGCCCCGCAGCGTAGGGATCACTTTACGGATGGTTCCGTCTTCGTTAAAAAACAGGCTGTCGGCCCTGATGGCCCTGGCCTTATCGAAATTGGGCGACAACTGGTTATCGTGGTAAAACAGGTACCATTGATTTTTAAACGGAACGATAGATTGATGGTTTGTCCAACACCCGGAGGCCGACTCATCCATAATTACGCCGGTGAATTTGAACGGGCCCATGGGGCTATCGCCGGTTGCGTACTCCAGTCGTTCCGTTTTATTCTCCACATGCGGATAGGTAAGGTAATAAATACCCTTGCGTTCGAACAGGAAGGGCCCTTCTTTAAGCCCCTTATCCGGCAGATTGGCTATTATTTGCGGGGCAGAGTCCAGCTCAACCATGTTTTCTTTCAGTTTAGCCATGTATATATTACCCTGAGCCCAATACAAGTAGGCCTGACCGCTTTTATCGATAAAAACATTCGGGTCGATGCCGTTCACACCCGCTATGGGATCAGGCAATGGCGTAAACGGACCATAAGGCGTGTTTGACGTAGCTACGCCTATTTTAAAACCCCTGCTGTTTGCTTTTGCCGCCGGCGGGGCCGGAAAATAAAAGTAATATTTCCCGTTCCTGAATATGCAATCCGGTGCCCACATGCTATAGGCTGTCGAATCTGCCCAGGGCACTGTCTTCTGGGAAAGAATTTTACCATGATCGGTCCAATCGACAAGGTTCGATGACGAAAACACATGATAATCTTCCATGCAAAACCAAGCCAGGCGGCCGTGGCCGGGTGTGGCCAAAATATCGTGCGATGGGTATATATATACTTTCCCTTCAAACACCCTTGCTGTTGGATCGGCACTGTACTGATTTCTAATCAACGGGTTTTGCGCAGCAGCGTAACTGATCAAAACAGTTAAGAAACTCAGCAGCGTCCACCTTTTTGTATAAAACTTCATCACTTATATTTTATTGATCCTAAAATTAAATATACCCTGATTGTTGCTCCGGTACCCCCTATTGAAACAATAAGGGTGCAAAATGATACAGGTTGTTGCGCCATACCGGCCAGGTATGCCCGCCTGGATATTCATAATAGGTGTAGTTTATGTTGAGTTCTTTAAATTTGGCAAGCATTAACTGGCAATTGTTGTAAGCGATATCCTGCTTGCCGCCCATAGCTATCCAAAAAGCTTTCAGATTCTTATTAATCGTTGGCTGATTTTTCTTCATGAAGTCGTACTGCGCGCCGGCAATATCATTTTGCATGGGTAATATCCAGCCCGAACTGAATACGCCCAGGTAAGCGAACATGTCATTATTTTTGATGCCGGTGTATAAGGTGTTCAGGCCGCCCATAGAAAGGCCTGCAAGTGCCCTGCTCCCAGGGTCAGTTTTTGTACGGTAATTTTTTTCGATAAACGGGATAATCGATCCTTTTATCTCCTGTTCAACCGTAAGCAGGTAATCTTCTGAGAACCCGGAAACGCTGAAGTTGGCATCGGGCATTACCACCAACATGGGTTTTGCACGCTTATCGGCTATCAAATTATCCAGTATCACATCTGTCTTACCCTGGTTTGCCCAGCCGCGTTCATCCTCTCCGCCCCCATGCAAAATATAAAGTACGGGGAACTTTTCCTTTGTATTTGCATCGTAGCCGGGCGGCGTATAAATATAAACCTGTCGCCAGGCCTTTGCCGTTACCGAATAGTATTTGCGGATATGCATATCGCCATGCGGCACGTCTCTGTCTTCATAGTAGCCTCCCTGTGCAAATGGAATTTCGATACCGCTGGCCATGCGGCCCATGCCATAAAAAGATTCACTCGCCGGATCGGCAACGGCCACGCCATCAATCAGCAAAGAATAATAATGAAAGCCTTCACCTATCGAGTCGGTGGTTGCTGTCCAAAAACCGCTGCTGTCTTTCTGCATATCGTACTTTCTACCCAGATCCACTTGCAACCGCTTCGCATCCGGTGCCTTTACACGGAATACCACCCGATGATCGGGCAATATCAAGGGGTACTTTGCCTGCCTGATATTTGTGCTTGCGGGTGTGCCGTTCTGCGCGCAGGCCGTATAGCCGGCCAAAACCAGTAAGCAAACGAAATAGAATATCTTCATGATTGTGGGTTTATGGTGTTGATGTAGTTGATATAATTGTATGCGTGAAATAGGTATTTGTGTTATTTATTTAATGTCTGCATCCATTTAAAAATGGGAGCTGTCCAGCTTTCGATGGGTTGGCCCAGTACAAACCCGTGCCCTCCTTTAGGGAACAGGTGCAACTCTGCGGGGACCTTATGTTGCCTGAGTTTCTGGTAGAAAACGATGCTATTATCTACGCTTACCAAATTATCGTCTCCTGCATGTGTGATATAAGTTGGTGGCGTGTCATCTGTAACTTGCAATTCGTTCGAAAAGGCATCAATGATTGCCTTAGATGGCGCGTTGCCAAGCAAATTACGCCTGCTATCCTGGTGCGTGAGGCTATCCTGCATGCTTATTACCGGGTAAACGAGTATCAGAAAATCTGGCCGGAGACTGATACTTTCCGGATTTTTTATTAGCGCATGATGAAAATGCGTTGCCAGCGTGGCTGCTAAATGCCCGCCTGCAGAAAAGCCCATTATACCAATACGATTGGCATCAATTCCCCATGTTTTCGCCCGCTGGCGTACAAATTTCATGGCCTGCTGGGCATCCTGCAAAGGGCCGATAGTTTTATCCACCATAATGGAATCGTCGGGCAGCCGGTATTTGAGTACGAATGCCGTGGTACCGTTTTCGGCAAACGCCCGGGCGGCCCTAACACCTTCCCCCTGGTAAACCAATACTTTATAGCTGCCCCCTGGGCAAATAATAACAGCAGATCCGTTGGATTTCCCTTCTGCCGGCGAGAACATTTCAATTTCGGGTTTTGGCACACTGTAAATAAGGCCGGGGTTTAATTTCTGCGGCAATACCAACTGCCCATTCCTGGTGTTGGGGATGGTATCGGGGTAAATAGCCATTAAAGTTTGGGCTACAACCTTAATTGGGGCCATGGCAATGAGCAGGCAAATCAATTTTGCCAACAGCAAGCCTTTCAAATGATCTGATTTTGTAAAATACATGATGACTCCTTCATACCCCGGCAACCCTTTTAGCTGTAGCTTTTAACGCCTGCTTAGCCGGTTCGCCTCCCGACGGGCAATGGCCCGCCTTGTTTATTAGTAATTGGTTTACAGCGCTAAAATCCACAATGCATAAGCTTTCTGATAACAGTATTTGACACGTCTTTAACATAAATGTCAAGGCCTGCAAAATAGGCAACCAGCTTTAGCGCAGAATAATTAATTTAGTGGGATTAAATAACCTAAAGCCGATTTTAACGGCGAAAATCATTTACAGTTTAAAACAACTGCCCTTAATCCTGACCCAATGCCCAAATTTATAATGACCAGTAACTATTTAAAATTAGCTGCGGTATGTATTCTGCAATGCTGCAGCATTGCGGTTTTTGCACAACGCAAAAACATTTTATGGTACAACAAGCCCGCCGCCAACTGGAACGAAGCATTACCAATTGGCAACGGGTATATAGGAGCCATGGTGTTTGGCGATGCGCAGCTTGAACGCCTGCAGCTAAATGAGTCGACAATTTGGGCCGGAGGCCCCAACAATAACATCGATTCGGCAGCAAGACCCTACATTGACGAAGTGCGCACATTGCTGGCGCAAAAAAAATACGTGGAAGCCCAGTTGGTTGCCAATAAACAATTGGGCCCAAAAGGCAATAGCGGTATGCCTTACCAACTGGCAGGTAACTTGTATATCAATTTCCCCGGGCATCAAAATACGGGTGAATATAAAAGAGACCTTAACATCGAAAACGCTACCGCTTCGGTAACCTATGTTTATAATGGTGTAAAGTATAAGCGCGAATATTTCACGTCGTTTACCAATAACGTATTAATGGTTAGGCTTACTGCCGATAAACCTAAAATGATTACCTGCAACATAGCCTTTCAAAGTCCGCTCAGCACAAACAAAGAAGTTGTTAACGGCGACCTGATTCTTTCCGGCCTGAGCAGCGATCACGAAAATCAAAAAGGACGGGTAAAATTCAATGTAATCACCAGGGTAAAATTGGCCGCAGGCTCGCTTACTGCCGATACATCGGGTATTAAGGTAAACCGTGCGGATACTGCTATCATCTATCTATCGATAGCTACTAACTTCGTCAACTACCATGATATTAGTGCCGACCCGCTGATTCGCGCGCGGGCAATCTTAAATAAAGCTTACAAAAATAGTTACGCAGCGTTGCTGGTAAAACATGCTGCATTTTACCGAAAATATTATACTCGTGTAAAATTGGACATTGGCACTACCGCCGCAGCGGATGCGCCAACAGATATGCGCATAAAAAACTTCGCACAAGGAAACGACCCACAATTAGCCGAGCTTTACTTTCAATTCGGCCGGTATCTGCTTATATCATCGTCTCAACCGGGCTCACAACCTGCCAACCTGCAGGGGATTTGGAACGGCGATTTGAAGGGTGCCTGGGACAGCAAATACACCGTTAATATAAACACCGAGATGAACTACTGGCCAAGCGAGGTTACCCAATTGCCAGAGCTAAGCACGCCGCTGTTCAATATGATTAAAGATTTGGCTGTTACCGGCAAAGAAACTGCGCGGGTTATGTATGGCGCGCGTGGATGGTCTATGCACCACAATACCGATATATGGCGAATGACGGGCGTGGTCGACGGGGCATTTTGGGGGCTTTGGCCAACCGGAAATGCCTGGCTTTGCCAACACGTTTGGGAACACTATTTATATACCGGCGATAAGGATTTCCTTAAAAAATACTACCCGGTAATGAAGGATGCCGCTGTGTATTTTATCGACGTTTTGCAGGAAGACAAGGAGCACAACTGGCTGGTGGTATCGCCATCTGTTTCCCCGGAGCACGAATATATCAACGGTAAAACACAGGTATCGGTAACGGCAGGCGCAACTATGGATAACCAACTGGTTTATGGCTTGTTTACCCTGGTTGCAAACGCTGCTGCTGATTTAAAAGTAGATAATGCTTTTCGCGATAGCCTATTAAATTACCGGAAGAGGCTACCGCCGATGCAGGTTGGCCAATATGGGCAACTGCAGGAGTGGCTGGAAGATCTGGATTCCCCTACCGACAATCACCGCCACGTATCGCACCTGTATGGGATGTTCCCGGGGAGTCAAATCTCACCGTTCCGCAATCCGCAGCTGTTCGCTGCGGCAAAAAATTCTATGCTGTATCGTGGTGACGTTTCTACAGGCTGGTCGATGGCCTGGAAAATCAACCTGTGGGCGCGTTTGCTCGATGGTAATCATGCTTACAAATTAATAACAGACCAAATTGCGCCGGTTACGGGCAGAGGCGGAGGCACCTATCCCAACCTGTTTGATGCACACCCTCCCTTCCAGATTGATGGTAACTTCGGATGCACATCGGGCATCGCCGAAATGTTGCTGCAAAGCCATGATGGCTTTATTTACCTGCTGCCTGCTTTACCCGATGTATGGAAGAAAGAAGGCAGTGCAAAGGGACTGGTTGCCCGGGGCGGTTTTGTGGTAGATATGGATTGGGATCAAGGTAAAATAACGCACCTGGTTATTCATTCAAAAGTAGGCGGCAACTTGCGCCTGCGGCTAAATCAACCGGCAACCGGCAGCCTGCTTAAAAAAGCGAGTGGCAAAAATTCAAATCCATTTTATAGTATAACAACCATACCCGATCCTATAATCAAACCTTCGGGTAAAGACCTAAGCGTTAATCTGGCACCGAGCACACTTTACGATATTAAAACTGTAACAGGTAAAACCTACACGCTGATTGGGAAATGATCGGGCGATTTGCTGAACATTTGTATTTCCGGCTATTTTTATTAACATGAAACTTTTAAACCTATTATCATCGGGCTTCTGGTCATAGCTTGTCTCCCGGGAGTCCTGTACAGCCAGAAGATTACGTTGCAGTCGCCAAATAAAAAAAAACTATTGGGCTGTTCAATCAGCAACACAGGCGAATGGTACCTGAAAGTGTTATATACCCAGGATGCAACAACAACAGAATCCATCACGCATAGATTTAGGTCTCATCAGGCCCTATCAGGCGTTTTCCAAAGAGCTAACTTTGGTTAAAGCTAGCCGGTGACAGTGATGGTGACACGATTTTGACACCATTCACAAAATTACAAATAGTTGATTTACAATTATTTAAAAAACGTTCACGGTGTTCACGCGCGCGCACGTGAACACCGTGAACGTCGGCCAGGCACTTTGCAGGCCTTATAACACAACAAGAGGCTGTATTAAAATCAATTAACACAACCTCTTCCATTTTTATACCTTATTCAGGAATTCTGAGAATGCCTGTGAATTTGTTTGTTAAAAATCCACCACCGCGTAATAGGCTTTCTTGCGCTGCAGATGCTCATCAAACAACAAAGGATAGGCTTTACGGATGGTGGGCCTGGTACCGTCGCTAGCTGCTGCGCCCCCGGCAAGCCCCCCGTTTCTTGCATCGAGCCAGCTATGACGATCTGATACGTTCCAGAAGGTAACGTTGGTAATCACCTTCCGGTACGCCCTGAATATCCCGAAGATTTCTTTGTAGCGCTGTTCCTGTTGCCGGGCCAGGTCGGGCGTATAGCCCGAATCAACCGGCATGCTTGGCCGCGCGCCGTTTACCATACTGGTATCACGTTTAAAGGGTTTTCGCACGGTAATGTCAAGCTCGGTAACCTGAATTTTTAATCCTAGGGATGCGTATCGTTCAATTGCCTTCCTTATCAGTTCTGGTGTGGGGTTATCTAGTTTCCAGTGTCCCTGCAAACCTACGCCGGTTATGGGTATTTTTGCATCTATCAGGCTTTTCAGCAGCCGGTAAATCTTCTCCCTTTTAGGTTCTTCTTCGCTGTTGTAGTCGTTGTAGTAAAGCGCAACGGAGGGGTCGGCTGCGTGGGCATATTCGAAAGCTTTGGGGATAAAATCTTCGCCACATATCTTGTACCATAAAGAGTTACGTAAATAGCTGTCCGGCTTGTCGTCAATGGCCTCGTTTACCACATCCCAGGCATATATCCGGCCCTTGAAATGATTTACTACGGTTGTAATGTGGTCTTTTAAGCGCTGTAGCAACACCTCTTTGCTTACCTGTTTCCCGGTACTATCCTTAAACATCCATGCAGGTGCCTGCGCATGCCAGAGCAAATTGTGGCCTCTAACTCTGATGTTATGCTTTATGGCAAAATTCACGATAGAATCTGCATTACGCCAATTGTAGGTATTTTCCCGGGGATGAATCGGCCCCATCTTCATGTCGTTTTCTGCCGTAACGCTGTTAAATTCGCGGCTTATCAAATCTGCTTCGTCGCCTGATAGTGCGGCAATATTTACCGCTACTCCGATAGAAAAATATTTCTTGTAATAATCCTTAAGTCCTTTCTCGCCTTTGTTATCCTGCTGCCGGCGAATTATTGCAGCGGCTTTGTGGTAAGGCTTATAAGACCAATTGATGCCTGCGACAAAACAAATTGCCAGGCAAATTACCAACGATACCTTTGTTGGCTTTGTACCGATTTCAGGATAGCTCATATATTTAATTAATGCTATTAAAACGACACCAATATATACGGGTGTATTTATGACCAAGGTGGCCATTTTATCCTGAGCAGGATACAACATTTCGTTTTATATAGCCTCCAAATGTTCAGTCGCTATGTTCATAGCAGCCTCCGAGACACGTCTTATACCATTTTCCAATTACCCTTTTTTAACAGCTTCTTAGATCCGGGGCGGCTATACCGAAGGTACACTAAAATAAAACGAGCTGCCGATGCCTGCCTTACTTTCAAACCATATGGTACCATTGTTTTTTTCCACAAGCTCTTTACACAATAAAAGCCCAAGCCCGCTGCCTTTTTCGCTGGCTGTGCCAAAAGTTGTATATGACGAAAACTTATCAAATATTTTTGCTTTGGCTTCCTCCGGGATGCCTTTTCCGTCGTCCTTTACATTGATGATGGTAAAGGCGCCCCTTTTTTCGGCACGCACTGTAACGGTGTCACCAGCTTCCGAAAATTTCACAGCGTTCTCTACTAAATTCCTGATCACAATATCAATCATTGTTTCATCGCCGTAAACAGTTTCGGGCCCGGTGAGCTCCGCCCCTGTTACCAATACTTTCTTTTCTGCAGCCCGCTCTTTCAGCAGGATTACATTTTGTTCAATCACCTTTTGCACATCAAAACAGGTGGGATTAGCCTGGATGCCATCCATCTGACTTTTTGCCCAATACAGCAGGTTTTCGACCAAATGTGCGGTTATTGTAAGTGTACCAGATATTTTCTCAACCCAAAACTTACTTTCTTCTTCAGATAAATCATCGCCTTTTATCATATCCATCATATGGCTGATGGTATGGATCGGCCCCCGCAAATCGTGTCCTATAATTGAAAATAGCCTGTCTTTTACATGTACCAGTTCTTCCAGCTGCAGGTTTTGCGCCGATATGTCTTTATTTTGCAAGGCCAGTTGCTCGCTAAGCTTTCGTTTCTGTACATAATTTCTGAAGAGCACAAAAGCAAATATGAGTAATGAGATGGCCCCTGCCGTTAATAAATCACGCCGTATCCTTACCCGTTCCAGTTCTTTTTGCCCTATAACCTTATCTTTATTCAGCAAATCAATTTGTCGTTGCTTTTGCTCCAGTACATAGCCCGATTGTATATTCCGTATAACTTTTTCTTTTTCAGCAGTTTTCAGGCTGTCATTTAAGGCAATTTCAAGGTTGCGATAAAGCAGCGCTTTCTTGTAACTGCCATTTTTTTGATTAGTTAAGTAAAGCACGTTATAAGCCATTGAAATCAGTTCAACTATACCCGATTTTTTGCTTTCGGCCAGGCATTGTTGCGCGTAAAGCATACTTGCTTTATTGTTGCCCGTATAAAAGCTGGTAAGCGCCAGGCCGCCATGGCAATAAGCAACACCTTCATCATCGCCGTTTTTTTGTGAAATAGCAAGCGACTTGTAAAAATAAACCTGCGCCAACCGGTAACTCTTTTTGGCCACATAGTTTTCGCCAATGTTATACAGTGCAACAGCTGTAGTAAACGCGTTTTTTGTTCGTTCCGCGATGATCAGCGCCTGGTTATTATAAGCTATGGATGAGTCTGGCTGCCCTTTTTTCTTAAATATTTCGCCGAAGTTTATCAACAAGTTCATTGTACCCTGGTGTGTGGGGTCATTTTGTTTCAGGGCTATCCTGTAAGCTTGCCGGTTATAGTAAAGTGCTTTTTGATAATCGGCTATACTGATGTACATGCCACTGATATTACCATATTCATTGCCGCTTAACCCTTCCATCCCCAACTTTTCGCTGATGCGCAGGCACTCAAAATGACAAGCCAGGGCCTCGGGCCACTTCCCTTTGTAGCCAAGGGCTACCCCTTTTACAAGGTATGCCAGTGCTATGCCTTTTTCGAAATGAATCTTTTGCGCAAGCACAAGCGATTTTTGCGCCATCAAAAGGGCACTGTCGGCATTTTTACCCCAATATTGTCTGGAAATAGAATAATAGATATTTACCCGGTCGGTATCGTGTTTGGCCGAATTGAGTTTTGCGGCAAGCACCTTTATTTGATCAGTCTGGGCCAGACAGTTGGGCACGCTCGCTATAATTAACACGCTACATATAATAACGCTACGCATATAAAAACACAGCTTATGCATAATACGCAAATTACCCATACAATATAATTAATTGCACTTGGCAATATAGAGTTAAGTGGGCATATTAATTAAAGTGCATATAAATAAAATATAGTGTTTTCCTTTAGAAAACCCCAAAAGAGTATTTTGGCTAAAAAACGTATTGTTTCTGTTTTTTAAACAGGTTGTGGTGATGAAATCACGAAAAAATAAGGGAGCGTATTTTACCCATAAAAGATGCGTTTTTAGGGCTTAAATAGATGCCTGATAATTAGGCTTTGGAGAATATGGAATAACCTGATGATTCCCGTATGCAAAAAAGAGGCCGTTCGGTAACAGAACGGCCTCTTTATATTTCACATCGACAGTAAAATCATACTATCAACAAGGCTAATACCCTGGATTTTGCGGCATTTTAGGCCCTTCTATAACCAAATCAATTTCGTTTTGCGGGATAGCCCTCAGCATAAACTCGTCCTTAACGTAGGGAGCCGCTTCGTTGTTCCAGGCTTTTACCCTGGCGGTTAAAGAGCGGGTCCGCACCAGATCAAGCCATCTCTGGCATTCGGCAAAGAACTCGCGGCTACGTTCGTCGAGTATAAAGTCGAGCGTAACATCACCGGGTTGAATAGTCATCGCTGCCACGGCGGCCAAATTCTGAGCCGACGTATTTGTTTTGCGATAGGCAGCCCGCTGCCTAACCACATTGATCAGGTTAGCTGCGTTGGTTAAATCGCCGAGTTTAAAAGCAGCCTCTGCGGCCAACAGATAAACATCAGAAAAACGCCAGATGACAACGGGCCTGGTTGAGGGGTCGTTGAAGTTGGCGGCGGCACGGCTTGGGTCCATAAACTTTTTTACCGACGGAAAGATGTTATTATTCCAGTACTTAGGTGGTATCACGATGCCTTTAAATGGCCTTGTTCCAACAAATTGCGGGGCACCCACTACATCGAAAGGCGGCATATAGATGCCGGTATCTAAGCCAGGTACCATGGTGTAAGAAATTCCGCGTTTATTATTTGCAGTGCCGGCTGTGTTGGCTGTAGCTACGTTAGATATCCAAGCGGTGTAGAACGTGTTCTCGTAGCGGGAATCCACATCACGATTAACAAATGCCTGATCTAACACGTAGCGCTTGCCGGCATTGGCGCCGGCTTTAACGGGGTCTGTGTTTGGCCTCGTCCTGGTGTATGGCCGTCCATATTGCACATCGCGTACCATTGCGCCTGCGCCGGTAGTAACCAAACCGCCCGAGGTGTTTTCATATGAATTTATACCACTTAAATTGGGGTAATTAAAATTTGTAAACCAGGGCAACAGGTTGTACGGCCCCCCGCCTTGTGCCTGGCCAAGCGGGTAAATGCCATACTTAGTGTCGATGTTATGATCGCTCACAAAAATGGTTTCCTTTCCGTTATCATTTGCAGGATTAAACGCGTCTCCGTAATCTTGCCATAAATCCCATCCATAAGTTCCCTTATTGGTTATAAGGCCCGTCAAAATCGTATATGCCTGCTGGAAATCTGGCTGGCTGTTGGTTAACCACCCTCTGGTAAGATATGCCTTTGCCAATAAAAACTGAGCGACCGGCTTGCATGCTGCCTTACCCGTAAAAGGCGCTGTTGGAACATTCGGCAAATCTGCTGCTGCGTCGGTCAAATCCTGTATAATTACCTTATAAACATCAGCAACAGGGGCCCTTGTATCTGCTTTTGTAGGCACCGTAATAAATTCGGTATGCAATGGCACATCGCCATATTTTTGCACTAATAAAAAATACCAAAATGCCCTTAAAAACTTAGCCTGGGCGAGGTATTGTTTACGGGTTGCGGCGTCCAAATCGATGCTCTGCCCATATTGCAATACGCCGTTCACAGTATTTATAGCCCGGTAAGCGTCACCAAAACCGGCACCGCCAACGCTGGAATTTATGCCGTTATAGGTGTATAATTGTATGCCGCTTGCGCTACCGCCAGCCAAATGATCATCAGTACCGGCATCCATTTCGGCGGTAAAACCTTCGGTGCCATATGTTGCCTCGCGTATTGCCGCATAGCTTCCGGCTATTCCGCCTAGCACGCCAGAAGGGGTGTTGAAAAAGGAAGGAACGATGCTCGACTGCGGATGCTCCTCCAGTATTTTCTTGCAGCCATTGCCTAAAAGTGCCGTAAAAATTAAAAAAGCACAAGCAAATTTTCTATTTGTTTTCATATCAGTATCTCTTTAATTTTAAAATTTAGCATTCACACCAATGGTAAACTGCCTGTAAGAAGGGTTATTAAGATTCACACTTACAGCACGGCCAGCTACAGCTGCGTTACCGCCGTTGTTATTTACCGACCCGCCATATCCATTACCTTCCGGATCGAGCGCCAAATGGTCTCTTACTATCGGCGAGTAAACGATGAACGGATTAGTTGCATTGGCGTAAATGCGCAAATTGCTTAAACCTATTTTCTTGATCAATTTGGTTGGCAAAACGTAGCCCAGGTTTATACTGCGGCATTTGATGAACGAACCATCGTAATACCCCAGCGTTGAGCCGAATAATAAACGATCTGTGCTGGCATCAGGTGCAGGGAAATCATTGGTTGGGTTGGTGGTGGTCCAGTAATTTGTTTTGATTTGATTAACGCGGCCCTGGTTGAAGAAAGGAAACCCTGCGCCACCGCCATCAGCAGTAAAGTAAGGCAACAACACTTTCATGCCCATACGTGCATAAAAAATCGCAGAAAGGTCGAAGCTTTTGTAAGCAAAACGAGTGGTAAAACCGCCAACCCATTTTGGTTGAAAATTGCCTAAAACCTGGCGATCATTGGCGTTAATAACGTTATCGCCATTCACATCCTGTATCCTGATTTGACCTGGGAACTGAACAGGAGAAGTTTGTTTCGCCAGGGTTCCGTCGGTTTTATCAGAAGTTTGCCATATGCCAATCTTCTTTACATCATAAATAACATTTAATGGCTGGCCTACAAACCACCCGTTTCCCGGATCGCTCAACTGGCCCGGATTTGTCAATTGCGTAATTTTTTCTCTATTGATTGCAAAGCTAAAGTCGGTGCTCCAGGTGAAGCCGCCTTTGGTTTGAACGTTTATAGTAGACACGTTGATTTCTAAACCTTTACTTTCGGTTTTACCAAGGTTTTGGAAAGTACTGCCGGTACCGCTGCTTGGCGGCAGGCTAACCTGCAGGAGGATATCCTTGGTCTTCTGCTGATACACATCAATATTGGCCGTTATACGGTTATTCAATATAGTGATATCTAAACCGATATCGGTTTGTGCTGTAGACTGCCAACTCAAATTAGGGTTTGGCAAACTGGTAACGGTATAGGCCAGTTGCCCCGAGCTGCCGAAATTATAAGCCGTTGAGGTTAGGCCTCCCAATGTGGCATATGCACCTACGTTCCTGTTGCCCGAGATACCGAAGCCTCCCCTTAGTTTTAAGTTATTGACAAAAGTGGCGTTCTTCATGAAGGCTTCATTGCTGATATTCCAACCCAGGCCGATAGCTGGGTAAGTAAACCATTGATGGCCCGGAGCTAAAGAAGATGCCCCGTCTCGCCTGCCTGTAATGGTTAACAGATAACGATCGTCATAACTGTAAGCCAATCGCGCCATATACGAAAGCAGACCCTGTTCGCTAAAACTACCTCCGCCGCTAATGGTGCCGCTTGCAAGGTTAAAGTTAGAATTGCGTATATAATCTGTTGGCACACCTGTGGTGTTGAAATTGCTGTTCTTGTTATGGTCTTTAGTTATTTCATAAAGCGCAGTAAAATCTATCCTATGCTTTTTAAATGCTTTATTGTAGTAAAGCAAATTCTGGATATTGTAATTCCATTGCTCGTTATTGTTGAGGGCCGCGTTATTTAAAGATGCGTTGCCATTTATATAGGTTAATGTACCGTTGTACGAGTTTCCATTTTCCTGTATAAAATTCAAACCAACATTTACCCGGTACCTAAGGCCCTCTAAAATATTAACTTCACCATAAAAGCTATTAAAAGTGGAGTAACGGCGGGTACGATCGTAAATTGAACTTGCCTTTGTAATAAGCGTGTATGGGCTTACTGCGGCAGCATCAATACTGCCTATTTGAGGAAAAAGATTTACTGTACCGTCATCATTTCTGAGTGGGGCCAGCGGCGTGGTCCTAACCAAACCGCCAGGTACGCCACCGCCGCCCGGCAGTGCGGTAATACGGTAGGTATTTATGCTGTTAAGCCCAATTTTTACGTGGCTGCTAATACGGTGATCTATTGTTGTGCGTACATCGGCACGATCAAAACGTTGATTAACGATTATACCATCCTGGCGGTAGAAACCGGCCGCGATATTGAATTGGGTGGCATCGCTACCGCCCGAAACGGCTAATTGATGACTTTGGGTTGGCGCATTCCTGTAAATTAGTCCTTGCCAATCGGTAGAAACCCCTGCGGTTAGTGCGGCCTGTTCGGCCGGTGTTATTGGGTATGCGCTGGTGCCCGGAGATGCCGTATTGTAAGTCGCTGCATCAAGCTTCAACTGTGCGTAACCGGCACCATCATATACATTATACTTCCCGAGCACGCTGGCAGTTGCGTAGTATGCATCGTAAGATATAACCGCTTTGCCGGCACGCCCTCTTTTGGTAGTAACCAGGATAACGCCCCCCGCACCACGCGAACCGTAAATAGCAGTGGCTGATGCATCTTTCAATATATCGATCGATGCTATATCTTCCGGGGCAAAATCATTAATGCTGCCGGGATAGGGTATCCCATCTAAAACTACCAAAGGGCCGTCCTGGCCATCGTTGTTGCCTGTAGTAATAGTTCTGTTACCACGAATACGGATTTGACCACCGGTTCCTGGAGTTGCGCCATTGCTTACTATATCAACGCCGGCTGTACGGCCTTTTAACTGATCTATAAGGTTTGGTGCGGGCACTTCACTTAAGGTTTTTGCTGAAACCGATACCACCGCGCCGGTTACATCTTTCCTGCGTTGAGTACCGTACCCAACCACGATAACTTCGTTGAGGTTTTTAGCACTGGGGGTAAGGTGAACGGTGACGTTGGCCTGGTTGCCTATGGCTACTTCCTGGTCTAAATACCCTACGAATTGTACTACCAGCGACTTCTCGTCATTAGCCACCTCAATCGTAAATTTACCGTTTACATCGGTAGAGGTAGTAACTTTTCCGGCTGGGGCCTTAATAGTCGCCCCGGGCAGTGGTTGATTATTTTCATCAAACACAATACCCGTTATTTTTTTGCTTTGTGCCAAAGCTGTGGCGCAAGTCAAAATACTGAAAAGCAGTAAGAGCGCCGCTTTGTTATAAATGTTTAGTATTGATTTTTTCATAATTTATTTACTAAGGATTTGATGATTAAAGCCGACAGATAGCATCGGAAGCAGACTTGCTAAGCATCGTTGCCACCGTCATTTTCAAAATTCATTTTTGGTCGCTTTAATCTTTCACATTAATATTGGTTAGTTACTTATCGAGGGCTTACATGTCCTTGACATTTTACCCTCTGCTTTTTTACGTGGTGCTCATAGGCTCATAACAGGTTTTGTTGATGCGTATAATTGGTTATTTGGTGTATAGTTAATGGAATCACCCTCTTTAAAAATGCAATCGATTGCATTTTTTGACGTAAACAGAGAGGTTATAATTCTGTCAGAAAAAAAATAATTGGTATTGGTTAAAAAATTGGTTGAAGCCCGGCGTTTTTCAACCTCGACTTTCTGCTAAGTTCTGTGGTTTCGGAGGATTGGTATATCACATATCGCAAAAATCATATTGCAAATGTGCAAAAGACATGCTTATGCGAAGTTTGTTGGCTGGCGGAACAACATGTACCACTAATAAGGGTATAGTGGCGGGCCAAACTGTTTATTTGTGAAAGTGATTTGTGAAATAATGCTGTGAAATGTATTCCGTCGATGACCATGTAACTTCCACAACTGACATATGTAGTATAAAAATGGCGAAAACAGCTATTCCCGCATTTTATTAATCAGCAATTTTAAATTATTGAATGTACAACCTGTCCTTGGGGCTCCTGCCTCTGTTTGGTTAGTCAATTGGTTAAGGGACAGCGCGAGGCTGTCCTTTTTTGTTTAGGCGGCGTCGATAGCTTTTAATTTACTTAGGCGTATCCGTGCGGAATGGAGAAGCCGGCAAGCCCTCGCGGTTGTACAAATTCGCACCCTCCGGATTATCTGACCAGCCATAACGTACATATAAGGGATGTTGGACCAGGGGCGACGATACGATAACCTTATCGCCCGCTATAATAGCAGCAGCCCATACAAATTGCTTATCCTCGCCCGCTATTGCAAATTGAGAAAGCGGCTCTCCGTTGTTGGATACCAGGCCGGTTCCAATATCAGTGAAGGCAAGCGCGATTTTGTTATCATCAATAACAGCAGATTTAAAAGTGGGGCCGGATGCAACTATTTGCCGGTCGCCATATGCCAGCCTTTCTGCAGCGCGAGCTAGGCGTTCTCCAACGTCTTTCTTGTTTAGAGGATGAATATCATTCCACTCGCCGGCATCTATAGCAACTGCCAGTGCGGTGTTCGGCAAAGCAAGTGCCTTTAACTGCGCTTCCCTTATCTCGGCCCAGGAACTTTCGGCAGGGGAATACTGTACTTCCCCAAAATTCGGCAACTGTACCATCAGGAAAGGCAAGGAGTCATCTTTCCAGGCACTACGCCAATTATTAATAAGTGCGGTTAAAAGTTCCCCATAGTTTTTTGTCCCAACATTGGTTTCGCCCTGGTACCAAAGGAATCCTTTTACGGCATAGTTCACTGCCGGTGCTATCATGGCATTATACAGGCCGGTTGGCTCGTCCTGAGCAGAAAATGGCGCACCACCTCTGCTTCCGTTCCTGCGCGGCTGATAGGCCAGGCCAACCTGGTAAAGCCAGTCGCCCCGCAAATCGATAACTGTAGTACCATCTGTTAATTCATAGCGCTTATCGGGCACAAACCCACCCTTCCCGGCCGAATTGGTCACACGAACTGTTATTACGTTTTTCCCTGCTTTTAACAAGCCTGCCGGTACTTCGTACCTGCGGGGAGGATACTGATAGGTGATTTTCCCCACCAATTGGCCGTTCACATATGTTTCATCCGCATCAATTATGCGGCCAACGAAAAGCTTCGCTGCCTTACCCGCCATCTCAACAGGAACGTTTATTTCTTTCCTGAACCAAACGATGCCGTTCAGCCCCTTAACCCCCTGGTCGGCCCAATAGCCCGGCAGCCAGAACTTATGCCAGTTAGTGGGAATATAGCTCTGATCGTACCATTTAACGGCGCCCGAACTTCCCTTGTCCTCCCCCTGAATGGCCGGATCCAAGGGGATAGCCCGTTGTTTGGCCCGGGCTACTCCGGCCATAAACGAGGTATCCTTAAATTGGGCAAGCCGCTGGCCATAAGTGCCGATATCTTTTATGCCGCTTTCTCCTATCCATGCTTGTATAGGAGTGCCGCCTACACTCGAATTAATGATGCCAATAGGTATATGGTACCGGCCATAAAGCTGCTTTGCAAAAAAATAGGCAACGGCACCTATTTCCAGTATGTTTTGCTTTGTAGTTGCCACCCAACGGCCGGGAGGATAGTCGCTGTGAAGGTTTTCCACATCGGCGGTGGTAGCAACAAAAAAATACCTGATAAACGGATAATCAACACTAGCTATCTCTTCGGGATATTTCTCTTTCACCCGTTCCATTTTTATGGTCATGTTAGATTGTCCCGAACAAAACCAAACGTCGCCGATAAGCACATCCTTTAACAAAATATGGTTGCTGCCATCTATCTGCATTTGATATGGCCCCCCTGCCTTCATTTTTGGAAGGGTTACGCTCCATTGGCCATCATCCCCCACCATAGATTTGAACGTTTTTCCATTGAAAGCTATTTTTACCCGCTCGCCGGGGCTTCCCCAGCCCCATATTTTTATATTGGTATTGCGCTGTAGTACCATGCCATCGCTAACGAGTTGCGGAAGCCTTAATGTTGCGTTGGCATACTGCCCGGTGTATAATATTACCACCATACCGATAAATACGGCAAAAAATGTTCTCATAAACCTCCTGTCTGTTTAGTAAACCGTAAGGGTTGGAAAATCAAAAACTAAAATTTAAAATCGAGTTTATATTGGCAATCGATTGTAAATTTAGTATCTATTTTGATATCTCACATGAAATTTTTAGCAATAATTCATAAAGCCGTAAAATCTCCTTTTATCGCTTCATCCTATACTTGGCGTTTGGTAGCGCAAGAATTTATTCCGGATAACTCCTTATCAAAAACAATCAAATACATTTCGAATTGGTCATTTAAAGCCAATTTCAGTATTCCCTCCTATCAAAGAGCCGGGTTTAAAACGCAATGGAGTATCAAGATTCAGATGGAAAACAAACGGCCACCAATAAATCATTCAATCGATTGTTATTTAAAATACTTTTATTGTATGTTTTCGTAAATAAATTGAGTGAGAATAATATATTTGTTATAACCAATTATCTTTTACTAACCCATTCTAAGATCGTACCTGTTGCAAAACAGATATCGTCGGGCAGGGCCAAACATATACTCATATACTATGATGTGGAATTTGATAAAACGCAACCTTGCGGTATGCCTGATTTTGATGAGCACCCCACTGATTGTTGTCGGCCAGAATAACCTGAACTTCACATCTATCACCGTGAAAGAAGGATTATCAGCAAACACCGTCACGGCTATTATTAAGGATCAGAATGGATTGATGTGGTTTGGCACAACTAATGGCTTAAGTAAATATGACGGTAATAATTTCACGGTTTACAGGCATCATCAGGGCGATAAAACCAGCCTCCCATCTAACGAGGTATTGTCGTTATTTGCCGATCATACCGGAAGGCTTTGGGTTGGTACCGCCTCCGGTGGGCTTTGCTATTACGATACGAAATTCGACAGCTTTAAAACATATACCGGCGATGGCACCTGGAAAGAACTTCCTACCATATCTGCCAGGACGATATTTGAAGATCATAGCGGCAACCTGTGGGTTGGAACCTATGGCGATTTACGTATTATAAATCTCAAAACAGGCCACCCTACCCGTTTGCCGATTACTTATCCAAAAACAACCGAAGCAGGAAGCTTTGTTGCTATCTCACTATTTGAAGACAGTAACCAAAACATGTGGGTAGGTACCAATAATGGCGCTTATTTTTATAACCACGCCACCCGCAAAATAAGCAGGTATGCACATAACCCAACAGATACAACGAGCCTGAGTAATAATGTCATCAAATCGATAACGGAAGACGCGAAGGGGAACATTTGGCTGGGCACTTTCGATGGCCTTAACAAACAAGTATCGCCCGGAAAATTCGCCGTGTATAAATGTGCGAAAGGAATCACCAATTCGTTGAGCAACAACGCCATATTCGCCTTAACCGCCACCAAAGAGGGCGACCTTTGGATAGGCACCGAGGACGGCGTAACTGTATTGAATTTATCTACCTGCGCGTTTAAGCAGCTGCGGCCGGATCCACGCAATATGTTCAGCTTAAAAAGCAAATCTATCAGGAGTGTATTTATAGACCCGGACGGCATCTACTGGATAGGCACCTTTGGTGGTGGTGTAAGTAAATATAACAAGCATCTGGCACTTTTCAACCTCAAACAAAGCAACCCTTTCGACCCAAGAGGCCTGGCAGCACCTTTCGTAACTGCTTTTGCCGAATATCAGCCCGGAAAAATCTTCGTAAGCACAGATGGTGGCGGACTGGAACTTTTTGACCGCGCCACCGGGCTGTTTACATCTTATAAGCTAACAAGCAGGCTCGACGGATCGGTAAAGCCGACAATTCTGTCACTCCATATGGACCGAAACGGGAAGCTATGGGCCGGCACCTATCATCATGGGGTTTTTTGTATCGATCCGCAAAGCGGAACATTTAAGCAATTTACCTCTAACGCCGGCCTTAAGGGGCTCAGTTCTAATGACGTCACTGCGATTATTGAAGACAAAAATGGCAGATTGTGGTTCGGCACTATTGGCCATGGGATCGACGTATATGATAAAACCACCAACGCGTTCTCTAATTTGAACCGACGGGCGAGTGCCGGTTTTCCTCACGATTTGCCGCTGAATGATTTTATACAGTCGTTAACCATGGCACCCAATGGTAATATATGGATAGGCTCTGCCGGTACAGGCATTGCCGTTTACCAGGCTGCAAATGGTAACCTTACCCATTACACCAAAGCCAACAGCGGATTAGCCGATGACGTAATCTCGGCCACCCTGATCGCTAAAGATGGCACCCTATGGGTAGGCACCAATGATGGCATCAGCTTTTTCAACGCAAAAACCAACCGCTTCCATTCGTTTAAAGAGCCCGAAGGATTGACCAACGGCTTTATTAAAAGCATTGTTGAAGATAACGCAGGCATGCTTTGGTTCAGTACCGACAGGGGGATCGTCTCCTTCGATCGCGCCAAAAGTACCTTTAGGAACTTCACGGCGGAAAATGGCATTCAACAAGGTGCATTCTTAATTGGCTCCGCCATAAAAACCAGCAGTGGCGAATTGTTTTTTGGGGGGGAAGATGGCTTTAATTACTTCAATCCCGAAAAACTCCCGCCATCTTCTGTTCCCGGCAAAGTAATATTCAGCGGGCTCAAAGTAAATAATCTATCCATAGCGCCTTCAGCAAACTCCCCTATCAACCAGCAGCTGAGTAATGCCAAAGAAATAATACTTAAATATGGCGAAAACTTCTCCATCAACTATGTAGCGGTCGACTATGCCTCGCCAAGGCAGAACCTTTATGCATACAGGCTTTCGGGATTCGACAAAGGCTGGAACTATGTTAACAAAGCCCGGACTGCAAATTATACTAATCTCGACCCAGGGAACTATGTATTCCAGGTGATGTCGAGCAAGAATGAAAATGGTTGGAATAATACACCAAGTCAAATAAATATAGTGGTATTGCCGCCATTTTGGCGTACTATATACGCATATCTGTTTTATCTGCTGGCTGCTACGGCAATTTTATTGCTAATCCGCAGGCAGGGTATCCGGAAATTGCGGAACGAGTTTGAAGTAGCGCAGGAAAAATCAAGGGCAAAGGAATTAATTGAACGGGAACGCCTCGAAGCGGAACGATTGCATGAGCTCGATCGTGTTAAAATCAAAATACTCACCGACCTGAGCCACGAGTTCAGGACACCCATTTCACTTATCCTGGCCCCTGTAGACAGATTAATGAATCGAGGTTTTGAGGCCGAGGATTTTGGTCATTTGAAAATGATTAACCGGAATGCCAAACGGCTGCTTAACCTGGTTAATGAGCTGCTCGATTTCCGTAAAATGGAGGAGCAGGAGCTACAACTGAACCTGGTGCCCGGCGATATTGTCAGCTTTATTGTGGAGTGTACCGAATCGTTTCGCGACATAGCTGAGAATAAGCATATTATGCTTAAAATAGATACCAATCAAAAATCATGGGCCACGCAGCTCGATTGCGACAAAATGGAGCGTGTAATATTCAATCTGCTATCCAATGCGTTTAAGTTTACGCCAGGCGGAGGCTGCGTAACCATTGGCATAAACATTTCCGGCGTAGATACCACGCAGCCGGTATTGAATTTAACCGTTTCGGACACCGGCATCGGCATCGCTGAAAATGATACCACTAAAATATTCGATCGCTTTTATCAGTCGGTCCGAAAAGGTTCAATAATGAACCAGGGGTCGGGTATTGGCCTCGCTATCACAAAAGAATTTATAGAGCTACACGGGGGCAGTATCTGCGCCAAGAGCGCCGGCGGCAAAGGCAGCGACTTCGTGATCACGCTACCCCTACTACCGGCCCTTTCTGTGGCAGATGAGCCGGAAACAAACTTACCGCAATCGTCCATCCTGAGCAGCGAAACCGTTGAGGTATCGCATGCAGATGATGAGGCCGAACGGAGCACTAATATGGCTACCGTGCTGCTAGTGGAAGACAACGATGAATTCCGTTATTACCTTGCTCAGCACTTAAAGCAATATTTCCACATTTTAGAAGCGCCCGATGGCAAACAGGGCTGGCAAAAAGCATTGAGCCTTCACCCGGATCTGGTGGTTAGCGATGTTGGCATGCCCCATGTAAATGGCATTGAGCTGAGCCAGAAAATAAAATCGGATAAACGCACCTGTCATATTCCGGTTATATTGCTCACCGCAATGGCAAAGGAGAAAGAACAATTGGACGGACTCCGCTCCGGGGCGAACGACTACCTCACCAAACCGTTCAACTTCCAAATTTTGTACACTAAAATTTGCAACCTGCTTATCATGAGCAGCAGCCTGAAAGAGACATACTCCAAACACATCCAATTCAAAGTCAATCAAATCGAATCGGAATCGGCCGATGTAAAGTTGATGAATAAAGTGATGGAATGTATTGAAAACGGCCTGAACGACCCGGAACTGTCTGTTGAGAAACTAAGCAAACATGTGGGCATGAGCAGGGGATCGTTGTATTATAAATTGCTGGAACTTTCGGGATGCACGCCTGTAGAATACATCCGCCAGGTGAAATTAGAAAAGGCAGCGGCGCTGTTGGAAACGAGCGACTATAACGTAGCCCAGATAGCCTACATGACTGGTTTCGGAACGCCAAGCTATTTCTCGAGGACGTTTAAAAGCAAGTTCGGCATCCTGCCTTCAGAATACCAAACGAATAAAAGGGTGCAACGCCCTAAAACTTCATCTTCTTTTGCGATGAATGAATGAGGGATTTTGGCATGCGCCGAAGTTGAGAGATTTGAGAAGTGAGATATGAGATTTGAGACAGGAAACCAGCGTCGAAGCTAATCTCATATCTCAAATCTCACGTCTCATATCTATATTACAAAAGTGCTTTCGCTTTGTTAACTACGTTATCTACCGTAAAGCCGAAGTGTTTGTACAGATCTTCTGCCGGGGCTGATTCGCCGAAGGTGGTCATGCACAGGGTATCGCCTTCGTCGGTAGTGTATTTGTGCCAGCCCATTGGGGATGCCATTTCTACAGCTAAACGCTTGCGGCTTGCTTTAGGCAGTACCGATTCTTTGTAGACAGCATCCTGCGCCTCGAACAGCTCCCATGATGGCATGCTCACCACGCGGGTTGAGATGCCTTCTGCTTCCAGTTTGGCTTGCGCATCCATAATCAACGCTACTTCAGAACCTGTTGCCAGTAGTATCAGGTCAATGCCTTTGCTGGCTTCTGATAATACGTAAGCGCCTTTTTCTACGCCCGATGCTTTGCCATATTTATCCTGATCGAGGATTGGCAATCCCTGGCGGGTGAATATCAATACAGTCGGGCCGCCTTTTTTCTCTATGGCTACCTTCCAGGCGAATGAACTTTCGTTGGCATCTGCCGGGCGGATAACGGTTACATTAGGAATAGCGCGCAATGTTGCCAGATGCTCTATCGGCTGGTGGGTAGTACCATCCTCACCTAAACCGATACTATCGTGGGTGTAAACGAATATCGGGCTGATCTTCATAATGGCTGCCAAGCGTATCGGCGGGCGCATATAATCGGCAAATTGCAGGAAGGTTGCACCAAACGGCAGCACGCCTTTTGTAAGCGACATACCGTTAAGGGCCGAACCCATGGCATGCTCGCGGATACCGAAGTGGAAGTTGCGACCTGCACGGTTTTCCGAGGTGAAGGAATCGTATTCTTTTAAGTTAGTCTCGGTAGAGGGAGCCAGATCCGCTGCACCACCAATTAAGTTTGGCAGGCCTGCAGCGATTGCATTCAGCACTTTACCCGATGCCTGGCGGGTTGCCATTTTAGGGTCGGATGCTTTGAAGGTTGGCAGTTTATCGGCCCAACCTGCAGGCAGTTCGCCTGATGCTGCGGTTTCGTATTCGGCAGCCAGTTCCGGGAATTTCGCTTTGTATTTAGCAAACAGTTCGTTCCATTTGGCTTCGGTTTTTTCGCCGCGTGCGCCTTTGGCATGGTAGTATTCCAGCACTTCGGCAGGAACGTTGAACGATTTCTCCGGGTCGAAACCGAAGAATTCTTTCACCAGTTTTATCTCATCGGCACCCAGTGGCGAACCGTGCGAACCTGCAGTGCCCGATTTGTTTGGGCTACCGTAAGCGATGAGCGAACGTACACGGATAAGCGATGGTTTCTGCGATTCGGATTTTGCATTGATCAAAGCCAGCTCTAAAGCGTGGGTATCGTTCACATCAGCAATTTCCTGCACATGCCAGCCGTATGAGCGGAAGCGCGCGCTAACATCCTCGTTGAAGGCGATATCGGTACTACCTTCTATAGAAATGTGGTTATCATCGTATAAGTAAATCAGGTTGCCTAACTGCAGATGACCAGCTAAAGAAGCTGCTTCTGAGGTTACACCTTCCATCATATCGCCATCGCTCACGATGGCATAAACGTTATAGTTGAAAAGGTCGAAACCCGGTTTGTTGTAGCGAGCTGCCAAATGTTTTTGCGCGATGGCAAAACCTACGCCATTAGCAAAACCCTGGCCTAATGGGCCTGTAGTAACATCAACGCCGGGTGCCAAACCGTATTCCGGGTGACCGGCGGTTTTGCTGTTCATCTGGCGGAATGCCTTGATGTCGTCTAAACTCAAATCGTAACCTGTTAAGTACAGGAAATTATATTGCAATATACAGGCGTGGCCTGCAGAAAGGATAAACCTGTCGCGGTTCGCGAAATCGGGGTTCTTGGGGTTGTAATTTAAAAATTTGGTCCACAATACGTGGCCCATGGGCGCCAGTGCCATTGCCGTGCCCGGGTGGCCTGAGTTTGCTTTTTGTACGGCATCTGCAGAAAGTACCCTTACGGTATCTATTGCTAATGTCTCGAGTGCTTGATTTGGTTTTTCCATTATTGTATTAAAATTCATCTATTTTATAAAGGGGTCAATCAGTTTTATTGAACCGTCGGCCTCATGTTCAAGTGTGGTTACTTTTACGTTCCTTAAATGTGTCTTGCCGGATATTTCGGTATCGTGGTAAAAGATATACCATTTGCCTTTAACTTCTATGATAGAGTGGTGCGTGGTCCATCCTTGTACAGGCTTCATAAATACACCTTTGTAGGTAAACGGCCCAACCGGGCTATCGCCAATGGCATAGCAGAGCAGGTGCGTATCGCCGGTAGAATAGGTAAAGTAGTACTTGCCGTTATACTTATGCATCCACGATCCTTCGAAGAATCTCCTGTTATGATCCTTGCCCAATAAAGGTTTGCCAAGGCTGTCAAGGATAACGACATCTTTTACATCCCCATCAAACTCCGTCATATTCCCTTTAAGTTTGGCTACCCTGCAGCTTATTGCCGGTTTATCATCTTGCTGCAAATCGGTTTTAGAGCCATTGCTTTCGTATTTACCTGTGGCCCAGCGCTGCAACTGCCCACCCCAAATACCGCCGAAATACATATATGAACTACCATCTGTATCCGTAAAAACGGCAGGGTCTATACTGAAACTGCCGGCTATGGGTTCGGGCATTGCTTTAAATGGGCCTTGAGGTTGCTTTGAAGTAGCCACCCCAATTTTGAATACATCTTGCTTGTCCTTTACGGGGAAATATAAGTAGTAAGTGCCGTTTTTATACGCCGCATCCGGTGCCCAAAGCTGCCGGCCGGCCCATGGTATATCTTTAATATCTAATCCTACGCCTTCATCAGTAACCTTGCCGCCGATACTATCCATCGACAAGATGTGGTAATCTTTCATGGCGAAGTGATCGCCATTATCATTTTCTTTTATCCCTGCATCAATATCATGCGAAGGGTATATGTAAATTTTCCCGTTAAATACGTGGGCCGAGGGATCCGCAGTGTATATGTTACTAATTAGCGGCTCGGTAAGGAATTTTACTTTCGTGGTATCGGTAGCTGCGGTGCCTGCTTTCTGCTCTGGTGAATGGCACGCTAAGAGCGAACATAAAACAATTGGCAGCATTAAAAACGGCTTTGCTTTGGTTGATAACTGGTTCATGAGTTTATAATTTATAGCTTGGTTTAATTATTTATTGATTTCCGCCTATACCGGGTGCGAGCAAAAATTTCCGGTCCCTATAAAAACTCAGGGGTTTATCCGGCTTTGGGTATTGGGATGGTATTGGCCTTTTGGAAAATGTTTGGAAGTATAACACGCAGGAATTACGCCAGGTCGTAGCTTCGTCATATTGAATAGCTAACAACTGTTTAACCGACTCAAACCGTTCCTTATCTACATAAGGCACCATTTTATTCCAGGTGAGCTCCATTTGTTTAACAGCATCTGCCCCTATGTAATATCGACGCACCAATTCATCCCACAAAGTAGCCCCCGAACGCATCTTATAATCCCACCCTACATGGTGGAACCATAACAGATATTCATCCGGGCAAGTGGCCAGATTTTCAAACTGCTCCCTTACCTGCGGTTGATATTGCGCTACCGCGTTACTGCCCGTACTGCTGCGGTTGAAACCAATACCTGCCGAATCTGCCTTGTGGTAATAAGTAGCGTTCCAATCTGCACGCCCTGCGTTATCCACCCATGGCCCCGGGCCATAATGCGTGTTAACACCCATGATGTGGTGAAGCCCGAGCGGCGTCATATAGTTTACCGCTGTCTCCCTCGATTGCAGCATTATCGCTGTTACGGGGGCTACAAAAGCCCGATTGTTCGTAAAAGTCATCTTCAACCAATCGGACGCTACATCGGCCGATGATAAATCCGGGTTCCACGCAAGCCGGCCAAAGGCATACCAGTTTGCCTGGGCAAATGGATGCCCGCACCAATTGATGTCTGAGCCTATATTAGCCACGCCCGCCATCCCGGTGACGAGTTTTGCATTATACTTGCCGGTAATTACGTTAGCCACTGTAGAGCCTTTCCCCATCGCATAGGTATCAGATTCCAGGCATTCTTTAAACAGCGGCGCTTCGTAAACCAGATTTGTAGAAAACCCCAGGTACTCTTGCGTAAGCTGGAACTCCATCATGAGCGGGGTATTAGGCATAGCGCCAAATAAGGGGTGGAACGGCTCGCGGGGCTGAAAATCTATCGGCCCGTTCTTCACCTGTATAATTACATTTTTTTTGAACTGCCCGTCGAGCGGCTTAAACTCATTGTAGGCTTGCTTGGCCCTATCGTCAGGCACGTTGTTGTCATATACGAATGCCCGCCACATTACAATACCATTGTGGGGCAACAATGCATCAGCAAGCATGTTAGCACCATCCGCATGGCTGCGCCCGTAGGCTTGTGGGCCGGGCTGCCCTTCTGAATTAGCCTTCACCAGGAAACCGCCAAAATCCGGAATAGTGCGGTATATTTCGTCCGCCTTATCTTTCCACCATTGAATTACCTGCGCGTTGAGCGGATCGGCGGTTTTAAGCCCGCCTATATCAATCGGGCTGCTAAATTTAACCGACAAATACACCTTTATGCCATAGGGCCTGAAGGTGTTTGCCAGTGCTTTTACCTTTTCTAAGTATTCCGGTGTCAGCATCAGCGCGTTGGCGTTTACATTATTCACTACCGAGCCATTTATCCCAACCGAAGCGCTGGCCCGTGCATAATCAATGTAGCGCTGGTCGATATAACCCGGCAGCTTATGCCAGTTCCAAATAGACGATCCTGCATAGCCGCGTTCCACGGTGCGGTTAAGGTTGTCCCAATGATCCAACACCCGGTACATGATACGCGGGTACTCCAAAATATTCAAGGCATCGATGCTTTGCTGCGTTTGCAGCAACTTTAGAAAACCAAAAACGCCGTGCAAAACCCCAACATCGGTTTGAGCCGTAATAATAATACACTTTTTACTGTTGATGATTACTGTTTTAATGAGATACCCTTCGCTGCCGGTTTTATCCAGTTCGCTCGAGGAAAAAAATCTTCCCGGCAGGTTTATAGTTGAAGCGATACCCACCAGCAACGCGGGAGATTCGATTTTTTCACTAATTTGAGGCTTCAGCGCCAGGGTACCTTGCAGCCCGGTTAGCAGTTCCTCGCGGGCGGCGTTAAGCGAAGGTGTAGTGCCTGCAAATTTCACATGAGCCAGCTGCGCTTTATATTTAGCGGCCAGTTTTTTATCGGCCACGGCGTTATAGCCAAGCCAAAGCTTGTACCCGTCATCAGCATAAACATTACCGGCAATTTGCAAAATTGCAAATAATAGCACCAATCGCTTAATCAGCAGGTTCTTTGTCATCATTTAGATACTGGGTGCCCGCAGGCATCTATACGCAGATAAAAAAATTAATGGAA
Source organism: Mucilaginibacter sp. P2_D11 (assembly GCF_056404435.1). Classification (NCBI taxonomy): domain Bacteria; kingdom Pseudomonadati; phylum Bacteroidota; class Sphingobacteriia; order Sphingobacteriales; family Sphingobacteriaceae; genus Mucilaginibacter; species Mucilaginibacter sp. P2_D11. The sequence goes on from NZ_JBFUEA010000009.1 coordinate 299,769, forward strand.
ATATTCTTTCCTATAGTCTATTCCTAATAATTGATTTAAAAAGAGCAATGATTGCTTTACGCCCATTTCCAGGCCCCGCAATTCTGCCAATCCCTTTAATCGCCCAATTATTGAATACCCGGGATAAGTGTTGTACTTAAAGTCGTCCAGTATTTTATGTCCATGGTCGGGCCGCATGGGTATTTCAGCATCATATCGTCCGGCCTCCTGCCGCCTGGCCTGTTCTGTTACCACTGCTTTCATCACCTCAAACATATCCGTACTCCCCCCCAAATGGTCAGCTTCGTAAAAACTTCCGTCTGCTTCGCGCTGCACATTCCGCAAATGCAGAAAATGTATGTGACTCCCTAAACGCTTTATAATGCCCGGAATATCATTATCTTCACGTGCACCAAGCGAGCCGCTGCAAAGAGTGATGCCATTATTGGCCGAAGGATACGCGTCAATTACGTCTTTCAGGTCTTTTTCAGTAGATACCACTCTCGGCAAGCCCAATATCGGGAACGGCGGATCGTCGGGATGGATACACATTTTTATGCCGTATTCTTCCGCGTAGGGTATAATGGCGCGTAAAAAATAAGCCAGGTTTTCTTTCAACTTCGTTGCGTCAACATCGCTGAATCTTTTCAAGTGCTCCTTAAATTCCTCAATGGTAAACACCTCGTCGGTTCCGGGCAAACCCGCCAATATGGTATTTGTTAGCTGGCTTATCTCATTGCTTGTTAACTTGTCCAGGTAACGCTTTGCGGCCAGTTGCTGATCGGCATTGAATTCGGCATATGCTCCCTCCCGTTGCAGGATATAAAGGTCGAATGCAGCCAGCGCAGCCGCTTCATACCTTAAAGCAGATGCGTTATTGGCCAACCGGTAATCGAGATGGGTGCGTGTCCAGTCGAGCACCGGCATGAAGTTATAGCACACCGTACCAATGCCGGCTTTACTGAGATTGGCCAGCGTTTGCCGATAGTTGTCAATATACCAATCGCGTCCGGACGCTCCGGTTTTGATCGACTCGTGTATGTTTACGCTCTCCACAACGGTCCAATCAAAACCGGCTGTCTCAATAATGGTTTGGTGGGCACGTATTTCATCAATACCCCAAACCACACCACAGGGAATGTGATGCAGGGCCGAAACAATGCCGGTTGCGCCGGTTTGCCTGATGGCCTGTAAAGTTACCGGGTCATTAGGGCCGAACCAGCGGAATGTTTGTTTTAGATTTGGTATCATATCTTTCAAAATAAGGGGTGTATATAGCGCCGTTCAATTCGCAGCCGCGCGAAGCCGATGCATTATCAGGCCGCTTTATTACCAAAATATTGTATATAAGGCCACCAGTATGCCGCAAACCAGCATAGCACCAACCGCAAAAGCATTCGATGTTTTGAACATTTTGGCATCTATCTCCAGGCCATTGGTTTCTTTGCCTTTGGCTGCATCGATCAAGCTGATGATCACCATACCTGCCACGCAAATGGCGAATACGAAACCCATCCTGTCCAGGAATGGTATCTCGTACAGGCCGCTTTCAGCATTTTTATAAGAGAAGCCGCTTGCTGCAAGTGAGGTCAAATCAACCATCTTGGGCAGGAATTTGAAGAATACCGAGAACGCGAAGCCGCCGATAGTGGCAAACAATGCCGCATTGGATGATGCCTTCTTCCAGAAGAAGCCCAGGATAAACATGGCGAAGATACCCGGCGATACAAAGCCGGTGTACTCCTGTATGAACTGGAAGCCGCCTTTTTTGTCGATGCCCAGGAATGGCGATATCGCTACGCCCAGTATCATGGCCACTACTACGGTAATCTTGCCTACTACCACCAGTTGGTGATCGGTAGCATCTTTGCGGATCTTCTTCTTGTAGATATCCAACGTAAAGATGGTAGCTATACTATTGGCTTTGCCGGCCAGCGAAGCTACTACTGCGGCCGTTAAA